>CAYOVG010000058.1:0-24301 GCA_964407285.1 uncultured Syntrophobacteraceae bacterium
TGGTGTCGTATTGCACGAACGGCGCATTTGCATCTTTGTGCATAGGCCAACACACTAATGTGGTGTTGCCTCTTCTCTCCTACGCACCTCGCCCTGACTTATTGAGATGTTACCATTCCCTTGATGTGCTCAAATTTTAGATGCGATTGCCCTGAATTGTTTTATTCATAGCAGGTAAGCTATGAAAGGACAATCCATCTACAGCATCCCGTTGCGTTTCAGGAACGAGACCACCAACTCGGCCGTAAGCCTATGTCCCAGCGGGTTATAGTGCTTATCGCACATATGGGAGAGGTATGGAAATCTCAGATCGTTCGCATGTATATATCCCATCACGTCGTCGTACATATCGTAGTATGTGATGCCCAGGCGATTACAAACGGCTTCTAGTCGTTTGTTCGGGTACTTCGGATCGATGGCCCCTCCCGGCATCATGGACGCCATGGATACCCAGTTGCGATCGGTCTGGTAAGGGTCCGCCAGGTCGACGACGACGAGTCGCGAACCTTCGGAACCGCCGACGAGCTGATTCAACCTTTCCAGCGCAATTTCGGTAATCTTCCAGGCCCGGCCGATTTCGGGAGTTTCCTCGATGCTGTAAATCTGCCTGATGCTGCGGCTGTTGTGCAATCTGATGTTGAACACGTGCTGGAGGTAGTTGTCCAGCCTGCTCAGGCAGAATTTCCGCGATATGGTCACCATGGAACTACCGGCGGTGAACCTGTGGCTTTGCAGATAGGCCGTCACCTCTTCGAAGGAGCCCGCCCTGTCGTACGACAGTTTATAGTCCTCGGTGATGAATCCTTCGTCCATGGCTTTGATATTGTCATACAGATCGTTGTAGTTGAGGAAGAAAAGGATGACTATCTTGGGATGGAAATGCCGCACGAAGTTGTCGTAGAGAGCCAGCTCGTGCACCGTCGAGAACCCGCCGGACACACCGAAGTTCCATACATCGTACCTACCGGCGAGCGCGGCTTGCATTACGTGGGCCATGTGCTCGTTATCATTGACGGAGTATCCATCAACGAAGGAGTCTCCAAGCAGCGCGATGCCGGGCAGGTCGAAGTTGACGTCGTCGTCTCTCATCCCGTACCGGTTGGTCGTATAGCGGGCGTCGAAGCAATCCTTGCGATGCTGGATGGATATGTCGGGAAAATGCCACGTCTTCCAATATTTGTTATCGTACCTGTAGGGGCCGGACTGGAATTCGTTGGCCGCGTCTTTACCGCACACGAACATTCTGAGGAGCGCTTCGGCGAGCACGATGCAGAGCAGGAGGCTGACGGCCAGCAGAACGACGTTTCTCCAGTCGATTCTTCGAGATTGAGCCATATACGTTCCTATTTCTAATCTGGTTGGCAGCGCTTCATCCGGCGGGCCCGTCCCCGCCATTTAGACGGTCCGGGACGGCCGGACGCGGGGCAAACGAAAAAAAACCGGTATTCCGATATAGTTCGTCGTAAGGCGCCGTAAACCGCCGATCTTTGCACGTAAGGGATGAGAAGGCAAGATTTTTCGCCCGACGGGGGCCTTTCGGACGGCCTGAAGGGCCGGTTGGCCGGTTGACGCCACCCCTGTCCGGCTGCGTAATTCAATGGAATTCATTTGACAAAGACCGGGTTTTTCGTTTTATTTCGACAGGCCGTGAAAAAAAACTCCATGACCCTGAGCTTCTCTTCACACTACTTTTTGGATGGAAAAATGGAGCAAAGGCAATTCAGCCCCCGAATGCGACAAATGCTTGAACTGGTTCAGATCAATATGCCGTGGCGTCTGCTGCCCCGGTATATGGATATGATGCTCTCAGACGGCGTTAATCCGGAAATCGGGTTCTCGGGCGAGGAACTCGACCGGGTGACCCGATCCGACTGCCGGAGCGTTGCGGAAAAGCTCGAGCGGCGAGGACTTCGCGTCACGCTCCACGGCCCGTTCTGGGACTTGTGCCCGGGCGGCGTGGACCCCCTCGTCCGTTCCACCGCCCGCTTCCGGTTGCAGCAGTTTTTCGATATCGCCGGCATCTTCAGCCCCGTCCAGGTGGTCTGCCATACCGGATTCGATTTCCGGCACCATGGTTTCAGCCGCGAAGCCTGGCTGGAGCGTAGCGTGGCCTTCTGGGAACCTTTGGTGGAACAGGCGGAGCGGCTTCAGACTCCGCTCCTGCTGGAAAACGTCTGGGAGGACGGTCCGTCGCTTCACCGCGAATTGTTCCGGCGCATCTCCTCTCCCTGCTTCGGCTTCTGCCTCGATGTCGGGCACCAGCAAAGTTTCTCCCGCACTCCTCTCGCTGGATGGCTGGAGGACCTGGTGGAATACGTGCGGGAGATCCACCTGCACGACAACGACGGAAGCAGCGACGACCACCTGCCCGTCGGGAAGGGCAATATCGATTTCCGGTTCCTCTTTCAGTTCCTGCGGGCAAGGGGCAAGGACCCCGTACTGACCCTCGAGCCGCACACGGAGGAGGACATCTTCGATACGCTCGACGGCCTGGGGGAGGTCCTCGAGCAGGGGAAACCTGAAAAGCGTTGACCAGGAAGAATTGACCACGAAAAACACGAAAAGAGGCGAAAAGGAACTCAGCGGGTCCCCACGCGGGAGCCACGCTTGAAGCATAACCACGAAAGACTGCGAAAAGAACAGGGAGGCCATGCATGGCGATTGCGGAAATAACGATAGTCCCGTTGGGAGTCGAAGGCGCGAGCATGAGCGGGTATGTGGCGGGGGCGGTGAAAGTGCTCGAGGAAAGCGGGTTGAACTTCGAATTGACGGCCATGGGCACCATCGTTTCGGGAGACCTGGACGAGATCTGGTCCGTGCTGCGGCGCATGCACGAAAGCTGTTTCTCGGCGGGCGCTCCTCGGGTGCTGACCCAGGTGAGAATCGACGACAGGCGGGACCGTGTCGGCACTCCCGAGCAGAAGGTGCGCTCCGTCCGCGAAAAGCTTGCCCGCTGACTCGGCGTCACCGGCGAAAACGACCCCGACGAGCGCCCGGTTCCGACGCTTCCGCGCAGGAGCCGCATGATCCTTTTTCGTGTTTTTTCGTGCTTTTCGTGGTCAAGGCTTTTCATGGTCAACGCCATTTCATGGTCTCGTGTTTTTCGTGGACCGGAATCAGTGGATGTAACCAGCAAGCAAAGAGAACAGGAGGACTTGCGGAATGAAAGTTCTGATCGAATACCTGGTCAAATCTCTGGTGGACCACCCCGAGCAGGTGGCGGTCGCCGAAAGGGAAGACGACGGCAATGTGATGCTCGAACTGAAGGTGGCCGACGACGACCTCGGCAAGGTCATCGGGAAGAGCGGATTTACGATCAACGCCATTCGAGCGGTGTTGCAGGCCGCCGCGTCCAGCCGGAAAAAGCGCGCGCGGCTGGACATTATAAGTTGATCGAGCTTGCTTTTCGCACCAGAAGGTTTATAGAAGTCTAGAGACGGATGATAAGCATGTGACAGGCGTGATGCATAGACGATATTTTCATTTGATGGAAGGATGAGAGATGCCCAAACCCTATCCTGAAGTACCGGTAGATCAATTGCGTGCGCATATTGATCCGGCTTTGCTGCCATTCGAGAACACTGCTGATCTATCCCCCCTGGACGATGGTGTAGTGGGTCAGGAAAGAGCGATTGACGCCATCCATTTCGGTATGGGGATGAAGGAAAGCGGCTATAATATATTTATCGCGGGCTCTCCTAAATCCGGCCATACGTATATCGCGAAGCTCTTCCTGGAAGAACAGGCGAAACGGGAGCCCGTACCGCCCGACTGGTGCTATGTCTACAATTTCAAGGAACCCGACAAGCCCAAGAGTCTCAAGCTGACGGCCGGGAAGGGCAAGGACCTCAAGAAGGATATGCACGAATTCATCGATATCCTTCAGGCCAGGATTCCCGAAGTCTTCGACAGCGACGACTACCGCGCCAAGGAGAGCGAAATCCAGCAGGCATTCGAACACCGCAGGCGCGACATCATCGATCAGTTGTCCAGCCAGGCGAAGGAAGAAGGGTTCATCCTCCAGTTCTCCCAGGTGGGGATGGTCATCATACCCGCTTCCAAGGAGGGGGAACCCATCAGCCAGGAGGAACTCCGGCAGCTCGATGATGAGGAGAGAAAGACCCTGCGGGAGAAAAGCGACGAACTCCACGAGAAGATGAAGGAAGCGATCAAGAACATCCGCGAGGCGGAGACGGAGTTCAAGGAAAAGCATTCGAAGCTCGATGGCGAAATCGCTCTTTTCGTCGTGGGGCAGCTTCTCGAAGCCTACCTGGAGAAGTACAAGGAAGAGGACCATGTCGTCGATTATCTGAAGATGGCCCAGGAGGACATCCTGGAAAACATCGACGACTTCAAGAAGAAGCCCGAAGCCCAGCAACAGCAGGCGGGCCCGTTCCCGATGCCGCCCCGCGAGGCGACGTTCCGCAAGTACGACATCAACGTTCTGATCGACAATTCCGAAACCACCGGCGCGCCCGTGGTGGTCGAGTCCAACCCGGCGTACCCGAACCTTTTCGGCACCATCGAGCGGCAGGCGTGGTTCGGAGCGCTCTTCACGGACTTCACCATGATCAAGCCCGGGGCGCTGCACAAGGCCAACGGCGGATACCTGGTGATGAAAGCGCTCGATCTGCTCAAGTGGTACCTGTCCTACGAGGCGATCAAGCGCGCCCTGCAGGATAAGGAGATAAAGATCGAGGACGTGGGCGAACTGTACGGCATGTTCAGCACGCGCACGATCCGTCCGGAGCCGATTCCGCTCAATGCGAAGATCGTCCTCACGGGCGACCCGTACATCTACCAACTGCTGTACCAGTACGACGACCGCTTCCAGAGGCTCTTCAAGGTCAAGGCCCACCTGAGCGACCAGATGGACAATGACGAAGCGAACGTGATGAAGTCCGCCAGGATGGTGGCGCAGTTCTGCAAGGAACACGATCTTCGCCAGGTGGACCACAGCGGCATGGCGAGACTCCTCGAGTACAGCATGTACGTGACCGAGGACCGCAAGAAACTGAGCCTGGAACTGGAGGACATCAGCGACCTGCTCCGGGAGTCGAACTACTTCGCGGGGCTGGACGGCGCGGAATTCATCAGCCGCAAGCACGTGCAGACGGCCTTCGACAAGCGCATCTACCGGGCCAACCTCATCGAGGAGCGGGTTAAGGAGTACATCATCCGCGACATCTTCTGGGTCGAAACGGACACGGAAAAGGTGGGGCAGGTGAACGGACTCTCCGTCCTCATGACGGGCGACCACGTCTTCGGGAGGCCCAACCGCATCACGGCGGTCGTTTCCGTCGGGCGCGAGGGGGCGATATCGATCGACCGGGAAACCAAGCTGGCCGGCAATATCCACAACAAAGGCATGATGATCCTCACGAGCTTCATGCGGGACCGGTTTGCCCACAACAAGCCGATCTCCCTTACGGCATCGATCACTTTCGAGCAGAGCTACGGGATGATCGAGGGGGACAGCGCGTCCAGCACGGAACTGTATGCGCTCCTCAGCGCGATCAGCGGCGTGCCGATCTACCAGGGAATCGCCGTGACGGGTTCGGTCAGCCAGAAGGGCGAAATCCAGCCCATCGGCGGAGCGACCCAGAAGATCGAGGGCTTCTTCGATATCTGCAAGGCCAAGGGGTTCAGCGGACGCCAGGGGGTCCTGATCCCGGCGAAGAACGTCGAGAACCTCACGCTCAAGGATGAAGTCATCGAGGCCGTGAAGGAAGGCAAGTTCCATGTCTGGGCCGTATCGACCATCGAGCAGGGTATCGAAATCCTGACCGGCATGGAAGCCGGTGAACGCCTGCCGGACGGTACTTACCCGGAAGAGACGCTTTTCCGGAAGGTGGAAGACCGCCTCAGGGAAATCGCCGATATCGTGAAGGAGTACGGCAAGGACAAGGAAGGCGGCGACAAGGCCAAAGAGGACAACAACGGCGGCGGATGCCCCTCCTGCGGACACTGAAGAAGTTGGGTTGTGGGGGGTTGCGCGTTACGGGTTGCGGGTTCCCAAAGCGTCAAAGCGTACCCGTTGCGTGGGGGGTGGTGTAAAAACCACAACCGGAGCAGAGATGAGACCGTTTCGCGCATGGTGGCGTGAAAACCACGGAGAGCACAGAGACGGATATCGGTGGTCGGATGTTGGAATGGATTTGTCCGACATCCGACCACCGAATTCCGACTTCCGTCCGG
Source organism: uncultured Syntrophobacteraceae bacterium (assembly GCA_964407285.1). GTDB lineage: Bacteria > Desulfobacterota > Syntrophobacteria > Syntrophobacterales > Syntrophobacteraceae > CAYOVG01. The sequence goes on from CAYOVG010000058.1 coordinate 6,199, forward strand.
TCGCGGTCGTCTCTCGCTCACTGGTCGTTGCGACGGGGTTTCCCGACCGCGCCGCTTCCGCACCGCAATATGTCCAGGTCTCAGGACCGATCCGTAGCGCCGCCGTCACAAAACCCGCAGAAACGTAAATCCGCCTTTGATCGCCATTTTCACTACCTTTTCACCATCCTCTCCTCTCGCGCGAATCTATATTTCGTCCGCACCATTTCCCGCTTGACTCGATCGGCTTTCTATCCGTATATTCTACATGTCGTCGCGGCCGTCGTAAAGGGCCGGCATGCGTCGCGTATGAGCGATTTCCTGTTTTTCACGCAGTGTAACGAAGAGACTATATGCATGAGTCGATGGATAAGATGAACAGCGCCGGAATTCCTTTTGATTCGTACACCCTGGCGGTAACGTTCCGCGCAGGAGGCCCGCTCCGCCTGCCCGCGTTTCCGGGCAATTTGTGGCGCGGGGCCTTCGGACCGGCGCTGAAGCACACGTCGTGCTTTTCACGGCAGATGGAGTGCGGGCAGTGTCCGATGCGAAATGACTGCCTGTATCCCTACTTCTACGAAGACCTTGTGGCCGAACGAGGAGGCGCCCGCACGCCGCCCCGTCCCTTTGCGCCGCATGTGGAATGGGAGCCGGAACCGCAGTGTTTCGAAAAGGACGATCTTCTCGGATTCAGTCTGACGCTTTTCAGCAAAACGGTCTGGGCACGGCTTCCATACCTTGTGGCGGCCTTCGACCGGCTGGGGCGAAGCGGTCTGAGCCGCGACCGCACGCCCCTTTTCCTGGAATCCATCGATCTTCTTGCCCCGTCCGGGGCCGCTGTCGCTCCGATCTTCAGGGGCGCTCACCTCATCGCCCCGCCCGACCCTCTCTCATGGCCGGAAGATTGTCCGGTTGACGCTGTAGCCTCACGCGAGTCCCACGAGGTGGAACTGCGGCTTCTGACACCCATGATCATCGAACGGCATGGCCGAAGGCTCGACAGGGAGCTTCCGTTCGAAGATTTCATCAGGGCGCTGCTGCGAAGGAGGCACGATCTTATAGAGGCTTTTCCAGGTGGGTGGAAGGACGGGCGTGCGGACGCGCAACCACTCAAGGCGGCTCTGAGGGAGGAGGAAAACCGCGCGATCGAGGCTGCCAGGAGTGTTGTAACTCTTGAGGACCGTGTATTCTGGCAGTCGCACAGCAGGAATTCCCGGCGGCAGATGAAGGCCCAGAGCCTTAGCGGCCTGCTCGGGACCGTTCGCTACGGAAACGTTCCCGGAGTCTTACTGCCCATCCTGCGCCTGGGGGTGCTGATCCATGTCGGAAAGAGCACCGTGATGGGAATGGGGGCGTACTCGCTGAGAACCGGAGAACGCGCCTGGACTCCGCCTTTCAGACCCCGGGTCCGCAGGGATATCCTGAGCGTGGGGTAAGACCGTCCCGGGCCGCTGCATTGACGAAATCCTCGGAGACTGCCCCTATCTCGATCGTGAGGACATCTTGCATGCATTGCTCTACGCCGCGTGGAGAGTCCAAGAGCGCGAAGTCGAACCGGTCTGCAAGCCAGGCCTACCGGACCTGGCATATATAGGGGCGACAGACCACGTTTGCATAAATGAGTCCTCCGATCCCGCCTCCGACAGGGATGAAGAGTGACTGATAATGTGGCCTCAACGGCTATGCCCGTCAATCCTGCAAGCTGCATGCTGAACGCGATTGCGCGTCCCGGGGTCGGAGCCCTTGACTCGCGGAACGTTCGGAATTAGATGATTTCGAGAACTGCGCGGTTTCCATTCCACCGCCCGGTTTGCATGGAGTAGTAGGAACCGCCTGGCGGCGCAGCCGGTTCCGGCCGTCCGGCGCCGTCGTGCATACGGTGCGCGGCGCTCTTGAAACCGGTCGATGCACCGGCGATTTTTCAATGTCGTGTCAAGTCACAGAGCAGCTCCCTCATGCTGCAAAATCAACCCGATCCTAACCCCAATCCCGAAAGATCTATGAACCCTGCCGGTCTTCCCTGGTCTCACGTTCTTTTCTCCTCGCTCGGAGACGCAACGGGCGCCGGAGCGTCGCGCCATGAATTCGTCCCTCCGTTTTTCGGCATGGTTCATAGGCCATGTGTTTGAGCCAATACTCGAGAGGACTCATCGCCATTCCCGCGCCGGCGCATGGGCGTTGACTCGACGCCCTGCCTGTGCGGGCCGGTGACCAATGGTAGGACGGGGTTTCGTCCCCGCCACCCCTGAGCGGCGCGGACGCCCCCCGCCCTACCCTTACCCCCATGCGGACCCTTACCGTTAACGCATATGCGCGCAAGCGGGAATCCGTCAAAACGGCAGTCGGATGCCAGGTGTCGGATATCGGAAGCGAAGTCGGAAAGAATCGACAATACAACAGAAAAATACGGAAAGGAGCGAATCAATGGACGCGCGTTATGGAGTCGCCATCGTTACCGGCGCATCGAGTGGTATCGGAAAAGCGACGGCGTTGGAACTTGCCCGAAAAGGATGCAAAGTGGCGCTCATCGGCCGCCGGATGAACGAACTCACCCTGGTCGCGGACAGCATCAACCGCAACGGCGGCAGGGCGCAGGCCTTTTGTTGCGATGTATCCAACCGGGCCGAGATATTCGACGTCACCGAAAAGGTCGGCGATACGCTCGGACCGGTCGACCTGGTGGTCGCCAATGCGGGCGTGAGCATGCAGTTTCCCGCCGCGCGCAGTGAATGCGAAAAAATAGAAACCACCTACCGGGTGAACCTCCTCGGCGCCCTGTATACGATCCATGCCTCGCTGCCGGGAATGATCTCACGCGGCTTCGGGCACATCGTGGGCATGTCGAGCATGGCATCCTACAGCGGCGTGCCGATGAAGGGTTCCTACTGCGGGAGCAAGGCCGCCCTCAGAATAGAACTCGAAGCGATGCGCCCCGAACTCCGTTCGAAAGGGATTTACGTCACCACGGTATGTCCCGGCTATATCAAAACCCCGATGACGTCGAACAACAAACAGAAGATGCCCTTTCTCCTCGAAGTGGACGATGCCGCGAAGCGGATTGTCGATGCGATCTACAGCCGGAAGAGAGTGTATGATTTCCCGTGGCAGATGTCGATGGTGATGGGGCTTACGAGCAAGCTTCCCGTGTGGCTCCACGATATGGTCATGGCCAGAGTCGCCGCGACGATCAACGAAAAATAGAGACGAGGGGCCGGCGGCGGCTCCCGCAGAAGCCCCATTGCTGAAATCAGTCGGCGTCAAAAAGGTCGTCCAGTTCGTCCAGACTGAGGTCTTTGTACGTAAGGTCGCTGGGGGTGAGTTCCGCGGCGTTTCTGCTCCTGCAGTGATCCATCACGACCTTCAGTTCCGAGCGCAGGAGGTCCAGCAGGCGTCCGACGGTTTCGGGACGGTACTGCTTGCGGCTGTAGCCGATGCCGAGGCGCAGGCGTCCGCCGGTGATGATGCCGCTCACCTCCAGTTCGCAGGGACGCGGGGCGAGAGGGCTGACATCGCCTCCCGGTTCCTCGGGGGCGGGTTCGAAGGGACCGGACGACACGCCTTCGTCGAAGCTCCCGAGGTAGTTGAACACGATCGGCGGCCTGCAAGCCTGCGGGCCGCCGACAGCGGTATCCATGCAGGCGTCGGGCCCGTTGCTGCCCGCCTCTTCATCGCCGCCGGGGGCGAGACAACCGGGGGTGAGATATTTGAGTATCCCATACCCGATGCCGTTTCGGGGCACGCGCCGCAGGGACTCCTTCACCGCTTTGATCTCGCGCCCGACGTCCCGCTCACATCCGATGTTGCTCCCGATGTCCCGACTGCTTTCACTGTCGCATTCCATTTCGTGCCGCACGGAGCCCACATCTTCCGGGAGTTCCAGGAGGAACGGAAACACGCTGGTGAACCAGCCCACCGTGCGGCTGACGTCGATGTCCTCGAAGAGCGGTTCCCGGCCGTGGCTTTCGAGCGTTACGAGCATCCGGCTGCGCCCGCACCAGGAGCGGATGGCCCGCGCCAGCGCGGTCAGCAGGATGTCCCCCGTGTTCGTGTTGTAGGCGTGGTTGACTTCAGTGAGAAGCGCTTCCGTATCCTCTCCGGACATCCGGACGGTTTCGACCGCCTGATGCCCGTAGGTGTTTTCTTCCGAATCGAAATCGCGCGGCAGGCGAAGCGCTCCTGCCCTGTTCGAACTTCCAAAAGCTTCCACCTTTCGCCAGAAATCCAGTTCGTCGCTCGCTCCACCCTTCCGGGCGAATCCATGAACCGCTTCGGCCCACCGCTTGAACGAATGGGTCTTGGGAGGCAGAACGATCTTTCCACTCTCCACGTACTGATCGTAGGCGGAGGCCAGATCTTCCAGCAGAATCCGCCACGACACTCCGTCCACCACCAGGTGGTGGATGACGATCAGCAGCCGGTCGTCGTCGGGCAGCCGGAACAGCACCGTTTTCATGAGCGGCCCCCGATCCAGCTTGAAACTCCCCTGGACTTCATGCGTCACGGCTGCCAGGACCGCTTCCGGATTGTCTGCCGGGCCCCCTGGGATTTCCGAACCTTCCGAAACTCCCGGAACAACCGGAGCAACCTCCGGGCCGCCGTCCCGGCCCGTTCCCTCCCGCGGCTGCACCCGCCTCAAGTCCTTCACTTCGAAGCTCGGCGGATGGTCCGGTCCGACGTTCTCCTGAACGACCGCGGTCGCTTCCGCCGCAGCCCCTTCCGCCCCGTTTACCCCCTCTGCTCCCTCCGACTTCCCGGCTTCCCGCACGCTCTCCGAAACCCGGTACACCATGCGCAATGCGTCGTGATGCTCCCGGATCTTGCGAAGCGCCGCCCGAAGCGCCTCTTCGTTCAGCCTGCGCCGGGACCGAATGAGCACCGAATGGTTGAAGTGGTGCGGGTCCACGCCGTGTTCGCGGAAGAAGCGCGCCTGTATGGGCAAAAGGGGCACTCGGCCCGTCACCGGAGCGCCTCCCGTTCCGGCGTCTCCACCCGCTCCTTCGCCCTCGCCCTCACCCGCGCCGGCGCCCGCATCCGCATCCCCGTCCCCCCGTCCGTGATCCGGACTCGATACGAGCGGCGCCAGTTCGGCGATCGTCGGGAACTGGAAGAGGTCCCGCAGGTCCACCTTGACCCCCTGGCCGTGGAGGCGCGACAGCACCCGGATGGCCTTGATCGAATCGCCCCCGAGCGAGAAGTAGTTGTCGTGGATGCCGATCGGGGAGCGTCCGAGGATCTTCTCCCAGGATTCCGCCAGCAGTTTTTCCACGTCCGTGCGCGGGGCTTCGAACGTCGAACCCAGATCGAGCATCCGCCCGGCGCTCGGGTCCGGCAGCGCCTTGCGATCCAGCTTGCCGTTGGCCGTAAGCGGCAGGAAATCCATCCGCACGAACCGGGCGGGCGTCATGTACTGGGGCAAAACCTCGCCCAATCGGCGGCGCAGGTCCGAAGTGTTGAGGTCCTCGCTTCCCACCACGTACGCCACCAGTTCCTTCGCCTCATCTTCCCCGGCATGCGTATTCGCCGCTCTTCCTCCATCCGCCGCGGCATCTTTCCCGATGCCCCTCCCGAAACCCTTCCCGCCGGCATCCCTCGCCAGCACGGCCGCCTCTTTCACTCCCGGACAGGCAAGCAGCCTGTGCTCGATCTCCCCCAGCTCGATCCTGTGCCCCCTGATCTTCACCTGGTGATCGTTTCGCCCGAGGTATTCCAGCGTACCGTCCGAGCGCCGCCGCCCCAGGTCGCCGCTACGGTAAAGCCGCTCTCCCTCCCGGAAAGGACTCGCAAGGAAGCGGGCCCCCGTGAGGTCCGGCAGATTGAGGTACCCCGCCGCGACGCCGCTTCCCCCCACGTACATCTCGCCGGGGACCCCGACCGGCTGCAAGCGCAGCGCGGGAGTCGAATAAACGCCGCCGGCCCCGGCGGCGCAGACGTACACGCGAGTCTCGGGGAGCGGCCTCCCGATGGGGGAGCGCCCCTCCTCGGCTTCGATGTCTTCCCTGCCGAGCCGGCAGTAGGTTACGTGCACCGTCGTCTCGGTGATGCCGTACATGTTGACCAGGGCGATTTTCTCCGGGGGATAGATCTCGATCCAGGGGCGCAGGTAGGCCGGTTCAAGGCGGTCGCCCCCGAAGACGACGTAGCGCAGGTGCCCGTCCAGGTCGTGCCTGTTCCCGGCGCATTCCTCCCTGATGAGGTTGTAGAAGGCGGGGGGGGTCTGGTTCAGCACCGTGACCCTGTACCGCCGCAGCAGATCCAGGAACGTCCCCACGTCGCGCACGTCCTCCCGGCGCGGAACGACGACCCGCCCGCCGTAGAGCAGCGCTCCGTAGATCTCCCACACGGAGAAATCGAAAGCAAGGGAGTGGGCCACGATCCATACGTCCTCGCCGCCGAACCGGAAGTCGTGCCGGCTGTTGACCATGAGCCGCACCACGTTGCGGTGCGTCACCACGCAACCCTTCGGAGTCCCCGTGGAGCCCGACGTGTAGATCACATAGGCCGGGTCATCGGGCCGGGGTTTTTGCATGGGAATGGAAGAGGGACCTCCGCATCCCGACGGACCGGGACCGGAGCCGGGACCCGCGCATGAACCGGTATCGCCGCCGCCGGCGCCGCCCGCGCCGAAATCGAACCCCACATCGGGGCTTACCACATCGCGCCCTCCCGCCAGGGCCGCCGACCGGGGCTCGGCCACCACGACACGGCACCCGGCGTTCTCCAGCATGAACGCGATGCGCTCCGGCGGATACTCCAGGTCGAGCGGGACGTAGGCCGCCCCCGCCTTGAGAATTCCCAGGATCGCCACCACGACCCGTTCCGTACGCTCCAGGAGGATGGCCGCCATGCTCCCCCGCCCGACGGCATGTTTCTCGCGCAGGAAGGTCGCCAGGCGCTCGGCGCGCTCGTTCAACTCCCCGTAGCGCAACGCCCGCCCCTCGCACACGACCGCCACGGCGTCGGGGGTCTTCGCGGCCTGCTCCTCGAAAAGGTCCACGATGGTCTTGTCTCGCGGATAATCGGCGTCGGTGTCGTTAAACCGGACGACGAACTCCTCCCGCTCGGCCGGAGTCAGGATGTCGATGTCCCCGACATTCACGTCGGGGTCGGCGAGCACGGCCCGGAAGATCTGCCGCAGATGCCCGCCCATGCGCTCCATTCGTTCCCTGTCGTAGCGCCCCGTATCGTAGGTGGCGCGGAACCGGAGTCGATCGCCCGGCAGCGCCACAAGGTCGAAATCGTAGTGCGTACGGTCGTACGTCTCCACGGAATCCACCGAAAAGCCGCATCCGGCATACGTCTCGGGAGACAGCAACTGCTCGTCCACCGGATAGTTCTCCATGGCCATGACATGGTCGAACAGCCCCTGCTTCAAGGGGGTTTCGGCCTGGATGAGGGCGAGCGGGCAGTAATGGTGCGGTTCGCTCCGGGCCGACGCCTCATGGATCTCCCGCGCCAGGGCCATGAACCCCTCCCCGCCGTCTCCTCCGATGCGCACGCGCACGGGAACGGTGTTGATGAAAAGCCCCACCATCGACTCGATCCCTTCGATGTCGGGCGGACGCCCCGAGACGACGCTTCCGAACACGACGTCGGAGACGTTGTTGTAGCGTCCCAGGAGGATTCCCCACGCCGCCTGAACGACGGAATTGAGCGTCACGCCGCGGGCGCGGCAGAGCTCCCCGACAGCGCGGGTGTCGGTTTCATCGAGTTCGAAAAGCCAACGCTCGATATCCGTTGTTTCCGCCGTTTTCGAGTTCCGGCCACGATCACGCTCCGCCGCTCCGCTTCCCCTGCCTTTGTCCCTCCCGTCGCCGCCGGGGAGGGTAGCCACATTCTCATAGCCGTCCAGGTATTCCCGCCAGTACCGGAGCGAAGCCTCCCGGTCCCGTCGCTCCAGCCACTTGATGTAAGAGCCGTAAGGGGGAACCGGCGCAAGCGACGGATGCCGCCCCTCCCGGATCGAACGGTAGATGTCCAGCAATTCGCGCTGGATGAGCCCCAGGGACCAGCCGTCCATGATGATATGGTGATGGCTCCAGATCACATGGTAAGACGCGTCGCCGGTTTGCAGCAGATAGACCCGCATGAGCCCATCGCGGGAGAGGTCGAACCCGCGCTCCCGGTCATCCCGGAGCAGGGCGTCGATCCTCTCCTGCCGGTCCGGCGCGGGCATGCCGCGCAGGTCCTCGAAAGCGAAGTCGATCGGGCGCTCCCGCAGCACCACCTGGAGCGGGCGGTCCGTGTTCTTGTAGGCGAAGACCGTACGCAGGATGTCGTGACGGCGAAAGAGCTCGTTCCATGCGGCTTCGAACGCTCCCGCATCCACCTGCCCGGAGAGCCGCAAGGACCACTGTTCGAAATAGGCGGATGACGCCCGGTCCCGGTCCATCAGCGCATGGAAGAGCATGCCCTCCTGCATGGGAGATAACGGATAGATGTTCTTGACGTTGCGTTTGTCGACCGCCATGGATGAAGTCCTCTTCGTGTCTTGTTCAGAGGTTGTCGAGAAATGCGTCCAGTTCGTCGATCCCGAAGCCGTCGTAGTCGATATCCGAGGGAGTGAGTTCGGGCTGGTCCTTCTCCTTCGTGTGACGGATGATGCCGGTAAGCTCTTCCCTGTACGCGTCGAGGAACTTTTGGACCGACTCTTCCCGGAATCGTTTGCTGCTGAAGGCCGCGGCCAGTTCCAGGCTGTCCTCGAAGACCATTCCCAGCACCTCGAAGTCGTGCGGGGGACGGGCGTCGGGGTCCTGCGACGGACCGGTGGATTCCCCGGCGCGGGCGAACAGGCCGGAATTCATCTCCCGGCCGAACTGCCCCAGGTAGTTGAAGCTCACGCGGGGTGCAAGGCGAAACGCCATGTCCGCCTTGAGTTCCGCGGACGTGACGTATTTGAGTATCGAATACCCCACCCCTTTGCGCGGGATTTTCCGGAGCGTCTCCTTCACCATCTTGATATGACGGCCCGGGTCGTCCATGTCCGTACCGGAAATATCCAGCACCACCGGGTACATGCTGGTGAACCACCCCACCGTGCGGCTGATGTCGATGTCGTCGAAGAGGGACTCGCGCCCATGGCCTTCCAGGAGGACCACCAGCCTGGACAGCCCCCGCAGGCGGCGCGCGGCCCGCGCCAGTCCCGTGAGCAGGATGTCGTTTATCTCCGTTCCGTAAGCCCGGTGGACATCCGTGAGCAGGCTCGCGGTATCCTCCGGGGAGAGCTTCACCGAGCAAAACGCCATGTCCCGGTTGACCGTCGGATGGTCTCCCGCATTCGGTTCGGGGTCGGCCAATGGGGGGAAGCCCTGTTCACCCATCGCGCCCATCGCCTCCACGGCCTGCCAGTAGGGCTTTTCCTCCAGCGCATCGGAATCGGCGAACGCCCGTATCCGCTCCGCCCACTGCTTGAAGGAATCCGTCTTTGAAGGCAGCCGGGGCGCGTCACCGGCCTGCGCCTGGCGGTAGACCGCCTGGAGGTCCTCGAGAATGATCCTCCAGGACACCCCGTCCACCACGAGGTGGTGGGCCGTCAGCAGCAGCCTGTCCCCTTCGGGCAGGCGGTAGAGCACCGCCTTCATGAGCGGTCCGCGTTCCAGGTCCATGCCGCTCTGGACTTGCGCGGCATGGGATTCCAACGCGCTTGCGGAATGCAACCCCATTCTTCCGGCGGCCCCGCCGGGACCGGAAGCGTCCGCTCCGGGCGCGCCGGGGCCGGAGGCTATGCCGTCGCTCAGATCGACGACTTCGAGTTCGCCGATACCGTCGATACCCCGGTATTCCTGCACCCACTCGCCGCCCCGCCGCCTGAACGAGAGGCGAAGAGCGTCGTGGTGCGCCTGTACTTCCCCGACGGCGCGGCGAAGGGGTCCCTCTTCCAGCCGCTCCCTCGGAGCCGACAGCAGGGCCTGGTTGAAATGGTTCGGATTGCCGCTGAACTCCCGGAAAAACCACCGCTGGATGGCCGTAAGCTCCACTTCACCGGCAACGGCCTCCGCATCCCCCGCTTCTCCTTCCGATCCGCCGCTGGGGCCGATTCTTCCTTCCGCTTCCGCCGTCCGACCCTCGCCCGCTTTCCCGCGCACGCTCGGTTCCTTGAGGTACGGAGCCAGTTCCTCGACGGTGGGGTGCAGGAAGAGGTCCCGGATTTCGAGCTTCAGCCCCTCTTCGCGCAGCCGCGCCGCAACCTGGAGCGCCTTGATGGAATCCCCCCCAAGAGCGAAGAAGTTCTCCTTGATCCCGACTTCCCCGAGGCCCAGCACCTTTCCCCAGGCTCCCGCCAGGCGCGCTTCGCGCTCGTCGCGCGGCGGCGCATGTTCGACCCCCCGGCGCAGGGACGCCGACTCCTCCGCCGGGTCGGGCAGGGCCTTGCGGTCCACCTTGCCGCCGGCGTTGATCGGAAACGCATCCAGCACCAGAAAACGCGCCGGGACCATGTAGTCCGGAAGCTTTTCGGCGATGAACCGGCGAAGTTCCGAAACCGTTACCTCCCCGCCCGTAACCAGGTACGCCGCAATCTCCTTATACCCGCCGGAGCCCGCAACAGCAGGCCCCGCCCCGGTCCCGGCCCCTGAAACCTGTACGGCCGTCACCACGACATCCCGGATTTTCGGATGCTCGCGCAACCGGCTTTCAATTTCTCCCAGTTCGATGCGGTAGCCCCTCACCTTCACCTGGTCGTCGTTGCGCCCGAGAAATTCGATAATGCCGTCGCTTCCCCAGCGCGCAATGTCGCCGGTGCGGTAGAGCCGGTCCTCGCCGATGCCGGGGTGAGGCGCAAACTTCTCCGCCGTCATCCGTTCGTTGTTGAGGTAGCCCCGTCCGACGCAGTCGCCTGCGATGCACAACTCTCCGGGAACCCCCACGGGCGCGGGGAGCCCATACCTGTCCAGGATGTATATCCGCACGTTGGCCAGGGGCCGCCCGATGGGAACGACCGCCTGGGGCGGCAGCCGGTCGAAGCTCGCGCCGCGGCCGCCGGCGTCGCCGTGGCCGATGGTGAGCGCCGTTACGTCCACACAGCATTCCGACGGCCCGTAGATATTGGTGAGTGCAATACTTCCGTCCATCCCGCGGCGCTGTCGGAAGAACTCCTCGACCAGGCTTCGCGGCAGGGCTTCGCCCCCGATGATGAGGCGTCGCAGGGCCAGGCCGTCGAGTCCCGGCAGACCGGCTTCCACCATGATGGTGAGAAGACTCGGAGTGCCGTCGGCCACGTGGACGGGGTTCTCCCGGAAGAATCGACAGAGACGCTTTCCGTCGCGCCGCGTCTCCTCATCGACGATGTACAGGGCGTGTCCATGGAGGAGGCATGCGAAGATCTGCTGCACGGACGCATCGAAGACGATGGACGCCATGAGCGCCACTCCGAGCCCGCCGCCGCCCGCCCCGTCGTCCGCGCGGGCGCTTCCGGCGTTGGGGGCGGTACAGGCGTCGTAGATCCTCTCCGTCAGCCCCGCGATGAGGTTACTGACGGACCGGTGTTCGATCATCACTCCCTTGGGCCGTCCCGTGGACCCGGAAGTGTAGAGCACATACGCCAGGTTGTCGGGCGTAGCTCCGGATGCGGGATTCTCCGCGCTCTCGCGTGATATCTTCTCCCAGTCCCCGTCGAGGCGCACGATCGTGATGTCCCGACCTGTCGAAGACGCCGCCCCACCGGCCTCCCTCTCGATTGCCGGAGCACCCCCCCCCACTCGGGGCAGCCTGCCCGCCACGGCATTGCTCGTGAGCGCCACCGGCGTCCGCGCATCCTCCATGATGACCGCCAGGCGGTCCGCGGGATAGGACGGGTCCATGGCCACGTACGCTCCGCCGGCCTTGAGAATCCCGAGCATCCCGACGATCATCTCGATGGAGCGTTCGATGCAAATCCCCACCGGCGCATCCGGTCCCACGCCGAGGGAAGCCAGGTAACGGCCCAGCCGGTTGGCGCGCTCGTTCAGTTCCCCATAGGAGAGCCGCCGCCCTCCGAACACCACCGCCGTCGCGTCCGGCGTCCGGCGGACTTGTTCCTCGAACAGCTCGTGGATGCACTTGTCCTTCGGATACTCCCTGGCCGTGTCGTTCCACTCCAGGAGCAGCCGGCGTTTTTCCTCGCTCGTCAGGAGCGGCAGTTCCGAAACCCGGCGCTCGGGGTTTTCGGCCGCGGCTTCCAGCAGATTTACGAAATAGCTCGCCATCCGGGCGACCGTGGAGGCGTCGAAGAGGTCCGTGCTGTATTCCACCACCCCTTCGACCGTGTCGCCGGATTCTTCCAGTTCGAAAGTCAGGTCGAACTTGGAGGTGGTCCGTTCCATCTCCACGGGAGCGATGGAAATCCCGTGCAGCCGGGGCTTTCCCATGGGTTGGTTGTGGAGCAGGAGCATGACCTGGACGAGAGGGTTGTGGCTGAGGTTGCGTTCGGGCTGGAGCGCCTCCACCAGGACTTCGAACGGAAGGTCCTGGTGCGCGAAAGCCCCCAGGGCCGTCTTCCGAGCCCGCTGCAGCAGTTCCCGGAACATGGGATTTCCGGACAGGTCGATGCGAAGCGGCAGGGTGTTCACGAAGCACCCCACCAGGGATTCGACGTCGTTGTGGCCCCGGTTGGCGACGTTCGTCCCGACCACCAGGTCGTCCTGACCGTTGCAGCGATGGAGCAGGACCGCGAATCCCGCCAGCAGCACCATGAAAAAGCTCGCTCCCGATTCCCTTCCCAGCGCTTTGAGGCGGGCGACCGTGTCCGCGCCGATCCTGACGGGTTCGGTTGCTCCACGGAGGGTCTGAAGCGAAGGCCGGGGCCGGTCCGAGGGAAGTTCCAGGACCGGGGGCGCGCCTTGCAGGCATTTTTTCCAGTAGTCGATCTTCGGGGCCAGCACGTCCCGAGTGAGGAACCGGCGTTGCCAGGAGGCGAAGTCCGCGTACTGGATGGGCAGGTCCGGCAGAGGCGACGTGCGGCCGTCGCAAAAGGCTTCGTAGAGGGCGGCCAGCTCCCGGATCAGAATCCCTATCGACCAGCCGTCGGCGATGATGTGGTGCATCGTCCAGAGGACGACGTGTTCCTCTTCCCCCAGGCGCAGGAGTTTCACCCGGAGGAGCGGTCCGGCGGTGAGGTCGAATTCATGCTGGAACTCCCGGAGGGTCAGCTTCCGGACTTCGGCTTCCCGCTCCGGTTCCGGCATGCCGGACAGGTCCGCCAGCGGCAGGGGGATGGCCGGGTCGAGGGTGATCACCTGGGTGGCGTCGTCCGTGGCGGTCCCGTCCGCGACGGTCCCGTCCGCGGCGGTTCCGTGACTCGACGTCGCAAAGGTAGTGCGAAGCATCTCGTGGCGGCGGACCAGTTCGTCGAAGCTTCGTCTGAACTCCTCCACGCGGAGAGGTCCGGTCAACCGCAGGGCCGCCGGTATGTTGTAGGCGGGATTCGGGCCTTCCAACCGGTAGAGAAACCACAACCGTTGCTGCGCAAACGACAGGGGCAGCCGGCCGCTCCGAGGGACCGAAGCGATCGGCGGCGGGACCGAACCCGAGGCCCGGGCTGCTTCATGGAGAAAATCCAGGATCTCCCCTTTGCACCCGCGAATCTCTTCCGCAAGATCCGGCGTCAGAGCGCCCTTCGGGGCCTTGTAGCGCAACTGCTCGCCATCGGCCCAGATTTTGATGTTCATCTTCCGGAGGCGGGCTAAGAGGTCCTCTACCGAACTCACAGTATTCCCTCCTCTTCCAGGTCGTCTTCATCGGGACCTGCGCCGGTCCCGGCAGCGCCAAACCCGGAGCCGGAAAACTCTCCGACGCCGATATCTCCTGCGGCGCGCCCAGCGCCGGCAGCACGCCCAGCGCCGGCGGAGTCACGGACGCCGGCAGTCGCGGTTCCCGGTCTCTCCCCCGTTCCGCGGCCCTGCACGGCCCACTGTATCGCCTCGATGCGCCGGGCCAGGGCCGCGGGCGTCGGTTCCTCGTACAGGTTTTCGACCGTGAGTTCCACTTCGAACGCCGCCCTCAACCGGGAGACTACCTGGAGGGCCACCAGGGAGTCGCCGCCCAGTTCGTAGAAGTTGTCGTGAACGCCCACCTGCCCGATGCCGAGCACTTCCTGCCAGGCGGCGGTGATGGTCCGTTCCGTCGCGCTCTCCGGCGGGACATAATCGTTCCCCAACGCCGGGCGGGGGTGCGGGATCGCGGCGGAGGGTTTCCTCTCCGCTTCACGCGGCTTCGGAGCGCCGGCTGCCGCCGGGACCTCGCCGCCCGTACGGCCGGTCCCGCCGGTCCACCCGGGCCAATCGGACCCGGCGGTTCCGCTGTCGCCTCGGCCTCCACTGGACCCTGCCGCCGCCCCGCCGCCCCATTTCGGCAGCGGGTCCGGCCCCTCCATGAAAACGATCACCTGCGGGAGTCCGTCCGTGGAGAGTATCCGGTTGAAGACATCCATGCCTTCCCGCACGGTCATTCCTCCCGTGAGTTCCTCGCCGGTCCTCATCTTGTGCCACGATTCGAAATCGACGGCGAGCCCCACGCCCTGCCACCGGCCCCAGTTGATGGATATCACATTCGCGGGGTGCGAACCGCCCTGTGAACCGGCGGCGGCTTTGTAGTGCGCAAAGGTATCCAGGAATGCGTTGGCGGCGCAGTAGCCCACCTGTCCGAATCCTCCGGAAACGCCCGTGGTCGAGGAACAAAGCACCATGAAGTCGAGCGGTTTGTAACGGAAGAGAGCATCGAGCACGAGGGTCCCCCACACTTTGGGAGCGAATTCGTTCTCTCGAAGAGTGGTCCCCTTGGAGCGGATGGAGCACTTGTCCTCGATCACCGCGCTGTGGATGACGCCGTCGATGGGACCGAACCGGGATTCCACCTCCTCGACGACGCAACGCATCCGGTCCAAATCCGACACATCCGCGCTCACGACCATCACTTCCGCCCCGAGCTGTTCCAGTTCCATCAGTTCCCGTATCCGGGGCGCGTAACAACTCTCCCGTTCCTCGTGCGCGGGCAAGTCCCGAGAGTCCCACGTCCTGTCTCCCCTCCGGAGAAGTTCGAGATCTCCCCATTCGTAACCCGTTGAACGATTCCCCTCGAAACGGGAACGATCGGCCGGCCGGCCGGAACCATCGACCGCCGTTCCTTTCCGGGCGACGATCAGGCTGCAGTCGGTATCGGAGCGCTTCCCTTCATCATCGGGATACGCTCTTACGTATTCGAACCCCTGCTCGCGAAACACTTCCTCCCACCGGGCCGGACTCAGCATGGGCGAACCTCCGGAAGCACGGCGATGGTCCTCGAAGTACCACCACCCCTCCGCCAGGCCGTAACACATGATGTCCCATCGTTGAGGGCGGACCGATTCGACCAGGGCCATCACACCGCCGGGCGCAAGCAACGGTTTCAGATTGGCGATGGTGTCCCCGACGTTTTTCGTCGCATGCACGACATCCAGCCCCAACACGACGTCGAAACTGCCGTCCGCATATTCCGGCCCCTGCTCCCGCGGCGGCTTCGTGATGTCGAAGACGCCGAACTTCATGAAATCGAAGCCGAGTTCATCCGCCTTCCGTCGCGCCGACATGACGAAAGAGCGTCCAAGATCGGTGAAATGGTATTCGACGTTTTCTCCGGCCAGCGCCGGCGCGACCGCCTGGGTCAGCACTCCCTTGCCCGCCCCGATCTCGAGTATGCGCACCTTCCCGCCGGGGGCCCGATCCTTCACTCCGGGGACCGCCGCCCCTCCCCTACTTCCGGAAGCCGTCTTCACCGCCCTCACCGCGGTGGATACGATTTCCCCCAGCAAAGTCCGGTAGACCCGGTGGTTCTGGTGTTCCACGGTCCTTTTGCCCGCTTCGGCCCACAGGCTGTCGACGCCGTCCGGGAACACGACGCTTATGGCTTCGATCGCGCCGCTCAGCGCGTCGGCATAGTGGCGGACGCAGTGATCCAAGAGCTGAAACATTCCCTGGAACTCCGGATACTTCGCTTCCGCGCGGGCCTTCAAATCCTCCGGATCGCCCACATCCCCTTCGTCCTTCAGGAATTCCACGATCCCTCGTTCTTCCCTCGCAATTCCATCTTCCACCAGCATCTGAATGAAGAAATCGAAGAACTTTTCGAACTTCGGGAGTATCCGCAGAGCCCTCAACAGGTCTTCCTTGAGGCGCCTGGTCCCCCTTTCGATACGCACCCCGTTCGACGCCAGGTAGGAACAGACGTAGCTCGAACACAATGCGCCGGCGGTTTCCCGGAAACCGGGATAGCAGTGGATGCCCTTTATCCCGAGTTCCTTCTCGATGCGAGCTTCCGCGCTGCGTATGAAGTCTTCCCGGATATAGGTGGAGTTCCTCTCCACTTCCACTCCCCCTTCCAGGGTCTCCGTGACGGCGGCGGAACGCAGAATGTCTTCCCAGCGCCCCCTTTCGGGAAAGGAGGAACGCCCCGTGAGCGCCAGCCGGGCGCGCACGCTTTCGGCCAGATGCCGGGCAAGCTCGAACCCGACGCCGCCCAGTCCCCCGGTTATGAGGTACACTCCGCGCTCGCGCAGGCGGAACGGAACCGCGGGACCGGCATCTTCCAGCCTGACCGGTTCGAAGGTCTGCACCCACCGGTGAGCGCCCCGGTAGGCGACCACAGGGTCGGCGGGACCCGTCATGATTTCCGCCAGGAGAAGGTCCACCGTATTCTGCGGGACCTCGATTTCAAGTTCCGGACCGGTACCGGTGACGACGCCGATGTCGTCGATATCGACGTTACGGCAACGAATGTCGGGATACTCCTGCGGGATGACTTTGACCGGCCCCAGCAGAGTCGCCCGTTCCGGCCGGAAGAGGGTCTCCCCTCCCGTGACCCCGTGCAGGCCGTTGGAGACGACGACGATTTCCAGTCCACCGCGGCGCTCCGCGCCGGTCATCGTGTCCATGGCCCCGGCGAGGCCGAGGAGGCTGTAGAAACCGATGTCCTGGGCCCTCCCGGCCCGCTCCATCGCCGTCACCGCATCGCCTTCCCCGTCGCTGGCGGTTACGTTCCACAGGTGGACGATTTTTTGAGGCAGCAGTCCCTGTGAACGCAGTTCCAGGAAGAGGGTCTCATACCCCTTCCGCCCGGCCGGCAGCTCGTATTCCCTTCCGCCCAGCCGGTTGAACTCCCTGCCTTCCCTCACGATCACGACGTCCTGCCCGAGCCGTTCCAGCCCCTCCACGATCCTGTCCCCCAGGCCGCACCGGTCGGCGAACACCAGCAGGCGGAACTTTTCCAAAGCCTTTCCCTTCAACCCGCGAACCGGCAACGGCGAACGCTTCCACGAAGGGACATGGAACCAGTCCGCGATGTCGGGCCTTCTTACCGGAACGGATGTTCCAACAACCGGCAAGGGACCGGCGCTTCCCACGTTCTTCCGGGGTTCGATCCAGTAGCGCCGCCGCTCGAAGGGGTACGTGGGAAGGGGGACCCGGTAGCGCCGCTCCCCGGACCAGTAGCCTTTCCAGTCCGCCGGGACTCCCGAAATCCAGAGCCTTCCCAGGCTTGCGAGCAAAAACTCCGTGTCCGGCCCCTCCTCCTTCGGGTGGCGCATCGACGTGAACACCGCCTGCCCGGGGAGCCTGTCCGGGTGCTTCATCGCAAGCGTTGCGAGCGTGCGGCCCGGTCCCACTTCCAGGATCACCCTGCCGGGGTCTTTCATCAACTCCCCCATCCCCCGCAGGAACTGAACCGGATACCTGAGTTGTTTGGCCCAATACCGGGGATCGACGGCTTCCTCCTCGCCGATCCACGTGCCGGTCACATTCGCAATGAACGGAATGCGAGGCGGGTTCAACCTTACCTTTCCCACGCATTCCAGGAACGGTTCCACGGCGCCGTCCATCATCTCGGAATGGAATGCGTGGGAGACGTGCAGCCTGCGACATTCCACGCCCTCTCCGATGAGCCCCCGCTCCAGCACGCCGAGCGCATCCGAAGGTCCCGAAACCACGCACTGGTTCGGGGCGTTGACCGCCGCCAGGGAAAGTCCGTCGCCACGTAGAAGCTGCTCCGCTTCCTCCGCCGGAAGGGCGACTGCAAGCATGCCCCCGGCCGGCATGGACTGCATGAGCCTCGACCTCACGCTCACCAGGCAGAGGGCGTCTTCCAGGGAGAAGACCCCGGAGAGGCACGCCGCCACGTACTCCCC
>CAYOVG010000059.1:0-24078 GCA_964407285.1 uncultured Syntrophobacteraceae bacterium
GCTGCTGGTTCAGGATACCGAAGGTCTGTCCGTTATGCCGGCGTGGGCCGCCGGCAAGTTCAGCGCGGAAAGCGTGAGTTCGTTCTTCAACAAGTGCGGGATCAAAGAGAAGGTGAAACATAAGTCCCTCGTTGTTCCCGGTTACGCTGCCGGTATGAGCGGTGAGCTGGAAGAGGAAATCCCGGGCTACAAGATCGTAGTCGGCCCGAGAGATGCTGCTCTCATTCCCAAGTTCCTCAAGAGCTTCACCCCTGCGTAAGGAAAATCGAGCCGGTCTGAAGCGGGAGGAGCTTCAGACCGGCTCGCTCGTCTTGAAATTTACTTGACCGTACACTCTGCATACCTGGTCAGGAGGAGGTATTGATGAAGCTTATTGGTGAAAACCTTAATATTATCAGCAACGTTTATGGTAAGGCCCTGAAGACGAAAGATCCCAAGCCCTTGCAGGAACTGGCGCTTCAGCAGCAGGAAGCCGGCATGGACTGGATCGACCTGAATATCGGCCCCGCGGGTAAGACGGGTGTCGAGGTCATGTCCTGGCTGGTCCCCGTGTTGGAGGAAGTCGTCGATGTTCCTCTGTGCCTCGATACCAGCAATATCAAGGCGATTGAAGCCGGTTTGAAGGCTGTGAAGAAGAAACGCCCTTTGATCAACTCGATCATGGTGCGCCCCGAGAGAATGGAAAAGCTGCTTCCGCTGGCCAAAGAGTTCGATGCGGACTGGGTTGCTCTGTTGTGGGGTCCTGAAGGCATGCCGCGTGATGAAAACGAGCGCGGGGCCCTTTGCTCCGAGATCGTATACAAGGGCATGGAAGAGTTCGGCATTGCTGTAGAGCGTATCTTTGTAGATCCGATCCAGACCCCTGTGAACGTGCAGCAGATTCAGATCATCAGCATGCTCGAGTTCTTGAAGATGCTTCAGGACATCGCTCCCGGTTGCCGCAGCACCATCGGTCTTTCCAATGTTTCGAATGGTCCTCCGGAGCATCTGAGGCCGATCCTGAATCAGGTCATGGCCATCATTCTTAAGCGTCACGGCTTGTACTCGGTCATCGCCGACTGCTTCGACAAGACGCTCCATCAGATTTGCCGCGGCGAGCGTCCCGACATTGAAGCCCTGGTGCACAAAGTAGAAGACGGCGAGCCGATCGACATGAGTTCTCTCACCAAGGAAGAACTTGATTACGTGAAGACCGCCAAAGTCATCATGGGTCACAACGTGTATTCCGACTCCTGGCTCGAGATCTAAATCCGACGATCCTGAGCGCACGGGTTTACACCGTGCGTGGGTTGTTTGCCCCCGCTTGTTTTCAGGCGGGGGTTTTTTGTTTGATGGTTACCGTCGATCCACAATTCCGAAGAGCGTTTTGAATTATTTTCAGTGATGGTATGGAATATCGGGTTTTCCCGCTTGACATTGGACGCGGTCGAATATACGCAAGAACATTCCCTTGTTTTAATGTGGAGACTGTCCTTGTCGGCATATCGTGTTATATATTAAAGAATAATAATATAGGAATGTTTTCGGGCGAGTAAGTCCATGTAGAAACTGAAATTGGAAACTCAAAGAGAGAGGAACGAGCTATGGCAGCTAAGTACGTTTACTTCTTCGGAGGTGGAAAAGCTGAAGGTAAAGCCGAGATGAAATTCCTGTTGGGCGGTAAGGGCGCCAATATTGCGGAAATGACGAATCTTGGAATTCCAGTGCCGCCGGGCTTCACGATTACCACTGATGTTTGTACCTACTTCTATCAGAATGATAGATCGTATCCTCCTGAGTTGAAGGGCGAAGTAGAGCAGTCACTTCGGAAAATGGAAGAACTGATCGGGGCGAAATTCGGGGATTCCGACAACCCGTTGCTGGTATCCGTCAGGTCCGGCGCGGCGTCCAGTATGCCGGGAATGATGGATACGGTCTTGAATTTGGGACTCAACGACGTGACGATCAAGGGCGTCATCAAAAATACCGGTGACGAGCGTTTCGCCTACGATTGCTACCGCCGTTTCGTCGCCATGTACGGAGACGTTGTTTTGGGGCTCAAGCCCCAGTCGAAGGACGAGCATGATCCGTTCGAGGAGATCATCGACGAGGTGAAGGAATCGCGCGGCGTGCAATTCGATAATCAGCTTTCCGTGGATGACCTCAAGGACTTGGTGAAGCGCTACAAGGCGATGATCAAAGAGCGCTTGAACATAGTCTTTCCGGAGGACCCGATGGAGCAACTCTGGGGATCTATCGGCGCCGTTTTCGGGTCGTGGAACAACCCGCGAGCGATTGCATATAGAGAACTCAACAATATTCCCTCCAGCATGGGGACGGCGGTAAACGTTCAGGCGATGGTATTCGGAAACATGGGCGATGACTGCGGGACGGGCGTCGCCTTCACGCGCAATCCGGCTACCGGTGAGAACGTATTCTTCGGCGAATACCTCATTAATGCCCAGGGTGAGGACGTTGTGGCGGGCACCCGGACGCCGTTGCCCATCAACAAAGCCCAGAAGGGCGGTTCCGACGCCGAGTCCCTTGAAGAAGTAATGCCGGAAATCTACAAGGAGTTGGATGGAATTCGAATCAAGCTGGATCAGCATTATCGTGATATGCAGGACATCGAGTTCACGATCCAGAAGGGGAAGCTGTGGATGCTCCAGACTCGAGCGGGAAAGCGCACCGCCTTCGCGGCTTTCAAGATCGCCGTCGATCAGGTGCGTGAAGGCATCCTGAGCAAGGAGGATGCGTTGCTGCGACTGGATCCCAATCAGCTCAACCAGTTGCTCAGACCGACCTTCGATCCCAAGGCGAAGCAGGAGGCCATAGACAACAATGCGCTCCTGACGAAGGGTCTCAACGCTGGGCCGGGGGCCGCGACGGGGCGAGTGGTATTCAATGCTCCCGACGCCGAGGAGTGGGCGAAGAGAGGAGAGCAGATCATCCTGGTCCGGCTGGAAACTTCGCCCGAGGATATCCGCGGAATGAACGCATCCCAGGGTATTCTGACGGCGCGCGGAGGAATGACCTCCCATGCGGCGCTCGTCGGGCGTCAGATGGGCAAGGTGTGCATCGTCGGGTGCAATGCTCTCCAGATCGATTACCGCAAACGCGAGATGGGCGTGAACGGGAAAGCGATCAAGGAAGGTGACTGGATATCGCTGGACGGGACCACTGGAGAAGTTTTCGAAGGCAAGATCCCGACCCAGTCGTCGGAGATCATTCGGGTACTCATCGAAAAAAGCCTGGAGCCCGAGAAATCCCCGATTTATCAGGACTACATGGCCCTCATGAGTTGGGCTGACGAGTTTCGCCGGTTGGGCATTCGCACGAACGCGGACCAGCCGGATCAGGCGAGCACGGCTATAGCGTTCGGAGCCGAGGGAATCGGACTCACCCGTACGGAGCACATGTTCTTCGAGGGAAACCGGATCGACGCGGTACGGGAGATGATCCTTTCAGAGGAACTGGAAGGCAGGGAGCGGGCGCTGGCAAAGCTGCTGCCGATGCAGAAAGAGGACTTCACCGGCATTTTCAGGGCAATGAACGGACTGCCGGTGACCATTCGTACCCTCGATCCTCCTCTGCATGAATTCCTCCCCTACGATGAGAAGGACATCCGGAAGCTGTCGGAAGACATGGGAGTACCGTATGAGCGGTTGATGGCTAAGATCGTCAGCTTGCATGAGGCGAACCCGATGCTGGGACACCGTGGGTGCCGGCTCGGAATCGTGTACCCCGAAATCACCGCGATGCAGGCCCGCGCCATCATGGAGGCGGCTTGCGAGGTGAAGAAGGATGGGGTAGACGTCCATCCGGAGATCATGATCCCGCTCGTGGGGGCTGAAAGCGAGTTGAAGAACCAGAAGGAAGTGGTCGTTCGTGTGGCTGAACAGGTCATAAAGGAGACCGGCGTTCAGGTCAAGTACAGTGTCGGGACGATGATCGAGATTCCGCGTGGAGCGATGATGGCCGACCATGTTGCCCGGGATGCCGAGTTCTTCTCGTTCGGCACCAACGACTTGACCCAGACGGTGTTCGGTATCAGCCGTGACGATGCCGGCAAGTTCCTTCCCGCATATCTCGAGAAAGAAATCTGGCCGTTCGATCCGTTCGAGAGAATCGATGAGGACGGAGTGGGGCAGGTCATGAAGATCGGCGTGGAGAAGGGGCGCTCGACGCGTTCCGACCTGAAAGTTGGTATTTGCGGCGAGCATGGAGGAGAGCCCAATTCAGTGGCATTTTGCCATAAAATCGGGTTAAACTATGTGAGTTGCTCTCCCTATCGTGTTCCGATAGCCCGACTGGCCGCTGCGCAGGCAGCCATCCGGGAGAAAAAGGGAGCCGGCAAATAGGGAAAAATGGGATAGGGTATAATTAGGGTATCGACAAAAAGGTAGATGTCATGAAGGGCCCCATTCGCTTGCGACGCTCTATTCTTTCCGTGCCTGCAAACCGGGAGAAGATGGTGCTGAAGGCCCTGGCGCTTCCATCGGACGTGGTCATGCTCGACCTGGAGGACAGCGTGCCGGCGGCCGAGAAGGATGATGCGCGCAAGCGGGTGATCGGCTCTCTGAGAGAACATGATTGGGGCAGGCGCGTACGCGCCTGCCGGATCAACGGGATGGACACCCCTTTTGCCTATCGTGACGTAATTGAAGTGGTGGAGGCCGCGGGTGACTTCCTGGACGTGATTGTAGTGCCGAAAGTGAACGAGGCCGCCGAGATAAAGGCTGTCGGCTACATGCTGAATCAAATTGAGATGCGCATGGGGATAAGGAAGCCCATAGGTATCGAGGCTTCCATTGAAACGGCCGGAGGCATGCTCAGGGTGGAGGAGATCGCTTTCAGTTCCGAACGTCTCGAGGCCCTCGTGTTCGGAATTGCCGACTACGGGGCGTCGCTGACCATGAAGAACAAGGGGATCAGCGGACATGGAGACGACGAGGATTCGCCGGCGGGGAGTCGCTGGCATTTTCCGTTGAGCCGCATGGTGATGGCCGCCAAAGCCGCGGGGCTTTCCGCTATCGATGCTCCATTCGGCGACTATAAAGACCCCGCGGCTCTGCTCCGTTCCTGCGCCGTGAGCGCATCGCTCGGTTATGACGGCAAGTGGGCGATTCATCCGGACCAGATCGGGATTATCAATGAGGCGTTTAGCCCTTCTGCCGAGGACGTGGAGAGGGCCCGCCGAATCCTCGATGCTTACCGACGGGCGGAAGCGGCCGGTGTGGGGTCGCTGGCTCTGGACGGCAAAATGGTCGATGCGGCGTCCATAAGGATTGCCGAAGTGGTGGCTGCTCAGTGGGAAGCAATTTCCGCAAAGACCGAAAAGTAGAAAGATGGAATCGCAAGAAAACAAGGCGTTGAGTGATCCGGAGCATCTGCAGGAAGAGCTTGTTCGACGGCACCATGAGTTGCAGATGCTCTTTGACATATCTTCCGCAATCCATTGCTCTCCCAGGCTCGAGGACGTCCTGCAGCAATCCTTGATGGCTATATTGCACACCTTCAATTTCAAGATGGGGGCCATATACCTCGCCACGGAAACCGTGGACGGCATCCGGCAGTTCAGGCTGTCCGCGCAGCACGGCTTTCTGTCTTCCCTGGTGGGCTATATCCGGACCCTGTCGCTTACGCCGCAGCAGGTGGAGGGGCTTTTCTCGCGCCAGACCGTCAAGTGGTTCACGCCCGAGAAGGTGATCTTTCCGCGCCTGCGGGACCGTATGATCGAGGAGCAGATTACCCAGATCATCGCCATTTCCCTGTTTACACAGAAGGGAGTATTGGGGCTTCTCTATGTCACCAACGACGGGCCGTTGCAGATCGGACCCGAACGCAGTGAGTTTCTTACCACCATCGGTCAGCAGATAGGGGTCGCCATCGAGAATGCCCAGTTGTTCGACTCCATCCAGCGGGCGAAAACCGAACTCGAAATCAGCTTCGACGCCATACAGCACAGCATATTCATTATCGACACCAGGTGGAGAATTTTCCGGATCAACCGCACATGCGGGAGTGTCTATGGAGGCATGGAGGAGGTAGTTGGAAAGAAGTATGCGGAGGTGCTTTACGGCCAGCCCGAGCCTCATCCGGAGTGTCCCGTCTGGGAGTGTTTCCGTACCGCGAAGCCGGTGCAACGCGAGGGGGTTCATCCGAGGTGGGGCGGCTATTTCCGTTTCTATGCGTTTCCGGTCCTCAATCTTGCGGGGCAGTTGGAGCGCATAGTCTACTATGAGAAGGATGTTACGGAAGAAAAGAAGCTGGAGAGGAGGCTGCAGCAGAGCGAGAGGTTGAAGGCCCTGGGGACCCTTGCCGCCGGCATCGCCCACGAAATCAGGAACCCGCTGGCAACCATCAATTTCAATGCTCAGATACTGAACCGGGAGCTTGTGCTGGATTCCGCCCAGCAGCAGATGTTCGTGGACATGATCACGGAAATCAAGAAGATCGACCGTATCGTCCAGCAGGTGCTCCACTTCGCGCGGCCGAGAGAACCCCAGTTTCTTCCGAACCAGTTGAATGAAATCGTCGTGTATTGCTACGACCTCGCCAAGGTTCACCTGCGCAAGGCCTCGATCGACGTCGGCTTGGATCTCGGGGAGAACTTCCCGCCTCTCACAATGGATTTCGGCCAGATCAGCCAGGTGATAATGAATTTGCTCCTCAACGCCATAGATGCGATGAACGAAGGGGGCAGACTCACCATACGCACGCGCTACTCCACCGACATGTCTGCCCTGACGTTGGATGTCAGCGACACGGGGATCGGTATCCTCGAGGAGGACAAGGGGAGAATCTTCGATCCCTTCTTTACGCGAAAACCGGATGGGACGGGCCTGGGCCTGAGCATATCCCGCCAGATCCTGGAAAAGCACGGGGCGTTTATCGAAGTGGAAAGCGCGCCCAATGAGGGAACGACCTTCCGGGTGACTTTCCCGCTCTCTTCCTGAACGCAAGGGACTCCAACAGCACGGGATGCCTCCAGGCGTGAGCCCCGGATGTTTCCCGCCATCCGAAAACAAAGGGCGACGATCACCATTTCGATTACTGAGCGCCAGAGGATGCCGGGGCTTCCATAACGGTTCATATCGAACCAGCTCCATTCAACCTAAAGGTTTCTGCTCCTCCGGGCAGATAGTGACCGTCGCCGTATCAAGGAGTGCAAACGCGAAGCAACGCCGTATGTCACCTGGCCTTGCATCCGTAGCAATGCTCATGCTTGTATCTGTTTCGCCCGGGCTCGATGGCCTCCGGGCCGAGGTTATTGTATTCATCGATGATTCTGTGAACGGTGGCTATAGACAAGCCCGTGTGCTTCGCTATCTCCGATTCGGGTCTCGGGTCGATGATAGCGTTGTAAATAACCAACCATTTCAGCGTCTTCCAAAAGCCGGAGGTCATCTTCATCTTAATCCTGATTTCTTCCAATGACAGATAATCCGCGGCTTCCGATACTCTGTTGATATCCTCCATACCCTTCTCTCCGTTGCGATCACCGCTTGCATGCTCGGCTCTATAGGGTTAAGGCGTGATCAGCGTTCCTGTTGCGTCACCATTAACGGTTCCAGTATACCCCTCTGCTTTCGGTCCGCCCGATTTCCGGGCTGTTTTCCGCCCTAAATTAAAATGAATGGGCGTTTGTTAGGAATAGGGTGAAACCCTTATCTTGGAAGTGGGAGTACGGTATTTGGGTATCGCTTTCCGGGTCGATTTCGCCATGGAAGGCGTGTGTACTCCAAGCAAATTCGGTTACAATTACATGTGCGGCCGGTACGGTCCGGCACAAACGAAAAGACGTCCGGCGTTTGCTTTTGGGAGCTTGAACTCCGGTCCGTGCTCTCGAGTTCCGGTCTTCCGGAAAGTGGCGTGATGTTCCGTGCTCTTTCCTGTGTCACATGCACGATACATTCGGGCTGTGCAGTGGAAATGGTTCCTGTTGGAGATGCTCTTTTCAGGCCGCCTGTTTTTCATGAAATTATCGTTAAGAGATGGAAATAGGTAAATAAGGCGCTTGCCGTATGTTTTCCGGAGCATTAATGTATTCATCTGAGAGAGTACGCAGGGAAAGGAGAGGGCAGGGGAAGCGCTTTAGAGCTTTACATGAGGGTACAAATGTGGTTATGATACCAGTATTGTTTAGCAACCATTCAGGGTGACATTGCCTATGAAAGAAAAGAAGCGAATTGTCATAGCCGAAGATCATACGATCCTCAGGGAGGGGCTGCGGGCTTTGCTCATGGCGAATCCCACTTTCGATATCGTGGGAGAAGCCGAGGATGGTCGCGACGCCATCCGGTGTGTCGAGAAATCGAAGCCCGATATTGTCCTGATGGACCTCTCGATGCCGCGTATGAACGGGTTGGGAGCGATCAAGGAAATCAAGAAGCTTTCTCCCGAAACGAAGATACTCGTGCTGACGGTGCACAGAACGGAGGAGTACATCCATACGACGCTGCAGGCGGGTGCGGACGGCTATCTGCTCAAGGATGCCACTCTGAGCGAACTGATGGTAGCGGTGAACAATGTGCTCGAAGGAAAGCCCTATTTGAGCCCCGGAGTTTCGGAGAAGGTGATAGAAGGCTACCTTGACGGGAGGAAAGGATCAGGAGCAAGTTCCTCCTGGGATACGCTCACGCAACGCGAGCGTGAAATCCTGAAGCTCATTGCCGAGGGGTACAAGAACAAGGATATTGCCGACTACCTTTGCATCAGCGTCAAGACTGTGGAAAAGCACAGAGCGAACTTGATGAAGAAACTGGATCTGCATAACGTATCGGCTCTGACCGCTTTTGCCATGGAAAAGGGCCTGATATTGAGGTAAGTCATCAAGAATGTGTCATGTCAGGTTGCGCGGTATTCGCCGAAAGGACCTGACCGGCGGGCGGTTATCGCGGGCGGCGAGAGTTGCCGCGGGAGCAGCGCCGGTCAGGACGTGCTCCCGCCAGGGAGGTAACGGAAGTACGGCGACGACGATTATATGATGTTCTTGCCGCGCCATTCCTTGAGTTTTGCTCCCCCGATTCCCAGGTACTTCTTCATGATGTATTCATTATCGGCCCCAACCGGGCGGCACAGCCATTTGACCCGCGCGGGGGTATGCGTCATTTTCCACGGCGGCGCCTGGAACGCCACATCCCCATAGTAGGGGTCCGTACCCCGGTCGAACACACCCCGGTCCCACCATACCGGATCTTCGAAGACTTCTTTGACATCGGTCATCTTAGCAGTGGCTATGGTCCCCGGACCACGGCGATTCACCACGTAATCCTGCACCATCTCGTTGATCTCCTCACAGGTGTACCGCGAGGACCACTTTTCGATTTCCTGGTGGATGAGGGGCTGGTTGGCCTTATTCAGCCGGTCGTAAATGGTGGGGAAACGTTGACGGAATTCAGGGGCTTTCATGATATTCGTCAGCCCTTCCCAGTTGGGGTCGCTGAATCCGGCGATGAAGTTGAACCCGTCCCTGGTCTTTATGATGGTGTAGGGGAAGACCGCGCTGTCGTATGCGCCCACCAGGCCGCGCACCTGCCGGGTCGTATGATAGTACTGAACGTGGTAATCGCAGAAGCGCAGTTCCCCTTCGGGCGGGGCGACATCCACCATCTGGCCTTCGCCCGTGACTTCCCGGTAGTGCAGGGCGATCAAAATCCCCAGGGCCGTCCATCCTCCGCCGGCGTACCATCCCATCCAGTTGCCCTCCTTGGTGGGAATCTGCCAGGGTTGCATGTTCGCTTCATCTTCAACGGGTTCACCCGTCACCGCCATAACCCCCGACCGGGCTTGATCGCAGATGTCGTAGTCGGGCTTTCCGCAACCCGCTTCGGGGCCGAAATGGCCGTAGGTATAGACGCAGGCGTAGATCAGGCGAGGGTTGATCTCCCTGAGATACCGGTAGCTGAGGCCGTAGCTGTCCATCACGCCCGGCTTGTAGCTCTCTATGATCACGTCCGCCTGGGCCGCCAGGGAACGGAAGGCATCCTGTCCTTCGGGCGTCTCGAGATTGAGCGTGATGTGGAACTTGTTGCGCCCCTCCATCAGGTAGCCGAGCCCCGTTTCCTTGTGCCGATAGCCCAGCGGAGTGAACTTGCGGGCGACATCGCCTTCCGGCGGTTCTATCCGGATCACGTCGGCACCGAATTCGGCCAGAACGGACGAAGCGAAAAGCCCACCGATATTTCCCTCGCACACGTCCAGCACCAGCAGGTCGTCCAGCGCTTCGGGCTTCATATAGGTTTTTCTGGGGTCGTCCGCTTCCTGAATCCATTCGACCCAGGGACGGTCCGTCGAGCCTGCGGCGTCTCCGGAGGAACGATCTGTCTTTTTATCCATTGAAGTCACTGGTAATTCTCCTTCTATCTCGGATTGCTTTCCGTAATTACATGATTACTCCGGCTTTTCCATCCCAATCGTCGGGCGGCATGCGTCCGGGCGGCTTCGAGACCCACTTGGCGATGATCTTCTTTTCCGCCAATTCGTTGATCTGAGCGGTCCGGAGTCCGAGAATCTTACGGAGAATGAATTCATTATCCATGCCCACCGGCTTGTTGGCCCACTTGATGCGGCCGGGGGTCTTCGAGAGCTTTGCGGGAGCGCACACCTCGACCATGTTGCCGTATATGGGATCTTCGTATTCGAAAACCGTCGCTCTCGCCCTGAAATGGGGTGATTCGTACTGGTCCTTCGCCGACAGAACGGGAGTGGAGGCAAAACCGTACCGGCTTCCCAGTTGGTCCACCTCGGCGACCGTTTTCTCTTTCGCCCAGTCGCGTATGATTTCCAGGAGAGCGGTGGCGTTTGCATCCTCGAGGCGGGTGAGGATGTCGGCAAAAGCTGGGTTTTCCGCCAGTTCTGGCTTGCCCATTGCCCGGCAAAGGCCTTTGAACTCCTCGTCGGTTCCGGCGGCGAGGGCTATCGGACCGTCTTTGCACCTGAAAACATCCGAGGGGCAGACGGCGAGGTCCCGGTTGCCGGTCCTGGGCCGGTTGAATTTCTCGTAGTAGTAGTAGATCCAGCTCCAATCGAGCAGGCGCATCAGGCCTTCTCCCTGGGAATACTCGATGAACTGGCCTTCCCCGGTGCGGTCCCGGTGGTGAACGGCCGCCATGATGGAGAGCGCCCCCATGAGCGCGCCGAAGTAGTCGCCGATCCATACGCCGGCCTTCAGAGGCAACCGCCCCGGAAACCCGGTAATCGACAGGAGCCCGCTCACCGTCTGCGCCACGGCGTCATAGGATGCACGGCCCTCGGAGTAGGGTCCCCACTGGCCGAAACCGTTCAGAGCGATGTAGATGATGCGGGGATTGATCTCGTGGAGCTGTTTGTACCCGATGCCCCACCGGTCCATGGTTCCCGCGCGGACATTTTCGACCACGATATCGGAGCGAAGGGCGAGCCGGCGGAAGATCTCCGACCCTTCGGGCGTCCTCACGTCCAGGGCGATATGGTACTTGTTGTGGTTCTGGGGAAACTGTCCGATGGATGAATTCTTCCAGAACGTCCCGTAGGGAGTTACGGAACGCATCGTGTCGCCCGCTCCCGGGAGTTCGACCTTGATGACCTCCGCGCCGTATTCGCCCAGGTAGTCGGAAACCGCCGGCCCGAGGATCAGCGTGCCCAGTTCCAGAATCCGAATACCCTTCAGCGCTTCCGGTTTGGAGAAAATCTTGGATGCGTCAAATTCCTGGTTTGTCCATTTCAGATACTCTTCACGACTCATGTACCCCCCTAGTCTCCTTGACATGAACACGGCATCATACAGGCTGCCGATTCACTTTGCTGCTTTCTTACGGCCTCTTGCCGCTCCCGAAGTTGTCGGGAGCGTTCCTTCCAATATGCACGAACTGCCCCCATGATTCGGATCTCTCCTGAAACATCAAACCCCGAGGGCTCCGGCAATCCGGTCGAATCCCTCCCTGAGGTCGTCCATGGAGAGGGCATAGGAGAAGCGCAGGCATTTGTCTTCGCCGAAGGGACTTCCCGGCACCACGGCGACATGGGCTTCTTCCATCAGGTATCCGGCCAGCTCGACGGAGTTGTTGAAGGTGCGGCCTTTGATGTCCTTGCCGTAGTAGGAGCTGAAATTGGGAAAAACATAGAATGCGCCGTCGGGGGTCGGACACGTAACGCCGGGCAGTTGCGAGATACGTTCCATGACGTAGCCGCAACGTCTTTCGAATTCGGCAACCATCGCGCCGATCTGCTTCTGATCTCCCCGCAGGGCCTCCACGCTCGCCCACTGTGCGATGGAGCAGGCGTTGCTGGTCGACTGGCCCTGGATCTTGTTGGCGGCCTTGATGACGTCGGCATGCCCGAGCAGGTACCCGATACGCCAACCGGTCATGCAGTAGGTCTTGCTCACGCCGTTGATGACGAAGGTGCGGTCCTTCAAGCGTGGTTCGACCATGGCGATGTTGGCCCACTCGCGGCCCGAAAAGATGACCCGGTAATAAATATCGTCGGATACGATCAGGACGTTTTCGTGCTTGAGGAGCACTTCCGCGAGCGCGGCGAGTTCATCGCGCTTGTAGTGCACGCCCGTGGGATTGGAGGGGCTGTTGAGGATGAGCATCCGGGTATTGGGGGTAATGGCCTTTTCGAGCACATCGGGTCTCAGCTTGAAACCGTCGCTTTCGGCGCACGAAACCTCGACAGGCGTCGCATCCGCCAGCGCCGCCATGTCCGGGTAGGAAACCCAGAACGGGGAAGGGATGATGACCTCGTCGCCGCGGTCCAGAACGGCCTGGAAGAGATTGTAGAGCGCATGCTTTCCACCCGCCGAGACCAGCACGTTCTTGCGTTCGTATTTCATGCCGTAGTCTTCGCCGATTACATCGATGATGGCGTCCTTGAGTTCATTGATGCCGTCCACGGCCGTGTATCGCGTTTGCCCCCGGTGGATCGACTGCACACCGGCCTGCTGAATGTTCTGGGGAGTATCGAAATCCGGCTCGCCGACTCCGAAGTTGACGACCTGCACGCCCTGCTGCTTCAACTCTTTGGCTTTGGCGTTGATGGTTAAAGTTGCCGACGGTTTGACGCGGGTTACACGCTGTGCCAGTTTCATTTCTTTCATCCCTTTCAGAAAATGGAGTCAAGCGGTTCGGATTATACGATCGTTACTGCCGTTGATACTGATGACTAATCATCGCTGTTGCTCGCATGTTCGCACCTCAATCGTACGAAACCTTCATCAGGCAAAGACCGTGCGCGGGAGCGGTCATCCCCGCCCGGCGGCGGTCCTTGCTCTCGAGAATACGCTGAAAACCATCCGGTGTACACTTCTTCTTTCCAACGTCGATCAGGGCGCCGACCAGGTTTCTCACCATGTGCCTGAGGAAACCGTTGGCTTCGAAAGTGAAGTCGAGATGGTGTTCGTCCGGGCATTCGAGTTCGGCGCGCGTGATGGAACGGACGGTGGACGTCACGGAAGAGCCGGAAGCCATGAAGGCGGCGAAATCATGAGTGCCGGTCACCCGCTCCAATCCCTCGCGCATTGCATCGATATCGAGGGGGCGGCGAATGTGCCAGGAGAATCTTCTCTCGAGCGCGGAAGGCGTGAGGCGGTTCAATATTTGGTATCGGTATGTCTTGCCGAGAGCGGAAAAGCGTGCGTGGAAGGAGTCCGGCATCTCCTCGGCGTGCAGGACGACGATGTCCGGCGGAAGGAGCGAGTTGAGCCCCCGCTGAATGTGTTGAGGTTCGAGTCTGGTGCGGGCGTAAAAGTTCACCACCTGGCCCCTGGCGTGAACGCCGGCGTCGGTGCGCCCCGATGCCCGCGCTCCGATCGGTCCCCCGAGCATTACTTCCAGGGACGATTCCAGAACTTCCTGGATGGTGAGCACGCCGGCTTGCCGCTGCCAGCCATGATACTGCGAGCCGTCGTACTCCAGCACCAGCTTGAAATTTCGTTTTGCCTGAATGTCGTGAATTACGCTCATGGTTGAAGAAACCCATGGAAAGGAGCACCGGTATGGGCGCTCCTTCTACGGCTGCCATGGAGCAAAGTCGAGTCCCAGGCTTTCCGGAAGGCCGCTCATAATGTTCATGTTGCACACCGCCTGCCCCGATGCTCCTCGCGTCAGGTTGTCGATTACGGACACGACGATCAGCCTCCGGGTACGCTCGTCCAGACGCCACGCCAGGTCGCAGTAGTTGCTCCCGCGCACCTGGAGGGTGGTGGGCAGAGCGCCCTTGCCGCCGCACAGGCGCACGAACCTTTCGTTCCGGTAAAAGGCCTCATAGGCCTCGCTCACATCGGACGGGGATACGCCGTCCTTGACCGTCGCATACACGGTGCTGAGTATCCCGCGGCTCATGGGAACCAGGTGAGGGGTAAACGAAATCCGGACCGGTTCACCGGCGAGATTTCCGAGTTCCTGCTCCATCTCCGGAGTATGACGGTGTTCGGCCACTTTGTAGGCTTTGAATCCTTCGGACACCTCGCAGAAATGAGTCGCCAGGGACGCGCCGCGGCCCGCCCCGGAAACTCCGGACTTGGAATCGGCTATGATCGTCTGTGGCGCTATCAATCCACCCCCGAGGACCGGGGCGGCGGCGAGGATCACGCTCGTGGGATAGCATCCGGGATTTCCGACGAGCCGTGCGGTCCGGATCTTCTCCCTGTAGAGTTCCGGCAGTCCGTAGACCGCTTCGGCGAGGAGTTCCGGAGTCTTGTGCGCCTGGTACCACTCTTCGTATACCCGCGCATCCCGGAACCGGTAATCGGCGCTCAGGTCGACGACCTTGACGCCCCGCGCGAGGAGCTCCGGCACGACATCCATCGCGGCCTGGTGGGGAAGGGCCGTGAAGACCAGGTCGGCATCCGCGGCGAGCATGTCCGGGTCGGGTTCCTGAAACATGAGATCGCAGTGGCCTCTCAACGCCGGATACACGGCATCCAGCCTCCGGCCCGCCTCTCCTCGCGACGTGATCGCTTTCACTTCCGCTTCCGGATGCCGGCACAAAATACGAATCAACTCGAAACCCGTATACCCCGATGCTCCCGCAATGGCTACTCGTACCATATCTCGATCCTTTTCAGAACAACACCGACTCCGCCCCGGTGCGCACGGACTCCCCCAAAAGGTAGGGGCACCGCGCAATATACGCGTGTGCCCCTAACTCTCTCTCTCTCGTGAAAATGTAAATTGCAGATATGCAGAGGGAGGAAAAATACTTCTTAACGCTTTGAATACTGGAAGCGTGCACGAGCGCCGCGCTGGCCGTATTTCTTTCTTTCCTTGACTCGCGAATCGCGAGTGAGGAAGCCTGCCCGCTTCAGTACCTGACGGAATTCGGGATTGTATTCCAGGAGAGCTTTGGATATTCCGTGCTTGATGGCGCCGGCCTGACCCGATATGCCTCCTCCGTCGACGTTTACGAACACATCCAGCTTGCCGTATGTACCGGTCAACACCAGTGGCTGGAAGATGACCATCTTGCTGGTTTCCCTGTCGACATACTTGTCAATGGGCTTCTTATTGATCGTTACGGCGCCGGTTCCCGGTTGCAGCCAGACTCGGGCTACGGATGTTTTTCGCTTTCCTGTGGCTTGA
The DNA here is from genome assembly GCA_964407285.1 of uncultured Syntrophobacteraceae bacterium. Lineage (GTDB taxonomy): Bacteria > Desulfobacterota > Syntrophobacteria > Syntrophobacterales > Syntrophobacteraceae > CAYOVG01. Next base: position 15,546 of record CAYOVG010000059.1, read on the forward strand.
AAACGCTGTTGCTGTTCCGCCATTTTGATTGTCTCCTGCTCCTTCTCGAACTAGAGCGTCATTACCGCGGGCTGTTGCGCCTCATGGGGATGATCCGGCCCGCCGTAGACTTTGAGTTTCTTGATAAGCTTGCGGCCCAGGCGATTTTTCGGCAACATGCCCCATACTGCCGCCCTGATCACTCGTTCGGGCTTATCCTGGAGGATGTTGCGAGCGGTGGTGGTCTTGATGCCGCCAATGTACCCGCTATGCCGGTAGTAGGTCTTGTTCTCCTTCTTGTTACCGGTCATATGAATCTTCTCGGCATTGACGACAACCACAAAATCACCGGTATCCACATGAGGAGTGAAATACGGGAGATGTTTTCCTCTCAATCGCATGGCGATCTGAGTGGCCAGCCGGCCTAAAGTCTGCCCTTCCGCATCGAACACAACCCACTTGCGCTTATCGGCTTCAAACTTTGCGCTGATGGTTTTCATCGACTGTTCTCCACTGAATTTAATCAACTACCAAACTATGAACCTTTGTCATATAAGGGATATGCACATTGATGTCAAGCTAAATCTCGGGCCGGGGTCGAGCGAAAGAAAGGACCCGGACCGAAAGCGGTCCGGGCATGGTTGAGCGTGGTCCTGCAACGGGTTGGAGCAACGTCGTGAGAAAAACGAAGGACCTGGACTCAACGCTCCTACAGGAAGCGCTCCCGGCGGTCGTTTTCCGCAACGATCTTTTCGGCCGTATCCTTGTCCACCTTCTGGCCGGCCTGCAAACCGAGTTCCCGCATCACTTCCGGGAGAACGGCGATCTCCACTTTCCCTTCGAGGGACACTGTATCGAGCTTCTTAACCTGGGCACCGTAAGGCATTCTGAATCCTCCAGCTTATGTTTTATTTCCTCTTCCCCTTCACAACATGATAAGGAATCCGCAACCGGTATATTCCCGTATATCACACCGGCAGAGTCCTATCCAGCAGAAATTCCTCCAAACGGAAATCGGAGGTCGGAAATCGGACCGCAGGTCGAGTGGAGCGAACCGTAACCCGACCCGCAATCCCCTCACTCTCCCATTCACCCACTCACCGATTCACCTACTCACCCGCTCACCTACTCACCTATTCACCTACTCACCCACTCACCTATTCACCCATTCCCGTCCCGATCGCCCCGCCGGTCTGCGCAATCACCTGGGAATCCGTATAGTGCTTCAGCCTGATCGCCTTGGCGGGGCATTCGGCCACGCAGGTGCCGCATCCATGGCAACTGCGCGCATTGATCGCCGATACGCCTTCGCCGGTAATTGCGGGAACGTTGTACGGGCATGTGTAAACGCAGACCAGGCAGCCCGCGCAGTGTTCGGGATTGACTTCGGCCACGATGGCGCTGGTATGGATCTCCCTTTGCAGCAGCAATCCCGCTGCGCGGCACGCCGCGCCCTTCGCCTGGGCGAGCGATTCTTCCATGAAGCGTGGACTGTGCGCAAGGCCGCACAGGAAGATCCCGCCGCTGCCGAATTCGAGCGGGCTCAGCTTGGGATGCGCCTCCAGGAAGAAACCTTCCTGCATCAGGGGAAGCTTCAGCATTTTGGCTATGTCCCGCGCCTCCGCCCGCGGCCGGATGCCGACGCTGAGCACCAGCAGATCGGGCCGGATCTCGAGATCCATCCGGCTCTCGGCGTCGAACGCCGTCACCTTCAACACCCCGTCCTCCACCTGCACGTCCGGAGGGGCTTCCGGTTCGAACCGAATGAACATGACCCCCATGTCACGGGCCTTCTTGTAGTACTCCTCCTTGAAACCGAAGGTGCGCATATCCCGGTACATGATGAACACGTTGCACCTGGGATTTCTCTCCTTCAGTTGGATGGCGTTCTTCACCGCGGCGGAACAGCAGATCCGGCTGCAGAGCGGGAAGTCCTCCTGCCGGGACCCGACGCACTGGATCATCACGACCGTGCCGGGGGGATTCGCGTACCCCGCATGGAGCCGTTTTTCCAGTTCCAGTTGAGTCACCACCGTGGGGTGTTCTCCGTAAAAGTACTCGGAAGGCTGATACGGCTGACCGCCGGTGGCCACGATGACGGCCCCGAAATCCTCCGAAACCGTCTCCCCGTTCTGCTGGATGACGCCTTCGAAATGGCCCGGTCCGCCGGTGAGCTTCCGGACCTGGGCGCTTGTGCGAAGGGTTATATTCCTGTGCGTCTTCACCCGCGATATCTGCAACTCCACCAGGTTTCCCGGAGAATGGCCTTCCAGCGTATGGTGCACCTCCCTGGCCATGCCGCCCAATCTTGCATCCTTTTCCACCAGGGTGGTCTGAATGCCCTGGTCGGCCAGGCTCAGAGCCGCCGCCATTCCCGCCAACCCGCCGCCTATGACGAGCGCACGCGGCACGACATGCGTCACGTTCTCTTCGATCGGCTCCAGGAGCGCAACCCTGGCCACCGCCGCCTGGACCAGTCGCTCGGCCTTCTCCGTGGCGTCCTCGGGTTCCTGTCCGTGGACCCACGCGCACTGGTCGCGTATGTTGGCCATTTCGAACAGGTACTTGTTGAGGCCGGTCTGGACGAGGGTTTCCCGGAAGAGGGGTTCGTGGGTGCGCGGCGAGCACGCGGCCACGACGACGCGGTTCAGTCCCTTCTCGAGGATGACTTCCTTGATGCGGTCCTGGGTCTGAGTGGAGCAGGTGAAGAGGAATTTCTCCGCAACCTCGACGTGGGGGAGCGTCTCCGCGAAGGCGCGAATGGCTTCCACCTGGACGACTCCGGCGATGTTGTGCCCGCAATGGCAAACGAATACGCCGATGCGCGGGACCTCGGCGGAAACGTCCCGCATCAGCGGCGTGGAAGCTTCGTCCGCGGACCCGGCCGCACTTCGGTTTTCGGAGAGCAGGACGGCTGCGCTTGCGGCGGCTGCGCTTGCTTCGGTGACGGCTTCCGGTATGTCCTTGGGACCGTCCAGGGAGCCGCAGACGAAGATGCCCTCCCGCGAGGTGTACGTCGGCAGTTCCAGATTGGGCGCGACGAACCCGTAGCTGTTCTGCTCGATTTCCAGTTGCCGTATGAGCGAGAGCACTTTCATGCTGGGCTTCATGCCGACGGAAAGAACGACCAGGTCGAACCTCTCCTCCTTGTGCTCCAGGGTGTTGCGGTCGTAGTACTCGATGCTGAGGCTCATGTCCTCCGGGTTCTGGAGGATTTGCGAAACCATGCTCGGAATGAACCTCACGCCGTAATTGTCCTGAGCGCGCATCACGTAGCGGTCGAAGTCTTTCCCGTGGGCTCGCATGTCCATGTAGAAGATGGCGGCTTCGCTTTCCGCGTCGTGTTCGCGGGTGATGAGCGCCTGCTTCACCGCGGCCATGCAGCAGACGGAGGAGCAGAAATTTCGCTTGTTGGTGGAATCCCTCGATCCGACGCACTGAATCCAGGCTATCTTCTTCGGCTTTTTCCCGTCGGACGGCCGTTCGGGGTGACCCGCGGAAGGTCCGGATGCGGAAAGCATGCGTTCGTACTCGAGGTTCGTGACCACGTTGGGGTAGCGGCCGTGGCCGTACTCGCCGGCCTGGGATACGAGGCCCAGTTCGTAACCGGCCGCGAGGATCACGGCCCCGATGGGAATTTCGAGTTCGCGGGGCTGGTCTTCGTGGCGGAGCGCTCCGGCCAGGCACGCTTCCGAGCACTGGTAGCATTCGGAGCAAACACCGCAACCGAGGCATCTGCCGGCTTCCCGGCGCACCTGCTCCTCGGTGAAGCCGAGTTGCACCTCGCTGAAATTGTCCGTGCGGGAGGCTGGATCGAGCCGCGGCATGCGCGCTCGCGGCGTGACGTCGTAGCCTTCGGTTTCCACCTGCTCGATCGCGGTCCATTCCTTTTCCCGGCCGGCGCGCAAATCTTCCCCGCGCAGGAAACGGCCGATGGAGACGGCTGCCTGCTTTCCGTGCGCGATGGCTTCGATGACCGTCTTGGGACCGGTCACCGCGTCGCCGCCCGCGAAGATATCCGGATCGTCGCTCTGCAATGTCAGCGGGTCCACCCGCATCGCGCCCCAGCTTTCCAGCGTGCAGGCGCATTCCGAAGTGAGGCACGCCCAGTCGGCCTCCTGGCCGATAGCCGTGATGACCGAATCCACATCGATGGTAAAGACCGATCCCGGCACGACCACGGGACGGCGCCTTCCGTCCGCATCCGGGTGTCCCGGCGTCATCCGGACGCACTCGATGGCCTTCACCCGCCCGTTCTTCTCGATGATGCGAGTGGGATTGACGAGGGGCATGATCTCGACGCCCTCTTCACGGCACTCCTCGATCTCTTCCTCGTTGGCGGGCATGTCTTCGATGCTTCGGCGATAGATGATGAAAGGCGAACTCGACCCCAGCCGGAGCGCCGTGCGGACGGCGTCCATGGCCACGTTGCCGCCGCCCACCACCGCGACGCGCTCGCCCAGGTGGAGGTGTTTCCCGAGGTTCACCTCGCGCAGAAAATCCACCCCGGCGTATACTCCTTCGATCTCCTCCCCCTCGATCCCGAGGGCCTTGCAGGCGTGAGTCCCGATGGCGACGAAGAAAGCCCTGTAACCCTGTTCGCGGAGCAGCCCGATGGTGACGTCCTTGCCGATTTCGACGCCGGTCCGGATCTCCACGCCCATCCGGCGGATGACGTCGATTTCGGCTTCGATCACCGGGCGCGGCAGCCGGTAGGAGGGAATTCCCACGGTGAGCATCCCGCCCGCCACGGGCAGTTTCTCGAAGATCGTCACCCGGTAGCCTTCGATAGCCAGGTAGTAGGCGCATGCGAGCCCCGCGGGCCCGGAACCGATAATGGCCACCTTCTCTTCGCGCTTCTCCTTGATTTCGGGAACGAAGCGGGTTTCCGATTGGAGGTCCAGGTCGGCCACGTAGCGCTTGATGAAGTCGATGGCGACCGGTTTGTCCAGTCCCCCCCGCTTGCAGGCCGATTCGCAGGGGTGGTGGCACACGCGCCCGCAGATTGCCGGAAGGGGGTTTTCCTGCTTGATCAGCTTGAGCGCTTCTTCGTACCTGCCTTCCGCGGCCAGGGCGATGTAGCCCTGGACGGAGATGTGAGCGGGGCAAGCGGCCTTGCAGGGCGACGTTCCCTTCTTCTCGATGGCGAAAGCGCCGGGGACCGATTGGGCGTAGGGTCTTCGTATCGCCTTGCGGTTGCTCAGCGACAGGTTGAATTCGCTCTTCCGGACGACGGGACAGACGCGCGCGCATTCTCCGCAACCGGTGCAGGTCTTTTCATCGACGAAGCGGGGGTGCTGCCTGATGACGGCGAGGAATCGGCCGGGTTCGCCTTCGATGTTCAGAAGCTCCGAGAGGGTCAGAATATGTATCTTGGGATGGCGGGCGCACGCCACCATCCTGGGGGAGATCATGCACGTCGAACAATCGTTGGTCGGAAAGGTCTTGTCGAGGCGGGCCATATTGCCGCCGATGGTGGGCGAGCGGTCCAGCAGGTACACCTCGTGGTTCATGGCGGCCAGATCGAGGGCCGCCTGCATGCCTACGATACCCGCTCCCACCACAAGGACTGCCGAGCTGGGTTTGAGTTCTCCTGATGCCATGTTCCTATCCTGTCGAAAAAGTTTAGATCCAGGGGCTAACTCGCGGAAATGATCCGGTTGACGAGGGGAAGAGGATTCACCATGTGGCTTTTGAGGGCCGGATGGACGGAATCCTGGCCGAACGCAAGGCTCAGCAGTTCGGTGTAGTAGATGATCGGCAGGGCCTCTTCGGCGTTGCCGGCCTCCTCGCCGTACAGTTGCCGCTGGTAGAGATCGAGGTTGCTCTGGCAGAGCGGGCAGCAGACGATGATGGCCTGCGCGCCGCTCGCACGGGCTTGAGTGACCAGCTTGTTGATCAGGAACAGCCCGATGTGTCGCTTGGGCACTCCGAGGCCTGCGCCGCAGCAGACGGCTTTGAAGGACCAGTCGATGGGGGTGGCCCCGAGGGTCCTTGCCATGGCGTCGAGGTGCTGAGGGTTTTCGTAGTCCGTGTATCCGGTGAACTTGGGGTGGCGGACCACCTGGCAACCGTAGTAGCAGACGACGCGAAGGCCGCTGAGGGGCAAGACGACCCGCTCCTTGATCTTTCCGAGCATCTCGTCGCTCGCCAGCATCCTGGCCAGGTCCATGATGGCGAGGTCCGGATTGATGGCCCAGGGGTGGTCGATTTTTTGCTCCTGCAGGACGTGTCGAGCGTAGGAGAGGCGCTTGAAGCACATGGGGCAGGCTATGGCGAGGTCCCGCCCGAGTTCCTGGGCGCTCACCAGGTTTCTTGCCGGAAGGAGAACGGACATGCGCTCGTCCAGGCTGTGGGCCGCCGAAGCTCCGCAACAGGACCAGTCCTCGAGTTCGGTGAGCTCCAGTTCGAGGGCCTCCATGACGTGTTTGATGGATTCCCGATATCCCCAGCTCATCGAATGCAGGGCGCAGCCGGGATAGAAAGCCAGTTGCCTCATGGAATTATCTCCTTTTGCCCGTGCTTGTCGAGAATCTCCCGGACTTCCTTCGCCGCGTTGCTCTTTTCGGAGAAGAGCTTCAGGCGGCCGCGTTTGAGAAGACCCCAGGCGAGGCCGAGGTCCGTGCTGAGTTCATCCGTGGACGGGGAACTGCCGTGCAGGAATCTTTTCATCGTGTAGCGGCGCATGAGCTGAAGGTCGTTCATGACGCCGTGCTTTTTCAGCACGTCCATGAAGACCTCGTGGAACACGGCGACTTCGTATTCCGCGGGTTTGCGCCCGCCCTGGACCACCATGTTCTTGAGGTGGTTCAGGAGCCCCGTCACGTTGATTTCGTTGGGGCAGAAGGTCCAGCACATCTCGCAACTCAGGCAGAGCCAGATGGCGCTGGATTCGAGGACCTTTTCCTTCTGGCCGAGCTGCACCAGGCGGACGATCTGGTGGGGTTTGAGGTCCATGAAGGTGCTCACGGGGCAGCTATTGGAGCAGCGCATGCACCTGTAGCACGATGAAACCCGGATGCCGGTTTCCATCGCGATGGCTTCGGCCCACGCTCCGTACTGGCCGTCCAACTGGAGAACGGCCCTGTTGCTTTCGAGGTTTTCAGTGCCGACGGTTAGTTCTTCGTCCAATTTCGTCTCCTTGCCGCCATGTTCTGTCAATCCCCCCTGGAAAAGCCGGTTCCGTATCGGGGGGGAGCCGGTACCGACCTGGCGCCCGAAGCGACCGCAACAACGCAACCGGAATGAGAATGCCGCAAAGGCGTGAGAAGCTCGCTTTTCGATCGCAGTCCATATGGTTCCACGCGCCTCGGCGCGTGGCGCGGGCCTTGGCGCGCCCGTATATTTGCGGTGTTGAATTTCGCATTTCGTTTCCGGAAGCTACCTGGACAATGCACATAGATCCAAAGAAACATCGTGAAATTCGTCCCAAGATAATCTAACCTGAAGACGCGCAGGTTGCAAGAGACATCTTTGTATACTTTATCAGTGTGACTTACACTTTTGTATGTCAGTATAGAAGAACTTACAAAAAAGTCCAGCCCGCGGATATTGCAGCCCGTGTGCGGTGCGCGTCCGCGCATGCCGCGTGCCCGTGGAACGTATCGGTCTTCGTCTGAAGCCGGGTATCCCGCTCAGTACGGGAATCGACGGATGAGTGCGGGAATCGACGGGGCGGGATGCGGGACTCGACGGGGTGGGCCTCGCGATGCTGCTCGTTGAACTCGTTAAAATCGATGTGGACATGAGCCGGTTCGGAAGCGGGGAGCGACTCTGTCCCCAGGGGGCGATGTGTCCGGGAATAGTGAGAGCGCCGGAAAGCGAAAAGCGGCCGAAGCCGCAGGGGCAACCGGATGTGGCGGCATCGGAAGCCTTTAGTCGCATCGACAACTATGTCTTAGAGCTTCGGCGCATGCTACACCGACGGTACCCGCAAAAATCCTCCAAAGGGCTGATCGACCAGTACTGGTCCGCCACCGGCCGGAAGGGCGTCTTTGCCGTCAAAGCCGGACAGCCAAAGGAAAGATCAAGATCTATAAACTGATCCGGATCGGTTCCATAGGTGTTCGAGGATACGTGAAAATCCGAGCTACAGCAAATCCTTCTGTGCCTGAAGACGCCGCCTACTTTGCAGTTTGCAAAGTGCGGGCACTGCAAGGAGAGCAAACTCCTACCGACGCTCTCCGCGCTTCGAGTGAATGTTTGTAACTCACGCGTCCAGTGCATATAGTTTTTCAAAGCTTTCCTCGAACAGCGCCTTACCAGAATTTCTTGGGTCAACCCATCAAGTACGTCCCTCCATGAATCTCCCGTGGATGGAGTCACGGCCCCAAGGGTAGCGACGGCGACGGCAACCGGTACATTCAGAATACTCTCAGCGGAATCGGCATTCTTATTCAGGGAGGTTTCCGACTCATCGAGACGCAAACAAGCGCGAGCAGAGGACATGTCGAAGGTCTTTTGCGTTTCGCGCGTTGACTCCAATGATGCATTATTCTCCATGAAACATAAGGCGGGACGACACGATGGCTCATTGTCGCCGGCGCTACCGGCA
>CAYOVG010000060.1:0-23578 GCA_964407285.1 uncultured Syntrophobacteraceae bacterium
GGGGCGGCGTCATAACCTCCGGCGCTTGCGACGAACTGCGGGAACTGGCCGAGAAAACGCAAATACCTGTCACAACCACGCTGATGGGGCTAGGCGCTTTTCCGAGCACCTCGCCGCTGTCGCTCGGCATGCTCGGAATGCACGGCACCTTCCGGGCCAACATGGCGGTATCGAATTCCGACGTTCTTTTCGCCGTCGGAGCGCGTTTCGACGACAGGGTTACCGGGAAGATCAGCGGCTTCGCGCCGGGAGCCAAGATCGTCCACATCGATATCGACCCCACGAGCATCAGCAAGAACGTGAGCGTGGACATCCCGATAGTGGGCGACTGCAGGAACGCCATGCTCAAGTTCATCCAGGCTTTCGAGGAGGAGCCCATCGAGAACCTCGATGAAGTTCGCGCTCCCTGGCTGGAGCAGATCCGGAAGTGGGATGAGACGCATCCCCTCACCTACAAGCACGACGCCGAGGTGATCAAGCCTCAGTACGTCGTCGAGAAGATTTTCGAAATGAGCGGGGGCGACGCCATCATCACCACGGAAGTGGGGCAAAACCAGATGTGGACCGCGCAGTATTTCCATTTCAACAAGCCGCGCACCTTCATCAGTTCGGGGGGGCTCGGCACGATGGGATACGGCCTCCCGGCGGCGATCGGCGCCCAGGTGGCTTTCCCCGACCGGCTCGTGGTCGATATCGCGGGGGACGGCAGCATACAGATGAACATCCAGGAGGTCATGACCGCGGTCTGCAACGAACTGCCGGTGAAGGTAGCCATCCTGAACAACCGGTTCCTGGGCATGGTGCGCCAGTGGCAGGAACTTTTCTACGAGAAGAATTACTGCGCGACGTGCCTGGATGCTTCGCCCGATTTCGTAAAACTTGCAGAGGCTTACGGCGCCGTGGGGCTTCGCGCCACGAAGCCGGAGGAAGTCGAACAGGTTCTGCGTGAGGCTTTCTCCATCAAGAAGCCCGTTCTCATGGATTTTGTGGTGGCGACCGAGGAGGGAGTTTATCCTATGGTGCCGGCTGGCAAGGACATTTCAGAGATGTTGCTGGTGTAGGGCTATGGAAAACAATAAGGTGCAGAAGCATACGATCGGCGTGCTGGTGGAAAATCAGCCGGGTGTTCTCTCCAGGGTTGTGGGGCTTTTCAGCGGAAGAGGCTTCAACATCGAGAGCCTCACGGTGGCGGAGACGCACGAGCCCGGCATTTCACGCATCACCCTCGTGACGACGGGAGATCAGCACATAATCGAGCAAATTATCAAGCAGCTCAACAAACTCATCAACATTATCAAGGTCATCGACTTTCGCGAGACGGAGTTCGTGGACCGCGAGATGGTCCTCATCAAGGTCCACGCGGAGGCGGATACGCGAGCCGAGATTCTTCGCATCACGGACATTTTCCGGGCAAAGGTGGTGGATGTCAGCCCGCACTACTACACCCTGCTGGTAACCGGGGACGACGAGAAGATTTCGGCGATCCTGCAACTCGTGGAGCAGATAGGCATCGTCGAATTGTGCCGGACCGGGAAAGTGGCCCTTGCGCGCAGCAAGAAACGCTGAGAAAACAATCGTTTGAAACGCTACAGGCATATCTATTCATACGTAACGTACGGAGGGAGGACACACAGTCATGCGTATTTTCTATGATGCGGAAGCGGACCTGAATCTTCTTCAGGGCAAGAAGGTGGCGGTGATCGGATATGGGAGCCAGGGACACGCCCAGGCTCAGAACCTGCGCGACAGCGGCGTCGAGGTGATCGTAGGACAGCGGCCCGGCTCGGCCAACTACCGCAGGGCAGTGGAGCACGGTTTTGCTCCCGTATCGGCGCGCGAAGCGGCCGAAGCGGCCGACGTGATCCAGATCCTCGCCCCGGACCACGCCCAGGCCCGCATCTACAACGAGGATGTGGCCCCCTCCATGAAGCCGGGGAAGGCGCTTCTGTTCTCGCACGGGTTCAACATCCACTACGGCCAGATCGTTGCTCCGCCCAACACGGACGTGGTGATGGTGGCCCCGAAGGGACCCGGCCACCTGGTGCGGAGCGAATATGTGAGGGGAGCGGGAGTACCCGCGCTGGTGGCCATTCACCAGGATGCGAGCGGGCAGGCCCTTGCGGTGGCTCTCGCGCATGCAAAGGGGATTGGGGCGACCCGGGCCGGCGTCATCGAAACCACTTTCAAGGAAGAGACGGAAACGGACCTTTTCGGCGAGCAGAGCGTTCTGTGCGGCGGAGTATCCGAACTGGTCAAAGCCGGTTTTCAGACCCTCGTGGATGCGGGATACCAGCCGGAAATCGCATTTTTCGAATGCATGCACGAACTGAAGCTCATCGTGGACCTCATCTACCAGGGCGGCCTCGCCTACATGCGCTACTCCATCAGCGATACGGCGGAATACGGGGACCTCACGCGCGGCAAACGCATCATCACCGATGAGACGCGCAAGGAGATGAAGAAGATCCTCGACGAAATCCAGTCCGGTCAGTTCGCCAGGGACTGGATACTGGAAAACCAGGCCGGGCGGCCGATGTTCAGGGCCATGCGAGAGAGGGAGAAGGCGCTCCTGGTGGAACAGGTGGGCGGAAAGCTCAGGGCTATGATGCCGTTCCTGGATGCGAAAAAAATAGATTAAGGCCTGGATTAAATGTGAATTTGGTTTATAATCAGGGCGAATCGGTATCCCGGAGCATGTTCGCTCCGGGATACCGATTCGTGTAGGCCTTGGGCCGGTCCCCGAGGCGTGGCGTCCCCGTTCATGTACTTGCGCACGACGGCAATATTTTTCCAAACCAACCGCCATGCCCGCGGGGTCGCGGACCCGGTGGCCGCAAACCCGCAGGGTCCCGGAGAAACATGAAGGCAGTTCTTTTTCCGTCTCCCGGTCACCGTTCGCTTTCATCCAAATCCATGGCGCAGGTCCTTTCAATGGTACAGGTTATTAATGGTTCCCGTAGACTTTAGACGAAAAGCTTCGAGTATTCCGCTTTCTCCGGAAGGTCTTCCGTTTATCCTGGCTTCCGCGTTCGTCACCTTGATAACGGCCATTCTCGGTTGGCCTTTTCTTACCATCCTGCTTCTCTGCATTACCCTGCTGATGCTCAATTTCTTCCGAGACCCGGAGCGCATCGTCACCGCATCCGGAACGGAAGTGGTTTCTCCTGCCGACGGCCGGATAGTAGGAATCGACAGGGTTGAAGAGCCCGTCTTCACGCATAAGCCATGCTGGAAGATCAGCATTTTCATGAACGTGTTCGACGTCCACGTGAACCGCGCTCCTTATTTGGGAGCGGTACGGGGCGTCTATTTCCGCAAGGGGCGCTTTTTCGCTGCGAGCAACCTCACGAAGAGCAGGGAGAACGAGCAGAACTGGGTTTGGCTGCTTGACGATGCGGGGCGTAGCGTGGTCCTGACGCAGGTGGCGGGGCTTATCGCCAGGCGCATTGTCTTCTGGCCCTCCCCTGGCGATGAACTGCTCAGGGGGGAACGGTTCGGAATGATTCGATTCGGTTCCAGGGTTGATGTGTACGTACCCGAGAGTAGCGAGATCCTGGCATCGAAAGGCAACCGCGTATTCGCGGGGGAGAGTGTGCTATGCAAAATGAAATAAAGAAGCGTCGTTATTTCAGGAGAAAGAAGCAGCGTCAAGGAAATGAGGAGATCAACCCGAGAACGTACATTTTGCCGAGCCTTTTCACGACCGGAAACCTGTTCAGCGGCTTCTTCGGGATAGTAAAGGCGATCAACGGGGATTTTCAGGCCGCGGCCATCGCCGTCCTCGTCTCGTGGGTCTTCGATATACTGGATGGTAAGGTCGCTAGGCTTACCCGGTCGACGAGCCGTTTCGGAGTCGAGTATGATTCCTTGACGGACCTGGTGGCCTTCGGCGTGGGTCCGGGGCTCTTGATGTACCTCTGGGCATTGAGGCCGTTCGGTCGCTTCGGCTGGCTGGCGGCTTTCGTCTTCGTCGCCTGCGGAGCATTGCGGCTCGCCCGTTTCAACGTACAGGCGGAGACGAGCGGCACGAAGAAGTATTTCGTAGGGTTGCCCATTCCCGGAGCTGCCAGCATGGTAGCCGCTTCGGTGCTGTTCCTTTCGCAGTGGTCCGGTTTCACGCCGGCGGCATTCGGCCTGCCGTTGCTGATAGTGACCTATATCCTGGGTTTTCTCATGGTGAGCAACATCCCGTATAACAGCTACAAGGACATGGAAGTGGTCAAGGAAAAGCCCATGACCGTCCTGCTCATCATGGTGGTGCTCGTGACGATAGTCGCCGCCAGACCCCAGGTGATGTTCTTTTCCCTCATGCTGATGTACGTGCTCTCCGGTCCGGTGACCTACCTGATCAGGCAGGCGAGGAAGTCGCGGTCGCCCGCAAAGGAGGAGGCGCAACAGCCCTCCGGCGAGGCCGGAGAACCGGGCGCGATGAAAGAGGACTCCGGCCTGAGGCATTGAGACAAGATATCGGTTTGACTCGCGGGCGCCTGTGATATGGAGATGCCCGGGCCGATGTCGGCGAGTGCCGAGCGCATATAGGCCCGGGCTATCGCTCCATTCGAGGCGACCCCGTTCGCCCCGAGGTGTCGGAGGGCGAACGGTCCATCCCGATTCGTATGCGGGCCGACAAGCTTTCGCCTCGCGCGGCATCCAGGACCATCACGGTATCGGAGCATGCCCCGGCGCCATTCTCTCTACTCATCCTTCACCACGGTAACGTATTCCTCCGCGGTTTCGGCGCAGTGGCCGCGCAGATGCAGGCTGTAGCGACTGAACATGTATACCTCGGGAAGGATTTCGGAAACCAGTTCGCCGTTGTCGAACACCCGGACGATGGAACTCTCCGAAACGACCACCGCCACCGCGCCGGTATCGTTGGTGATGGATGCGGCGGCCATGTGACGCCCACCCAGACCGAGAGGGAGTTCGATCCCTTCGGAAGACGTATCGATAAACCGGCACGCGGACAGCACCACTCCATCGTCCGAGACGACGAACGCCCCGTCCATTTGGGCCAGTTCCTTTATGGTTTCACGCATGTCGGGATCGTCGATGTGTTTTACTTCGTCCGGATGGCCATAGAGCGGATCGAGAATCAGGGTCCTGGATCGCCTGAGCACCTTCTCGGAATCGCCCACCACGAATATGGTGCCGATTCTCCTTCCCTCCCTCCCCTCGCGCGCGATCTCCAGGGCAAGAGTCACCGCCTTCTCCAGGGTATGAGTATTGACTCCTCGCTTCGGGGAACAAACCTGCGCCAGAAAACCCGTTACCGGTTTCATCCGCTTCTCCTTACTTCATTTCATGACTCCATGCACCGGTGGATGGACCAGTTCATCTCTTTTCCTTTGAATTATAAGGCAGAAGCGCTCCCCCTTTCAACTCCCGGACGCTTTTTCCCACCTTCCGCCCGAACTCGACACACCGGTCGAGATCTTCCCTGGTAGGCACGAACTTCATCCGCAGACCGGGATCGACCAACTGAACTTTCATCTCCTCCAGGCTGCTCGCGATCAGCTTCACGGCCTCCCCGCTCCATCCGTAAGAACCGAAAGCGGTTCCGATCCTTCCCGCGGGCCGCAACCCTTTCATGTAGCAAAGCATATCGGCCATCCGGGGCATCATCCCGTTATTGAGGGTGGACGAACCCAGCACGAACGCCGCGGCATCCAGCATCTCCGTCATGACATCGCTACGGTGGCTCACGCGTAGGTCCATGATCCTGACGCTCACCCCTTCATCCATCACCCCTTCACCTATGGCCGCAGCCATGGCGGCCGTGCTGTTCCACATGGTATCGTAGGCAATCACGGCTTTGCGCCCGCACGCCTGGAGGCTCCAGGCATCGTAGGACTTGATGATCCGCGCGGCGTTGCTCCGCCAGATCAGCCCATGGTCCGGCGCGATCATATCTATATCGAGTCCCATGTCTCCGACGGTCGCGAGGAGCTTCCGCACCAGGGGCGAGAAGAGCAGCAGGATATTCGCATAGTACTTTGCCGCATGAGCAAACAGCTCCCCCGTATCGACCTCGTCGTCGAAACGCTCGCTGGTTCCCCAATGCTGTCCGAAGGCGTCGCTCGATATCAGCAACCGTTCCTCCGGGATGTAGGAAAACATGCTGTCGGGCCAGTGCAACATCCGCGTCTCGAGGAATTGAACGCTACGCCTGCCGAGATCAACCAACTGCCCGGACTCCACAACCCGGTACGGCCAGTCCTCCCTGTGGTAATGCTCCAGCAGGGCCGCTTTCCCCATTGCGGAGCAAAAGATCTTCTCCGGCCGAATCAACTCCACGAGTTCCGGCAGAGACCCCGAATGGTCCATCTCCACGTGATTGACCACCAGGTAATCGATCTGCCGGGGGTCCACGATTCCCGATATCCGGCGGACCAGGTCCTGCTTGAAAGGCCCTTTCACGGTGTCGAAGAGAGCGATCTTGTCGTCCACGACGAGATAGGCGTTGTACGTGGAGCCCTTTGGAGTGGAGTATCCGTGAAAATCCCGTATGTTCCAGTCAATGGCTCCAACCCAGTATATGTCTTTGCGAATTTCGACCGGTTGCACTGTAATCCTCCCCGTTATATCCGTTATTGAATCCGTCGAATGAGTGTCGCGTCAGTCTCCTCAACTCTCCACATCAACAGGCTATCGCCCGTTATTTCGAGCATATCAGCACCAGCCGGTCCCAATCAAGGAGGAGATCACGTCGGATGGGGAGAAATCGTACGCCCGGTAAACGAAAAATCCCCGCCCCCGCGGATACGCCCCGATCGAGGGCGTATTTCAGGAACGGGGATCAATCCGAAAAAACCGGAGTACGATTCGGTATTCCCGTTATGCCGGCCGGACCGGCATCAATCGACAAAGGATTTCAACAGAACCTGGCGATTCGGGTTCCGCAGTTTTCGGAGCGCCTTTTTCTCGATCTGCCTGATGCGCTCCTTGGAGACATTGAAGGTTTTCCCTATCTTTTCCAGGGTTTCGGCGGGATGGCCGTCCAGGCCGAAACGAAGCCTCAATATTTTCTCCTCGCGGGGCTGGAGGCTGGAGAGAAGTTCGCGGGTGGTCTCCGCAAGCTCCTTGTCCGAACACTCATCCAGGGGAGACGCCGCCTTTTCATCCACAAGAAAATCGCCCAGCCGCTGTTCGTCCTCGCCCACGGGAGCTTCCAGCGAAACCGGCTGCACGGCCAGGGTCAACACGGTCTGAACCTTATCGACGGGGATATTCGCCCGTTCGGCAATTTCCTGCGCGGTCGGCTCGCGCCCCAACTCCTTCATAAGTTCATAGTAAACCTTGAAGAACAGGTTCTTCAACTCGATGAAGTGAACCGGGAGGCGAATGGTCCTGGTTTTGTCGTAGATGCCCCTGATGATGCTTTGCCTCACCCACCATGTGGCATAGGTGCTGAACCGGTTTCCCTTGGTGTGGTCGTAGCGGCCCACCGCCTTGAGCAGCCCGAGGTTGCCCTCCTGGATGAGATCGTCGAAGCTCATGCCGCGGCCGCGGTATCGCTTGGCGATGCTCAGCACCAGGCGCAGATTGGCGCTCACCAGTTCATGCTTGGCCATATCGATCCTGTTCATGATGTCCCTGGACTCGACGAGCAGGTCGGCGAAGGCTTTGTTCTCGGAATTTTCTTTGGCCAGACGCTCCAGGGTGCGCACGATCACCTTGAGTATCTTGTCCCTTACGCCGGGGAATGCTTCTTCATGGGCCAGGAGTTTTCCGATCTTGTTGTGGAGGTCGAGCAGAGTTCTCTCCTCGGATGCGTTCTCCTCGACCATTTTTTCCAGCCGCTCCTGGCCCGTGCGAATGGTCTGCGCCAGTTCGATCTCCCTCTCGGCGGTGAGGAGCGGATAGGTGGCGACTTCCTTGAGGTAGCAGGTGATATGGTCCTCGTCGAATTCTCCGCCCGCTTCGGCGCTGCCTTCGAGAGCGTCCTCCTCGGCTTCGTCGCCCGCCTCTTCCATCATTTCTTTTTCGTACTGCTCGTAGCCCGCATCCATATCGGTAAAGGTGAGATCTCTCTCAGTGAAGTCCGACCCCGGGATGGCCCGATCGAGAAGGCTTTGAATATTCTGCTG
Source organism: uncultured Syntrophobacteraceae bacterium (assembly GCA_964407285.1). Taxonomy (GTDB): domain Bacteria; phylum Desulfobacterota; class Syntrophobacteria; order Syntrophobacterales; family Syntrophobacteraceae; genus CAYOVG01. The sequence goes on from CAYOVG010000060.1 coordinate 8,091, forward strand.
CACCTCTCCGGTTTCCTCGTCGTAGCAGAGAAAGTTGGTGCAAGTTTCATCTCCGTAGCTCTTCATTTTTCCCTCCAACTGGGGTATCCCAGGTTTGTACCTTAATTATTTGCATGCAGCATGAGTTGTTGTTTTCGATTGTGTTTTTCTCCCATCCGCTGTATTCTCCGCGCAGTCGTAGCGCCGTTTGCGGCTGTAATGGAAGGCACGCTCAAAACCTGAATTGTAAACCATTTTTAAATCATAAACAATAAAAAAATTAAGATCTTCAGACCGTATAGTCAATTAGATTACAGGTCATTTCGCGCATTTTTAAAAAAAGGGGATTTCCTAGTAATATAAGATGGTTCCGCACCTTTTTCAAGCATTTCGCAGGGATGGTTCCCACTTTTTTTCAGCGATCGGGGGCCGGATGACAACACGGGAGGGAGGTTTTGCGCTTCCATGCAGGAGCGCATACGCGCAGGCTCAAGGTCCCGACGCAAGAAACCGAATTTTAACACATTGTATTTACAGGCGGTTTCTCTCCGGCAAAAAAATCTTTAATAACAGACATTTTTCGCTAGGCATTAAGAAAGTCTTGTGTATAATAGCGTCCTACGACTTCCGTGCGCCATTATTCCCTGCCCGTTTGGGCTGTGACAAATACGGATCGAACGAGCCCGCGTCGCCTCGCGTCCTGAAGCAAGAGGCTGACGCGCCGGCATATTGCACAACCGAAAGGAGGTGAAACGGATGATCGTTATCGTCAACAGCGCTTCGTACGATATGGACAGCCCCGTCCCGGGATGCTGCATGATCGGCCCCTCCATCGGCGTCTGCTAGCCGAACGAATCTGGATGGATGTCCGATTTTCCGGTCCGACCGCCGTTATTCCCGCTCAACGCATGAAGATACGGCGGCCGGGCCGGTTCCGGCATTCCTTCCGTCACCGCATTTTTCTCTCCGGTCCCCGCCACACGGTCTCCGAATGAAAACCGATTCAACTTCGACGGGTACGCGTCGATTTCGTATTGTCGATACGGCCCATCTTTGTTAAGAAAACACGACAACATTTCTTAATATCGAAAATTTGGGGGTAATTGGCGGGAACGATGGGAAATTTGCCGACAATAAGAGATGCGACCGACCTGCTGGGGGGCTACTGGGCTGCTAAAAAGGCCCGGCTGTGGGACCGGTGGGTCACCGTGGTGATAATAATTTTTCTCCTGATTCCGCTTCCTTTCGTGCGCTTCGAAGTCTGGCCGGAGGGGACCGTGCTGTACGACCACATGGTGCTGCCGTGGAGCCGGTTCAGGATATGCTACACAACCTTCCCCGACCGGGAGATCAGGGAAGATGTCTATTCGTTCGACTGGAAAAGCGAATTCCTGTCACGAAAGAAAGCCTCGCCTCCCCGGCTGCTCGTGGTCTCCTCAGTCTATGTGCCCACGTTGAAATGGCAGGACCGGCGGGAAACTCCCCTCAAGGAAATGTACCAGAACGGGAGTTTCCTGCGGGTGACGTCCTTTTGGCAGCCGTTGATGTTCTGGCCGTTTAGAATGATGCTGCAGTTGAGGTAACGCTATTCGGAGGGAGTCCAGGGAGGTGGAGACAACTGAAAATCGACCTGGATTCTATCCTGGTTGATTCCCGACTGCAGAAGTTCGGCTACCCGTTTCAGGTCCCTCCTCAAGTTCCGCAGCGCATTGTAAGTGGAGAGCATGGTGAAGGAAGCGCCCTCCAGCTTGGGGTATTTCTCCAGAAAGTAGTTTATGGCGTCGTTGGTCACGTCCAATCCCGGGCGGTACTTCTTTTCCGCCAGGAGGGTAGAGATTTTATTGATCAGCAAGCCAAGGCGCAACTCCGGGTGGGGTACTTCCAGCGAAAGCCCTCTTTCCAGGAGTTGCAGGGCGTTGCGGTACGATCCGTGATGCAGGTATACGTAGGCAAGGTCGCGGCAAACCCGTCCCTCCAGGTCCGCGAGCCCTTCCGTCCGGGCAAGGTCGAGGGCCCGATTGTAGTAGTGAATTCCCCGGATAAACCGGCGTTTGAGGCATGCCCGATCCCCTTCTTGTATCCACAGTGATACCTGCTGACGGCTTAGCTCCGATTTATCTATGTATGCTGTTAAGCTCACGTCGATAGTCCCTCTCATCTTCAGCCTGGGCGATAGTCCACGTAAATCACGCCTCTTTCCATCTAGTATAAACATCTTCCAAACGGCGTCAAAGGAAGGACCGGAGAATACAGTCAGCCGCAATCCGATGGTAGTGGTTTCCTCCCTTTCATCTCCGGAGAACCGGAATTTCCCCGTCAACTCCAATCCAAATCGCTTCCCACGCCGGGATAGACCTTCCGCCCGCCCTCGGGAGTGGGATTGTCCACGGGAGGCCACTTGCCCTCCCGAGGCTCGGGACCCTCGAGCGCCGCTTCGCCCGGGGAGGAATCGAGCATCTTGGGCCGGCTCCTGACATCGACCCCCTCCACCTTCCATGAGAACTCGATGGGGATACCGTTGGGATCGAACGAATACAAGGAGTGCATGTGGCCGTGGTCGGTCACCTCCGACACCCAGAAGTCCGCGGCGGCGAGCCTGTCCCGGAGGTCCCAGAGGTCCTCGAGCGCCTCCACGCCGAAGGAAACATGATCGAATACGACCGGTCCGGGAACCGGATACCCATGATCTTTCTCCGACACCGGTTCGACACCCGGCCATTCGAAGAAGAGCAGCATGTCCTTTTCCGAAACTTCAAAGAAGTAATGCCGGTATCCGGGTTTGCCGAGCCTCACTACCAGCCGCATACCCAACAGGTCTCTCCAGAATCTCACGGTGCGGTCCATATCGCCCGTGACCATGGCCAGGTGGTGAATTCCATTGAATCGGATCATACATCATCTCTTCCGACTTGAAAAATCCGCTTTCCAGCCCTGCGGGGGGACCATCCGCGGACCCCCGGATGCCCGACTCGCGGTTACGTAACCAATCCTGTAATCCCGCGGTAACGACGAGCAGCCTTGATCGTCATTTCGGCTGGACCGCGGTTCATTCCCCAAATTCCCATACGCCCACAACCACCATGAAGGTCCCTCGCCTAGACGGGCTCCCCTTCCTGCTCCTGTCCCAGCTTGTACCAGAGGAGGTGCGCGATGTCTTTGATCGCTTCGAGGACCAGTCTTACGGCTCGCGCCAGGTCCGCCGGATTTGCTCCCCTGATGATCTGGTAATCCACGAATTCCGCCCCGTTGGACCTGGAGATGGAGTTGAAAATCTTCATGGCCTGTCCATCCCTGGCGAGATCGATTCCGTGGCTGAACAGGAAATTGAAAAGGTCTCCCCCGTCGGTCACCACAAAAAGGTCCTCCCGTTCCCCTACCGCCCGCACGAAGATTTCGATACGGTCCTGGTTCGGCCAATGCCAGTCGGTGGCCACCAGGAACCCGTTTCCGGTAGCGGTTATGTTCCATCCGTCAATGAGTTCTTTCCCGATATTCTGCCGTAACGTCGTCTCATCCATGATCCATCCCAAAACAAAGAATAATAGGGTTTTAATTCGCGGACCGGCCTCCCCGATGGAGGAGAGGAACCCTCGGCGCCGCGCGCGCCACCGGCCCCGGAGCGTGCAGGCCGGTGGGGGGTCCCGTTTCTCGTATGCCGTATTATATTCCGGTATTCGTAATTTTCCGAGAGGCCGGAGAAAAAAGGCTGCGCCGAGAGTGAGCCGGATGCACGGGAAGGAGATGCCGGCTGCCCGATGCCGACCGGATTGCCCGGCCGGATCACGCCCCGATAGGGCGCCATGCGCCCGCGAGGATGCGCCGGCTACCGGATGGAGCAAGCTCTCATCCAGCATCGAACCTCCGGTCTCCAGGTCCGGCATCCGCTCCAGGGGCCTGCCTAGAATGGAATATCGTCTTCGTGAGGACCCGGCGGCGGAGGAAGCTCCTCATTGAAGGAGGGTTCCGCGGGGGCGGACCTGTAGCCCGTGGAAAAATCCGACTGACGGCTCTGCGCCTGCTGCATGGGTTGGTCTCCCTGACCGCCCAGAAAGACTACATCGCGAGCCACGATTTCCGTAGTGTAGCGCTTCACGCCCTGCTGATCCTCCCACTGGTTGGTCCTCAGCCGTCCTTCGATATAAACCAGCCGCCCCTTGCTCAGGTAATTCCCGCAATGTTCGGCGGTCTTTCCGAACACCACGACCCGATGCCATTCGGTCTTCTCCTCCCAGTTCCCGTCCGCCCCCTGCACGGCTTCGTTGGTGGCGACGCTGAACTTCGCCACCGCCGTGCCGCTCGCGGCATACCGGACATCCGGGTCTGCGCCCAGCCGTCCCACAAGAATCACCTTATTAACAGTTCTGGCCATAATTTTTCCCCATTTTCGCAGATATGATTTAAGAACAGAAATACCTGAAATGAACCCTTATGATAATTTATACCACACGCTGGAAAATATCGACAAGCCTTAAGTATACCAGGTGGAATGGTAAGGCCAGGTGAGTGGACCGCGGCGGGCTGATTCGGGTTGCGGGTTGCGGGTTGCGGGTTGCGAGTTGCGGGTTGCGTGTTGCGTGTTACCGGTTGCGGGTTTTGGATCAGCATCCGTGAATGAGACGTGGCCGGCTGATTCGGGTTGCGGGTTGCGAGTTGCGGGTTGCGAGTTACCGGTTGCGGGTTTTGGACCAGTACCCGTGAACGAGACGTGGTCGGTCGATTCGGGTTGCGGGTATTGGACCAGCATCCGTGAACGAGCCGTGGCCGGACCGCTTGTGGGCGACATCCATAGTCGTTCGCGGAGGCGCCGTTGAGTCGAGAGTATTGGCCTCGTGTGGCGGGCGGCCCGGACGAGCAGCGCTGCTCGTCCGGGCCGAAGTATGGTGAAAAGCTACATGCCCGCTTTGCCGCAGCACGATCCGGGCACGCATCCGCTCGATGCCGGATTGGACCCGCAGCAGGCTGTGTCCCCGGCCCCGGGAAACTTCCCGGAAGACTTAACCCCCGATGCCGTGGACGTAGCGGAGAGCATCTTCCTCAGGTCCGAGCCGCCGCAATGGACGCACGTCACGCTCTCATTGCTGTTGAATACCACCATTTCAGAAACCTTACCACAGGTTGCGCACAAGAATTCGAAAATAGGCATGCCGCGTTACTCCTCTGTTTGATAACGTCCACCGCATCGATGATGACGATCACCGCAACAACGGGTTCACATCAGTATCAATGATGTCCGCACCCGCCTCCGCCGTGGTGGCCGCCGCAGGTATGCTCCATCAGGAATTGAGGCAGTTTCCCCGATTGTATGAAGTTCAGGTTTTCCCTGACGGACCCTTCCAGAGCCCGATATACCGAAATCCCCTGGGCCTGCAGCTTCGCCAACGCTCCCCCGCCGATACCCCCGACCACGATCGCATCCACGCTATGGCCCCCCAGGGCCTTCAACGGCTGGCACATGCCGTGAGCGTGGTGCATGTCGCTGTTATTGATCTCCGTAACCCCCATATCGTCCGTTTCGACAATCACAAAACCCGGCGCAGATCCGAAATGGCCGTAAACCGGGCTATCCAATCCCTGCAGCACTTCCGTTGGAAAACAGACTCTCATGCCAGCGATACCTCCCTGTCAATTCTTGTTGGCCAAACGAGCGCAACCGCCGATGCCGATCGCATTCAAATGCTACCGGTCCGGAGCCGGTCGCGCGCGCATCCTTTGCCGGTTCCCCGTCAGTCTCCGGAGCACTGCCGAACCTTTCCGGTCTTTCGCTGCTCCTGCCTGGATATGTCAGTGCTCCTGCACGCGGGACAGCCCTCCGGTCTCCCCTCCGTCGCGGACCCGCGGGGAATGTCCCAGGAATGCTTGCAATGGAGACATCTGAAAGCGCATCGATCCGACATTTCGACCGCGCCCCCTTCGATCCGGAGCGCAAGGCTTTCCACCAGCGCTCTTGCGATCTTTGCTCGCGCCGTTGCGACGATCCTCCCAAATGTCTGCCGCGACACACTCATCCGCTCTGCCGCCTGCCCCTGGTACAGGCCGTCGAAATCGGCCAGCCGTATCGCCTCGAACTCATCCATCGTGAGGACGACCTCGTCCGCAACGGATACCGGGGCGTCCAAGGGCTTGAAGATCCTGCACGCCGGCGCCTCGCCGACTCTTCGGCAGCATTTGGGTCTGGGCATTGGTTCAGCTCCTTCAACTCTACGAGGGTTATTATGAGCATATGCTCATAATAAGTCAAGTCGAATCAACAAGGACCGCTGTACGGAAATAATGGAGAAGAATCGAAAAAGGCTTTGTCGGCGGGCAACCCGCGGTTTTCACGCCGTCACCCGCGAAGTGGTCTGAACTCCGTTCCGCCGTGGACGCACAAACACCACGCCACCCGTGAGACGGTCCAACACCGCGCGTCACGATGCATCACGACGAATCACGCCGCGCCGGCAAGGGGGGAGAAGATATCGAGAGGCGGGACCTCGCGGATTCGTCCGATCTCCACAAGGTAGCGGTAGAACAGCTCCAGTCCTTTTTGCTGCTCTTCCCGAAGGTCGAAACTGAGTCCCCGGTAGTAGGCGCAAAGCCCTTCGCGGCTCAGGGGCGCACCTCGGGAGACGGCTTCCGCGCAAACGAGCTCCATGTGCTCGCATCCCCACCTTTTCGCCGCGAAGAGGCTCCCCATGGCTTCGGCGAAATGCCCGTTCCACCTGTCCACGGCCTTTCGCTGAACTATCCAGGTGGCGAAGACGAACGGCAGTCCGGTCCACCGGCGCCACGCCTCCCCCAGGTCCATGCGGTAGGGATAGTCTTCGCGGCCCGCAAGCCGGAGAGCCTCGTCGCCTATGGTGAGGAACGCAACGGGGGAGTCGCCCCGGTCGAGGGCTTCGGTGGCGTTTCCGGGGATGTATTCCGCCCGTATGCCGAGCCGGATGGAAAAGATGATCTCGAGGAGCGCCGCCGACGTGTGCGACTGCGTGGTCACCATGATGGGGCTTTCCGCCAGGTCGCGAAAGGGCGCGCGACTGAGGAGCAGCACGCTCCGCACGGCGCCGTTGCAACTGATGGAGAGGTCGGGAAGGAGGAAGTAGCGCTCGAAGTGGCGGGCGTACTCAATGGAAGACACCACACTGAGGTCCAGTTCGCCCCGGGCCATCAGTTCGTTCAAATGCGCGGGCGTGCCGGATACGATATCGAAGGGATTGGGGACCACTCCCGTTTCCAGGGGGTAGTAGAGCGGAAGGACGTTCAGAAAGCCGATTTTTCCCAGGCGTAGTTTTTCCGCGATCAATTGGCCCATTGCCATTCTCCTTTTGCTCCTCGATATATAACGGTCTCTTCCAGTTCTTTGCGGACGACGGAGGCCGGCAGGGAAACCGCCAGGAGAGCCGCCCTCCTTCCCGCCTGTATACTCCCGAAGTGCTCGTGGAGGCGCAACGCCTTCGCCCCGCCGAGCGTCACCATGCGAAGCAGCGCTTCCGGCGGAATATGCGAATCGTGGTCCAGCACCCACGCGGCCTCGGCCAGGAGGTCCAGGTCCGTATTGCCGGCCAGGCTGTCGGTTCCGAGGGCGGCATTGATCCCCCGCCTCAGCGCCTGGTCCATCGCCGCTTTGCCCGCGCCCGTATAGAAATTGCTCCGAGGGCAGAAGCAGACCGACGCCCCTCTCGACGCCACGATTTCCCAGTCCTCTTCCGCCATGTGCACGGCGTGCGCCAGCAGTGTCCGGCGATCGAGCACTCCCAGCCCGTCCAGGTACCGGACCGGGGTCGTTCGGGGAGGGACCCAGCCGGGCGTCCAGCGCCCCAAGGACTCCAGGATTTCCCTGCAGAAACCCGTCCCGTTCATCAGGAATTCGATCTCGTACGGGTGTTCGGCCGTGTGGATGCTGAACGCCCTCCCCCGCTCACGGCACCAGTTTTTACCGGCCGCAATCAGGGCGCCCGACGTGGAGTAGCATGCATGAGCCGCCATGCTTACCGGCGGGTTACGATGCCGGAGCCTTTCCAATGATGCTTCAAGTCCGGGTCCGAGCGCCGCGTCGATGCTTTCCACGTTGAAGCCGAGCAGTTCCAGGAAGACCACCCTTTCCGGCTTCGGACCGGCCTGCCGTTTCGACCCGGCGGTTCCGTTCTCCGGCCCGCTCGTCCCGCTCCCAGCCCCGCTCATCCCGCTCGCCCTGACGGCCCTTCCCCTCTCTTCGTCATCCTCATCGGCGTCCAGGCAGGCTCCGTTGGTAATGTCCCCGCAGAGTATCGTTCCCGCATCCGCCAGCCGTTTCATTCCCTCGGGAAATCTCTCGCGCTGCGCATCGGGGGACATGGACGGACGCCGAGCGAGGACTTCACCCAGCCAGCCGGCGAAACTCGCCTGCGGCAACGGAATTCGACCTTCCAGAAGCGTAAGCTCCAGGTGCGTGTGGGCATTCACCAGGGCCGGGATAACGGCCGCATCCCCATGATCGAGCGTCTCGACTCCCGGCGGCGCCGAGGAAACCACGTCCCTGTACCGCCCCGCCGAAACGACGATGCCTCCCCGCTCCAGGACCGCCCCGTCCTCGACGGGAGGAGCGCAAACGGGAAGAACGTAAGCCCCCCGGTGCAGAATCACCCTATCATTCGACATCGCCTTCACGCCGCTCCACCCACTCGTAAGCCATGGTCCTCTGTCCGGGCTCGAAGCCGGCAGCCCTCAGAATGCGCCGGATCTCATCGATGGAGAGCCGGAAGTGGACTCCGGTCGCCGCCACCACGTTTTCCTCGATCATGGTGGAGCCGAAGTCGTTGGCGCCGAAGAAGAGAGCCAATTGGGCGATCTTGGGTCCCATGGTCACCCAGGATGCCTGAACGTTGTCGAAATTATCCAGAACGATGCGCGAAACCGCCAGGAGCCTCAGGTACGCAACCGCGGTCTCGGGCGGGCGGCGAATGGCGGTGTTGTTGGGCTGGAACGCCCACGGGATGAAAGCCGTGAAGCCTCCGGTGCGGTCCTGGAGGTCCCGCAACGCAAACAAATGGGTCAGCCGGTCGCGGGGCACCTCTTCGTGCCCGAACATCATCGTGGCGGTGGTTCGAAGCCCCTGCCGGTGGGCCTCTTCCATCACGCCGAGCCACTCCTCGGGCGAGCACTTGTTGGGCGAAACCTGCTTTCTCACGGAATCCACCAGGATTTCCGCCCCTCCGCCGGGTATGGAATCCAGGCCCGCCCCCCTCAGCCGCGCGATGACGGATGCGACGTCCATCCCTTCCAGTTTGCTGAAATGGACGATTTCCGGGGGAGAGAAGGCGTGGATGTGGATCGGATAGTTCTCCTTGATGAACCGGAGCATGTCCTCGTAGAAGGATAGCTCCAGGTCCGGGTGGTGCCCCCCCTGCATGAGGATCTGGGTGCCGCCGAGAGCCAGGGTCTCCTCGATCTTCCTCGCCAGTTCCTCCCTGGACAGAACGTACCCTTCCGGATGGCCGGGCGCCTTGTAGAAAGCGCAGAACCTGCACCCGCAAACACAGATATTGGAGTAATTGATGTTGCGGTCGACCACGTAGCTGACATAAGGTTCGGGATGCTTCCGAAGGCGCGCCGCATGCGCCAGATGCCCCAGGGTATGGAAGTCGGCGTCCCTGTACAGGTCCCATGCCTCCCCGGAATCGAGGCGAATTCCCTTTTCCGCTTTCTCTATGATGTCTTGAAGAGCCATAATCCGTCCGCGTTGAAATAAGCGTCTGTCGATCTCTTTCGAGCGCGCCGTTCGTGGTTCGGGTAACGCCCGGCTCCCGCTTTTCCGCATGCAAGCGGGAAAATCGAAGCCTGATTTTGTACCGTTCCGTATCTTTCCGCGCCTTTCCGCACCGTTCGCGTTCTTTCGCGCTTTTCGCGGTCAAGAGCCGGCAACGGGTTGAAAGATACAGTTCCGCTCCACCGGTTCGAACCCGGCGTCCCGGATGACCCGTTCCAGTTCGCTCCTTGTGAGCGCCTGGTCGGAATCGGCCCCGGCCATGTGCCCGATCTTCTCCTCGATGATGGTGCCGTCCAGGTCGTCGGCCCCGAAGTAGAGGGCCGTCTGGGCTAGTTTAACGGTCAGCATGACCCAGTAGGCCTTGATGTGCCGGAAATTGTCCAGCATGAGCCTGCTGACGGCGATGGTCTTGAGGTCCTCCACGCCGGTCGTCGGCAGCACGCCGTCCACCTTCGTATTGCGAGGCTGGAACGGCAGCGGGATGAAGCAGGTGAACCCGCCGGTCTCATCCTGGAGGTTGCGCAGGGCGCAGAGGTGTTCCAGCCGCTCCCGGGGCGTTTCGATGTGGCCGAAGAGCATGGTTGCGTTGGTGGAAATACCCAGGCCGTGCGCCTCCCGCACGATATCCAGCCAGCCCTGCCCGTCCAGCTTTTCCGGGCACAGGAGCGACCGGATTCGGGGACTGAAGACTTCCGCCCCGCCGCCGGGCAGCATGTTGAGCCCCGCCGCCTTGAGGCGCAACAGCACGTCACGGGTGGATATCCCTTCGCTTTTCGCGAAGTGAGCGATCTCCACGGCAGTGAAGGCCTTGATGAGGACTTCGGGCCGAAGCGCCTTTACCCCGGCGATCATGTTCTCGTAGAAAGAAAACGGCAGGTCCGGATGGCAGCCGCCCACGATGTGAATCTCGGTAAGAGGGTCTCCGAGGCGCGCCTTAACCTTTTCCAGGATGTCGGATTCCGAAAGCTGGAAGGCGAGAGGATCGCCCTTCTCCCTGCCGAAGGCGCAGAACCGGCAGCCGTTCACGCAGACGTTGGAGTAGTTTATGTGCTGGTTCATGACGTAGTACGCAACGCTCCCATGCAACCGCGTACGGACGTCGTGGGCGAGCGCGCCCACGGCGAGCGCGTCCGGGCATTCGAAGAGCCGCTCGCCGTCCTCCGGGCCGAGCCGCTCCCCGGCGCTTACCTTGTCATAGATATCCGAGAGGCCCAGCCTCTTGTACCATCCCGCGTCCGGCATATTACGAAATACTCCTTTTTTGTTGACGGAAAGCGGAGGTCGGAAAACGGAGATCGGAAAGCGGAAGCCGGAGGAACGCCAATCCAATCCGATTTCCGTTATCCGACCACCGACTTCCGTATCCCTGGTTTTCACGCCACCACCCGCGAACTGGTCCAATCTCCGTCCGTGGTCAACCCATCCCGCGGCCCCGCGCGCCAAGCCCCAACCGGAGCAACTGCACCAGTTCGTCCACCTTCCGGGCGACCCGGTCCTCGGAAGCCTGGTAGATCCCCGCCCCCGCGTCGAGGAACGAAACGCTGTACGCTTGCAAGAACCTGTCCATGAGCGCATCCAGCATGAACACCGTCGTATCCACATCGACGTCCGGGCGGATCTCTCCCCGTTCGATGCCCGTTTTCACAAGGGGACGGAGGTACTCCGCCGAGAAAAGGTGCACCTGCTGGAGAAACTCCGCGCGGAGCGGAAAGTCTTCCTGGAAGATCATCTTGAGGTATATCTGGTAGATTCGAGGGTGCCGGTTGATGAAGCCGACCCCGGCGAGCAGGCTTCGGCGAATGCGTTCGAAGAAGCTGTCGCTTTCGGTTTCCTGCTTCACCTGCCGAAGCGACTGCCTGACCAGGTCCACCGCATGGTCGAAAATGAATCCGAAGAGGCCGTCCTTGTTGCCGAAGTACTGGAAGAGCGAGCCCTTGGCGATACTCAGCTTCCGCACGATACGGTTCATGCTCGCCTGCCGGAAACCGTGCTGCGCGAACTCCTCCACCGCCGTATCGAGGACCTTCCGCTGCTTGTCGGATTCGATTTTCTTGAATGTATCGCTGACCGGCATAGCCCCCGTCCGTTTCCCCATGTTTAGCCGCCCCGGCGTCAATGACCATCCGGTCATTGACCACATGGTCATTATATGAAAACAGGCGATATTGTCAATGAGAGAAGCGTTGCAGGAGGAAGCACGGCGTGGATGGGTGAGGATGCGAACGGCCCCGACGGCGGGAGCGGCATTACCGCTCCCGCCCGACAGACCCGGCGCGATCCCCCGGTGGTCCCTTGAATCGCGCAATCACAAATCCGGGCACCAGTTCCGCAGCACGGCGCGGACGCGCTTTCGAAGCAGCAAAATGTCCCGCCAGGTTTCGACCGTCCGGAGCGCACGCGGAGGAGGCCAGAGTCCCGCGGTTTCGAGCGATGCGAATTGGTCGGCGCCCAGGCGTGAGGACTCCGTATTCGCATGGATCCGAAGCCGATGCTCCAACGAACGCAGCGTCTCGAAAGCGCTTTGCAGCTCTTTCAGGGGTATCTCGACACCCTCCGCCAGGCGCGGCAGGATGCCCTCCTTCAAAGCGGCGCGGGTGGAGGCGACCTGGAGCGAGGGGTCCCGGTAACCGGACACCAGCAGGTTGCCCTGGACTATGAATTCAATATCGGTAAGTCCGCCCACGCCCAGCTTTATGTCGATGACGTCGTCGGTCTCCTGCCCCGCCCTCTCCCGCTGCATCCGTCCGCGCAGATGGCAGAGCCTGGCCCAGACCACGCCGGGGTCCCGCTCCCTGTAGCATATCTCTCGCGCGCGGTCTTCCAGGAGGCGGCAAAGCGCCTGCTCCCCGGCCACGCAACGCATCCGGAGCAGCGCCTGGATTTCCCACAGGTCGGCGGAGTCGGCATAGTACTCCTCCCAGGAAGCCCGCGTCACGATCAAGGGGCCGTAGTTGCCTGTGGGCCGAAGCCGTGCGTCCACCGAATAGCCCGGCCCCTCCTGCAATGGGACGCTCAGCATGCGCATGAAGCGCTGGACCAGCCGCACCACGTCAGTCGGAATCTGGTCCCGCGGCTCCTCGGGGCGCGGTTCGTACACGAACACGAGGTCCAGGTCCGACAGGTACCCCATCTCCCTGCTGCCGAGCTTTCCAAGGGCCAGGACCGCAAGCGGCAGGTCCCCGGGAAGCCCGAGGTGGTCCAGCACCTCGCGGTAGGTGTGCCGGATGACGAAATCGGCGAGCAGAGTAAGGTAATCCTCCACCGACTCATGCCCCATGCTCCCCCCCAGGTCGGAGAGCAGCACCTGCAGTATCCGCTCGTTTTTGAGCCTGCGGGTCCATTCGATGCGCTGCTCGAAGTCCGTCTGCCCGGCCAGGACCCGTTCTCCGTAGGCTTCCCAGGTGGGAGGGTCCAGGCACAGGGCCGGGCTGTGGAAGAGCCCCTCTATCAGCCCCGGCTGCCGGGAGAGGAGATCGGCCACGAGTTCGCTACGGGCAAGGCCGCGGAAAAGGTCCTCGAGCCAAGGGAAACCGGAATCCAAGGCCTTCGCCAGGCCGGGCCTGCGCCGCACCTGGCTGATGTAGCGCTCCAGCCGGACCGGAACTTTCTCGAGGAGCCCCGCATCCCCGATGGTTGCACAAGATTCCAGAACGTCCAGGACCTTCTCCTGGAGGCCGGGTTGAAAGCCCTGCAGATGTTCACCGAGCCTCGGGCCGGCCTCGCCGGGGAAGACGCCGGACAGATCGTTCAGCCGCTCCGTAACGGGACGGCAACACCGGTCCGTTCCACCGGACGCCGGACGCTCCTCCTTATGGAAAAGGGTCAGAAAGTGCCCGTGAACGATCCCGGTGGTTTCCTCCAGCTTTCGCAGGAACCCCTTCTCATCCCCTTCGAAGCCCATCGCCATACAGAGGCGCGCCCTGGCCTCCGGAGACCTGGGAATTTTCTGGGTCTGCCGGTTCTGGTCCAGTTGCGCCCAGTGTTCGGCGCGGCGCAGGAACGTGTACGCATCCGCGAGCTCCGCCGTCACGTCCGGCGGAAGGAGTTTCAGTTCCTCGAGCCTTCCCAGGCAACGCAACGTGTTCGGTTCGTCCAGTTCCGGGTGTCGCCCTCCATAGATGAGCTGCAAGGACTGCACGATGAACTCGATTTCCCGGATTCCCCCGACCCCCAGTTTGACGTCGAACAGTATCCAGTCGGGACGGGGCCGCACGGCCTCCCGCAAAATCTTGTCCCGCATGCTCCGGATCTCGTCCAACGCCTGGAAGTCCAGGAAGCGCCGGAAGATGAAAGGACGCACCTCCCGAAGGAACACCGTCCCCAGCGACCTGTCGCCCGCCACCGCGCGGGCCTTGAGGAGCATCTGGCGCTCCCACGCCTGGCCGTGCTGGAGGTAGTAGTCCGCGGCTCCGGCCAGAGACGGCGCAAGTTCGCCGTCCTTTCCCCTCGGCCGTAGCCGGAGGTCCGTCAGGAAGACCCGGTCTCCCTCGACCATGTCGGAGAGGAGCCGGAACAGGCGCAGGCAGAGAGAGCCAAGCGCCATGGCCGCCTCGCCGCGGAGGCAGGCGGAACCGGCATCGCCGCAATAATCGTGCAGGAAGAGAAGGTCCACGTCGGAGACGTAGTTGAGTTCCTGTCCCCCGAGTTTTCCAAGTCCCATCACGACCACCCGGAGCCGGCTCCCGAGCGTGCTCCACCAGTCCCGCTCTCCCTCCGGAAGCCACCATTCGGGATGAGCGGAGAGAGTCTCCAGCCCCACCTGGAGGGTGACACAGGCCACATCGGCCACCTGGGAGGTCGTCTCGGCCAGGTCCGCCATTCCCAACAGGTCCCTTCCCCCTATCCGAAGGAAATGGCGCTGTTTGAAGCGGCGGACATCCAGGAGAAGGGCCTCGAAGGACGTGGTTCCCCGGGCCGTCTCCACGAGGTCCCGGTAGAGTTCGGTAAGGGGATAGCGGCGATGGAGGTTTCGCCCGGCTTCGAGCCAGTCCTCGAGTTCGGGACGGCGAAGGAGGGTCGCCAGGTACTGGGACGCCTGTCGGATTCGATCTAATTCAGTCATAGTCTTCGGCAGCCGGTAATCGATTCTGAGGTTCATCGAGAAAGAGAAACGGTCACGGACAGCCGCCCCGTCGAAGGGGGCGGTTTCAAATTTGTACCATAAACGGAGCGCAAAAGCAAAACTTCGGAGACGATGCGGGATGCGCGGATGGTCGGGCATCCATGCGAAGGAGTCGGCGGTCTTGGGGCCGGAGAGCATTCCGGCGACGTCATGGAAGCGCAATACGCAACAATTTTGTGCCGCATTTCTCCGCGTTTCACAATTATGTAGGACCGCTCAGAGCAGGCGCGAAAGAGCAGGATGTTTTTCTTCTTTATTTATCCAGGAGTTAGCGACGCAGATCGAAGCTTCTCACCTCTGGCATGCTCTTTGGACATTAAGGCGGTCTGAAAATGAAAATCATCGCAGCCGTAAAATGAATGGGATGAGTCGGTTTGCAGGTGGGAGCGAGCGGTCGGACCGCTGAAGCGCAAACCGGACCAAGGGGAAACGTGAAACGTTCGAACAGAGAGAGAGAGGAGCGAGAGAGTCATGATCAAGATCGAGGCCGTGATCAAGCCGTTCAGGGTCACACAGGTACAGGAAGCGCTGGTGAGCGCGGGCGTACAGGGCATGACGATTACCGAAGTGAAGGGATTCGGCCGTCAGAAGGGGCATGTGGAGTTTTACCGCGGGGCCGAATACCAGGTAAATTTCGTTCCCAAACTGATGGTTACCGTGGTG
>CAYOVG010000061.1:0-23479 GCA_964407285.1 uncultured Syntrophobacteraceae bacterium
GCGGCTGTACTTTCCCCCCTTGCGCGCTCGAAAGGTGTAGTACAACAGCAGGACCGGCCATGCCGGGCCAAGGCAGAAGTTATAGATATACCGCAGGATATGTCGTCCCATCGGTGAACCTCCGGTCGCCGCGCTTTTCTCGTTCCGCGAAATGGCCGAAACCCGCGGATCACTGATTGAACTGAATGCTGTACAGCCTCCGGTACTCACCATCACGGGAAAGCAAGGCGGTATGGGAACCCTCTTCCGCGATTCCGCCGTTCGATATCACCAGTATTCTGTCCGCAAACTGAATTGTGGACAGCCGGTGTGCGATGACGAAGGTAGTGCGGCCCTGCATGA
This sequence comes from uncultured Syntrophobacteraceae bacterium, assembly GCA_964407285.1. Lineage (GTDB taxonomy): Bacteria > Desulfobacterota > Syntrophobacteria > Syntrophobacterales > Syntrophobacteraceae > CAYOVG01. The sequence goes on from CAYOVG010000061.1 coordinate 343, forward strand.
GGTTCTCCAGGGCCCGCTGCACCTCCAGTTCCGATTCGCTGTCCAGGGATGACGTGGCCTCGTCCAGGATGAGAATGGGCGTATCCTTGAGCAGAGCGCGGGCAATGCATATGCGTTGCCGCTGCCCCCCGGAGAGCCTCACCCCCTGCTCTCCGATCACTGTATCGAACCCCTTGGGAAGCTGCATGATGAAATCGTACGCATATGCCGCCTTCGCCGCCGCGACGATGTCCTCCATGCTCTTGGCCTGATTGCCGTAGGCGATGTTGTTGCGGACCGTGTCGTTGAACAGGTAGCTTTGCTGCGTCACTATGGAGATCTGGTTCCGGAGGGACCGGAAGGTCGCGTTGCGGATATCGACGCCGTCCACCTCTATCGACCCCGAGGTAACGTCGTAGAAGCGGGGAATGAGATTGATCAGCGTGGTCTTGCCGCTTCCGCTGCTCCCGACCAGCGCGATGACCTCACCGGCCCGGACGGTCAAATCGATATTATGGAGAACGGTCCGGTCGTCATAGGCAAAGGATACGTCCTTGAATCGAATCTCTCTGCGGATCTGCGGCAATTCCAGCGCATCCGGGGCCTCCCGGAGGTCGCCCTTCTCGTCCAGAACGGCATAGACCCTTTGCATGGACGCGATCCCCTTCTGGATCAGGCTGTTGACCTTGCTCAGACTCTTCACCGGTTTGTACAGCATCAGTATGCCGCCCAGGAAGGAGAAGAAGGTGCCCGGCGTGGAGGCTCCCTGGATAACCTGGTAGCCCCCGTAGCCGACGATGGCGGCAATCCCTACGGCGCCGATGAATTCCATGAGCGGCGAGGAGAGCGCATCTATCCACAGGGACTTGAGGTTATATCCCAACGCCTGCTGGTTCTGCCTGTAGAAGCGGTTCTTCTCGTAGTCCTCCATCCCGAAAGCCTTGACGATCCTGGCTCCCGCTATCGCCTCGTGGAGGATCACCGTCAGCCCCCCTATCGCTTCCTGGCGACTCACGGCGAGCCTGCGAAGCTTCGATCCGAAGGTGAAAACGGGATAAAAGGCGACCGGCAGCACGACGATGGCGAGAGTCGCCAGTTTCCAGTCCTGGTAGAATACGACGAAGATCAGTCCCACGACGCTGAAGCTGTCGCGGATAAGACCCGTGAGGGCTTTGCTCACCGCGCCCTGGATCTCGTTGACGTCGTTGATGATGCGGCTCATGAGCGTGCCGGTGGAAGTGCGGTCGAAGAAGTAGAGCGGCATATCCTGAATATGGTCGTACAACTGCTGCTGCAGGTCGGTGACTATCGACATGCCGGCGGCCTGCAGGTAGTATTCGTTCCCCCAGTCCGAAAGCCCCTTGAAGAAGAAAACGCCGAGGATCACGAAGGGCATCATGTAAAGCATCCGGACGTTTTTTTCGACGAAGATGTCGTCCATGGCGGGTTTGATGAGGTAGGCGGTGAGCGCCGTGAAAGCGGATACGCCGATCATGCACGCCATCGCTATCGCCAGCTTGCGCCAATGCGGTTTCACCAGGCAGAGGAGCCTCTGCAAGATGATGATATCTTGTTCCTTCATTATTTCATCAACTCCAGGGCGAGCCGGGCCACCCGCCGTGCAACACCGGCCGTGCCCAGGTGGCCCCTGATCGCCCGCAGTTCCCGGCGCTGCTCCTCCAGCCGTTGGGGGGCCCTCAGAAACGCCAGGGCTTCGGAGGCGATCCGTTCCGGCACGGCCTCGTTTTGAAGCAATTCCGGCACGATCCGTCTTCCCGCGATGACGTTGGGCATGCCCACGTGCTTCACACGGATCAGGTTGCGGCCAAGGTGGTAGGTCAATCCGGAAACCTTGTACGTTATGATCATGGGGGTTCCGAGAATCGCAGTCTCCAGCGTCACCGTTCCGGAAGCGGCGATCACCAAGTCACAGGCGCGTATCGCTCCGTATGCGTCATCGGAAACGATGCGAACGGGCAATCCGGAGGCCGCGGCCCGAACCCTGATGGGGTCCGGATTCAAGCTGGACGCCACGGGGAGCAGAAAGGACGCATCGGGCTGCTGTGAGTGGATGAGCCTCCCGGCTCCGAGCATGAGCGGCAGCAGGGATTTGATTTCGCTCAGGCGGCTTCCCGGAAGGAGCCCTATGAGCGGCCCCCCGGACGGGTTCCCCCGGTATTTGAGTTCGGCTTCCTCGCGGGACGGAGCATCGGCCAGAACATCGAGGAGCGGGTGCCCCACGTAGTGCACCTTCATCCCGTAACGTTCGTAGAAGGCCGGTTCGAAAGGCAGGATAACGGCCATGCCGTCCGCCAAGCGTTTGAGAGTTCGCGCGCGCCCGCTCCGCCACGCCCACACCTGCGGGCTGATGTAGTAGAAGACCCTGATGCCGAGCCTTTTCGCAATCCGGGCCAGCAGGAAATTGAAATCGGGAAAATCAATGAGAATCACCAGGTCGGGGCGCTCCCGCTCCATGTAAGCGCCGATCTTCCTCAAGGCGGCGTAAATGGCCTTCGTATGGCTCAATACCTCGAAAAGCCCGACGACGGCGACTTCCCCGTTATCCACCATCACGCGCGCTCCCGCCTGCCGAAGCCTCCTGCCGCCCAGGCATGAAACGCGTATACCGGGATCGAGGTCTCTCAAGGCCTCCACCAGGTATGAGCCGTGGAGGTCCCCCGAGGCCTCCCCGGCGCTCAGAAACACCTTTCTGCCCGTTCTACCCGTCTCGCCGTTCGATCCCATTGCCGATAATCTGCTCTTCTATCCTTCGAGAAATGTCCAACGCCACGGCCAGCGCTCTGCGACCCTGCAACCCGTCCACAACCGGCGCTCCCCCGTTCCGGATCGTCCCGAGGAATGAAATGATCTCTTCTTCAAGAGCGTCCCGCACCACGACTTCCATTTCTTCGGTCAAGATCTGGGGATACCCGGAATCATCCGGCTCGCTGTCCTTCCAGAACGAGAAAACCCTCTTCCCGCCGTAGTCCGCAACCAGGTAGCGATTCTCCTGGAAAACCCGAAGCTTCCTCATGCTCTTCATGGATATGCGACTGGCGGTAAGGTTCGCCAGGGCGCCGCAGGCAAATTCCAGCCGCACCGTCGCTATGTCGGGAAGATTCGTCAGAACCGGTATTCCCGTCGCATGAATGTTCCGCAAGGGGGAATCGACCAGGTGCAGCACGACGTCGATGTCGTGGATCATCAGGTCCAGTATGACGTCTACTTCCAACCCGCGCTCATTGAAGGGAGCGAGACGGTGAGTCTCGAGAAACAAGGGGGACCGGATGTGTGGAAGCACGGTGACGAAAGCGGGATTGAACCGTTCGAGATGGCCGACCTGGAGCACGCAGCCCTTCTCATGGGCAAGATCGATGAGGTGGTCGGCTTCCTCCAGGGTCCTCGTCATGGGCTTTTCGAGGAGCACATGCACGCCCGCGGACAGGAACTCCTTTGCGATCGAATAGTGGCAGGGAGTCGGGGTCACGATGCTCACCGCGTCCACTCGCCCTATGAGCTGCCGGTAGTCATCGAACAGCTCGGTACAACAGGTTTCGGCCGTATTGCGGCACCGTTCGGGGGCCACATCGACGATCGCCACGAGGTCCGCATCGGGAATTCCCGCGTATTTTTGCGTGTGAAAGCGCCCCAGGTAACCCACCCCGACCACGCCGACGCGCAGGGCCCCCGGTACGGGTCTTCTGATCAGTACGGGAGATCCCGTCCATACCGGCTTCTCCGGACGCACGCCGGCGGTCCCCGGATGCGTCGCCTCGTAGCCGTCGGACTCCTCCCATTCGTCCGACCCGGCGCCGACCGGGGCGGCGGAGTCGTCCCTTCGCGCTATGATGCAGATGCCCGCAGCATTGGCGGCGTCGATCATCTCATCGCGGTCGAACACCAGGGACTTCCCGGCCTCGAAGACCAGTATGGAAGCCTTCACCTGTTTCATGGTCTCGATGGTGGCGAGCCCCACCGCCGGCACATCGAACCGAAGGTCCTGGGCAGGCTTGCTGACCTTGACGACCACGGCCCCCTTCCCGCAAAGGCGCCCTCCCCGAAGGATGGTGGCATCGGTACCGTCCATTCCTTCCAGGGCCAGGACGGACTGGTCCTTCACCACCACGCACTGGCCGATATCCAGCCGCCCCACCCCCTTGGCCATCTCCCACCCGAACTGCACATCCTGCAACTCCCGCTGGTTGGGCTTGCGACGGGTAAGGACCCCTTCCGGAGCCAGGAGCGAGGGCACGAAAATCGTGGAAGCTTCCACCCGGATGCCTTCGGACTCGAGTTCTTCCGCCACGGCCCGCAGCAGGAAATCGTCGTTTTTCTTCCTCAGCCGATGGATCAGCTTGAGGGCGCGCCAGTCCGGGCGGATGCGCGAATAGATTCTCGTCTTGTTGATGGCGCCCGCCATGGCCACGCGGTTTACCCCCGCGTTTCTGAAGGCCTTGATCAGCTTGTTCAACTGGCCGAGTTTCAACAAGTGAAACTCATCGACCACGGCGGCAAGCGCAGGGTCCGTTTCTCCGTCAAACCCCACGGCGATTACCCGAACGCCGTTCTCACCGGCCGCTTTGGCGAAAAGCAGGGGGAACTGGCCGCTTCCGGCGATCAATCCGATACGGGCTTCGGAACTACCTGTGGCTCGAGGTTCGGAGTTTTGCATGTGGCTTTCTATACTTGCAGACCACGAAAAACACGAAGGAACACGAAAAGGGAATCAACCGTTTTCGCGCTTCTCGTGTTCTTCGTGGTCTGCTTTTCCTGGTCAAAGCTTTCTCGTTATCTCGTCGTACCCCGTTTGGACGGCCCGGAGAGAAAATCCAGCAGCGTATCCACCTCGGGCAGGCCGGGGACCTGCCGGCGCACCTGTTCAATGGCTTCCCCGAGCGTCAGGTTGGACCGGAACAGTATCTTGTACGCCTTTTTCAGGGCCGATATCGCTTCTCCGGAAAAACCCTTCCGCTTCAACCCTATGATGTTGGGACCGAAGAGAGCGGCGCGTTCTCCCGACGCCAGCATATACGGCGGAATATCCATCACCACTCCGGTTTTCCCTCCGATGTAGGCATGGGTCCCGATATGTACGAACTGATGGACTGCCACGAGGCCCCCCACCGTGGCGAAGTCGTCGATGTGCACGTGTCCCCCCAGCATGGCGGCGCTGGCCACGATTACGTGGTTACCCAGCGCACAGTCGTGCGCGATGTGCGCATAAGCCATAACGAGGCTGCTGTTGCCGATGCGCGTTATTCCTCCCCCTCCCCCGGTGCCCCGGTGGACGGTGACACTCTCGCGAAGGATCGCATCGTCGCCTATAACGACCTGCGTATCCTCTCCCCTGTAGCTCAAATCCTGGGGTGGATAGCCGACCGATGCAAATGGATAGATCCGACTGCGCGCACCGATTGTCGTTCGACCTTCGATCACCGCATGCGGCCCCACCACGCTGCCGGAACCGATGGTAACCTTCGGACCTATGATGCTATAGGCTCGAATTTCCACACCCTCGGCCAGTTCAGCTTCTGGGGAGACGATTGCAGTGGGATGAATCTCCATGAGTCGTTTGTCTCCTTCCGATTGCCGGCAGCTTATTGCGTATCTTCGCCGGATTCATCCGACTTCCGGACTTCGATGGTCGCAAGCATCTCTCCCTCGGCGACCAGTTGATCACCGACATACGCTTCGCCCTTCATCCTGAATACGGGTCCCTTCCGCCGGATCGTAGCGACCTTGAGCACGAGCTGGTCTCCGGGACGCACGGGCTTGCGGAAACGAACCTTATCGACCCCCATCAGGTAAACGGCATCGCTGCCCTTCTCGCCACTTCCGGACTTCGAAATCGAAAATGCCAGGATTCCACCCGCCTGGGCCAAGGCCTCGACGATCAAAACCCCCGGCATTACGGGATATCCCGGAAAGTGACCCTGAAAGAAGTACTCGTTTATGGACACATTCTTGATTCCCACCACCGAATCGGAAGTAAGCTCCACAATCCTGTCCAGCATGAGGAACGGATAGCGGTGCGGCAGGACTTCCTGGATTTCTTCAATACCCATTTCCATATGCAATCCCCGTTCAGATATCGGTGCGATCACCGTTGAGCTTCTCTTCGAGATCCTGAAGCCTTTTTCGCAGCTTCCGCAGGTTTTCCCTGAAATGGTTGAGGCGCCTCAGGCCTGCGCATGTCTGCAGCCACTCCTTGTGGGGAACGGCAGGATAGCCGCTGACATCCTCTCCCGCCTTCACGGAATTGGAAATACCCGACTTCGCTCCCACTCGTACTCTATCGCCGATCTCGATGTGGCCCGACACACCGACCTGTCCCGCAAGGACCACGTTGCGCCCCAGCCGTGAACTTCCCGCAATCCCCACCTGCGCCACCAGGATGGAATCCTCCCCCACGACCACATTGTGGCCGAGCTGAACCAGGTTGTCTATCTTGGCTCCACGCCGAATACGGGTCTCCCCGAACGTGGCCCGGTCGATAGCGCAATTGGCGCCGATTTCTACGTCATCGTCGATACGGACGATCCCCACCTGGGGGATCTTCACATGACGGCCCCGCTCATCCGGAGCGAAGCCGAATCCGTCACTGCCTATCACCGCCCCGCTGTGAACGATCACGTTGTTGCCGAGGCGGCAATCGTCGAGTATGACCGCCCTGGGATATATCAGGCAATCGTCGCCGACCTGGACGCGGCAACCGAGGTACGCGCCTCCGTAGATACGCGTTCTCCGCCCTATCTTGCACCCGGCGCCGATGTGAGCCAGGGGGCCCACGGAAATATCCGCGGCCGCATCCACTCCTTCTTCGACGACGGCCGTGGGATGAATACCGGACTCAAGGTCGGGCGGCGCGGTAAAGAGCTGAGCGATCCGCGCCATCGCCAGGTAAGGCTGTTCGCATACAAGAAGAGCGCGATCCAGGTCCCGGAATTGCGGGGCCACGATAACGGCCGCGGCCCTGCACTCAATGACCTGCCCCACGTAGCGATTGCTGGTGAGAAAGCTCACGTGATCGCGCTCCGCCGCTTCCAGGGGCATGACCCCACGCACCGGAGCCTCGGGGTCCCCCCCCTTCAGAGATGCCTTTGCGTAGTCGGCAAGCTCCCCGAGCGTATAGGTCTTCGTGGAACGATTCCTACCCGTCGTATCCGTCATTCCAGATGATCCACTCCCGCGGTCCAAAGCTTATCTTTTCGGGACAGTAAGCGGAGGAGGGGCCTTATCGAGTTCTTCTATCACCCGGTTCGTTATGTCGGCCTTGTCCGGTCCGTATATCACCCCACCGCTCTGACGCTCCAGGATGTAATCGTACTTTTCATCCTTTGCGATCTTCTTCACCAGTTCGACCACACGGTTGAAAATGGGATTCATCAACTGCGTGGAAAGCTGGTTCATCTGGTTGCTCGATTCCATCAGGAGCTTCTCGCCTTCTTGCAGCTTTTCCTGGAGTTCCTTTCTCTTCTTGCTCTTCGCGGCCTCGTCCATCACACTGGCCTTCTTGTCGAACTCCTCCTTTGCGGTCTTGAATTCTTTGCTCTTCAGATCCACGTCGGCCTTGAGCCTGTCCTTCTGCCGCTGAAGTTCATCCTTTGCCTGCTTTCCCGTTCTCGATTTCTCGATAACCGCAGCCATATCGAAATAGCCTATCTTGCTTTCCGCCCAGGTTGACCCGGCAAAAACCAGACTCAAAAGAGAGGCCAAAACCATACTGCGCAACTTCCAGACTTTCATTCCCGTCTACTCCTTAGAAAAATGCACCCATCGTAAACTGCCAGTTGTACTTATCTTCCCCATCACGTCGGTCGAGATTGTAACCCCACTCGACACGCAGCGGTCCCATGGGCGAGTTCCACCTGATTCCAACGCCCGCGGCGGTCCGGAATTCCGTGATATCGAAAGCTTCGCCTTCATCGAAAGCATTACCGGCATCAAAGAACACAACGCCTCGTATCCCCAACTTCTCCGCAATGGGAAAGAGCAATTCCTGGTTGAAAAGCCCATACTTTATACCACCTATGACCTCTCCCGTGGTGGGGTCCGTTGGGCCCACGTCTCCAAACTGAAAAGCGCGAATCGAATTGATGCCGCCCAGGAAGAACCTGTCATAAATCGGAATCGAACTCTCAGAACCGGAATATGCGATGTAGCCGCCCTTCACGCGGCTGAACCCTATGAATTTCCAGAAGAGGGGATAGAACCAGCCCGACTCGCCGGTCATGATCACGTAGTTGGATTCACCCCCCAGGTACTCGCTGGCGATTTCCACCGTAACCGAGTTGACGGAACCCTGAGTGGGCATGAAGGGATGGTCCGTGGTGTCGCGAATGGGATTGATCAGCAGGCTGCCCTTTTGATGGCGTCCCTCCTGGTCCCTGATGATCAAAGAAGCATTTTCGGCAACATCCTTCACCTTGGCGTTTTCATAGAGATATGAAACGTTCAGCCGGCTCCAGTCTCCGAATGGATAGCCGAATCTCAACTTCCCGCCGATCGAATCCTTCGTGAAGTCTCTATAGCTCTTTTCCCAGTTGTAAACGTCGAACCCGCCGCTCAGGAGCGTGTCCATGATGGAAGGTTCGGTGAAACTCAGAGAGTACCTGCTGTTATCCTCCCCGATGTACGCTTTCAGTCCCAGGATCAGACCGCTCCCGAAAAGATTGCGCTGGATGATTTCCCCGCCGACGAAGGGACCGTCTTCAGATGAATAACCGCCGCCGACGCTTATGGAACCGGTAAGCTTCTCCTTCACTCTCACTTCGAGGTTCATCACATCGGGTTCGGAAGATTCCGAAGGAGTGATTTCGGCCTGCTCGAAGTAGTCGAGTTTCCTCAGGTTGAGGCTGCTGTGCTCCATCTTGGCGGCGCTGAAGGTCTCTCCTTCCATGATCGCCATCTGGCGACGGATAACCCGGTCCTGCGTTTTTGTATTGCCGGTTATGGTAATCCGGCCGATACGGTACTTTCTTCCCTTACTCACGTTGTAAGTTATCTGCGCGGTTTCGTCCGGGCTTTTCTGTACCTGCGGATTGACGTCGGGATAGGCGTACCCTTCATTCATGAACGCCTTGCTGATCGTCTCGACATCCTCGCGCACCTTTTCCCGGCTGAAGTACTTCCCGGACTTGATCTGAAGCTTCTTTTCAATTTCCTTTTGCTGCTTTTCATCCTCGAGCACATCGCCCGCGATCTTCACGCTCTCGACCTTGTAGCGCTCCCCTTCCTCCACGGGAATCTTTATGTGGAATCCGTCCCCGATACGGTCGATCACCGGCGCGCCTATGCGGGCATCCATGAAGCCTTCGTCGTGGTAGAAAGCATTCAAACGCTCCAGATCGGTATCCAGCTTATCCTTTTGAAAGATGCCGTGATCGGTTATCCAGTAAAACCACCCTTTCTCGGAAGTCTCCATGACGCCGCGGAGTTTGCGATCGGAGAAATGCTTATTGCCCGTAAACTCGATCTCTTTTATGTAAACCTTTTGATTTTCTTTGATATTGAAGGTAACCGTCGCGTTCCGGGGGTCCCTGGGAAAGTTGATGACGGGTTCAACTTCGGCGTTGAAAAACGCCTTTTCATGGTAGAGCTTCAAAATCCTCTGGGCATCCTCGTTTACCACGTTCCTCTGCAGGACCGCGTGAGGTTTCGTGGCCAGAGCGGCCATGATGTCCTTCTCGGCGAGCTTCTTGTTTCCCTTTATATTGACTTCCTGCACGGTTGGGTTCTCACGGACCGTAAATACGAGCGTCTTCCCGCCCTCCGGATTATCGACCGCATCGGCGTTGACCTCCGCGAAGAACCCCATCTTGTAGATCGACTTTATGTCCTCGCTCACCTGCTCAGGCCGGAGCAACTCCCCCTTGCCGCTCTTGACGTTCGCCAGTATGGCGTCGGGTTCGATCCTCTGGTTGCCCTTGACCTGAATGTCCGTGACGACGGCTTTGGAAAGGAGGCGGACGGAAACCTGCCGGCCGATCTGGTTGCCTATGGAAGCGAGGTTTTCGAGCCCTCTTTCCTCGGCGTAAAGCACCTCCGTCCTCTTGTTACCGGACACATCCACCAGCCTGGCGTCCACGCTGATATATCCGCCCACCTGGTTGAGGCTCCCGAACAGCACGTAGTCCGCCTTGAGCCTGCCGCCCATGGCGCGCGCCGCCGATTCGCTCGCCGGAGCGCTTCGCCCTCCGAGAATTCCCGCGACTTCGGACGCTCCGACAACACGCAAGCCCTCCTCGGTCAGATTTCGGTCCAGCAGATTCCGGAGGGTCTGTTGGGCCCTCGGCAGTTCCTCCTGACCGCGGATCGTAAACGGAAACACGGCAACACTCGGAGACCCGGTCTGTGCCCATGCCACCGCCCCAGCAGCCTCCAGCACCACCAGGCAAAAAGCGATCCATATCTTGCGCATCGTCCCCCCCCTTGTCGCCTTCATACATTCCTCTCCTGGAAATCATCAGCCATACCGCGGACCCGGTATTTCCATACCATCAATGGAATCGTAAATTGAAGTGCAAAATATGATGCGTGAAGCCCAAAACATCAAGCATAAAGTTGAAATGGATCGTAAATCATTCCTGTCTCAACTGGCCCTCCACCAATCGCAGCGTTCTGTGCATCATGGAGGCGAGTTCCATGTTGTGCGTCACGATAACCATGGTCACCCCCGTTTCCTCGTTGAGCGAGACAAGCAACTCGTGCAGTTTTCGCCCCGTTCGCGTATCCAGATTTCCGCTCGGCTCATCGGCCAGGAACACCACCGGCTGCAACAGAAGCGCCCTGGCGACCGCCACCCGCTGCTGCTCCCCTCCGGACAACTGCATCATGCGATGGTTCAACCGGTCCGCCAGTTCCAGGCGCTCCAGCAGTTCAACGGCCCGGGGCCTGGCTTCCTTCCTGGTCATTCCGGCAATGAGCCCGGGCATCATCACGTTCTCCACCGCACTGAATTCCGGCAGCAGGTAATGGAACTGAAACACGAATCCTATGTGGCGGTTGCGGAACGCGGCGAGATCTTTCTGCTCCCACAGGAAGACGTCGTTGCCGCCGTAGAGCACCTTCCCGTCCGTGGGCCGGTCGAGCGTCCCCAGTATGTGCAGGAGGGTCGATTTGCCGACTCCCGAAGCTCCCACGATGGCGATGCGCTCTCCTCCCCGGATCAGAAGGTCCAGGTCTCGAAAGATCTCGAGGCGTTGCGGTCCGCTGCCGTAGACTTTGGCAAGTCCCATTGCATGGACCTGCATGGTGTTGGTATGCTTACTCATAGCGTAGCGCTTCCACCGGGTCCAGTTTTGCCGCCTGTCGGGAAGGATAGATCGTGGCCAGCAGGCTGATGAGTATGGCGGAAAAGGCTATGATCGCCACATCGGTGAACTCCATGCGGACGGGAAGCGTCGAGATGTAGTAGACGTCCGCCGGAAGTTCGATGAACTTATACCGCTTGAGGAGAGTACAAAGCGTGGCTCCGCCCAGGATTCCGAGAATGGTGCCCGAAGTGCCGATTATGAAACCTTCCAGGATAAATATCTTGCGAATGCTCGACGCAGTAGCGCCCATCGCCTTCAGGATCGCGATATCCCGAATTTTTTCCATGACCAGCATGATGAGCGAACTTACGATGTTGAAGGCCGCCACCAGGATGATCAGAGTGAGGATGATGAACATGACCACCTTTTCCAGCTTGAGCGCCGAGAACAGGTTGCGGTTCATCTGCATCCAATCCTTCACCCAATACGAAATGCCCAGGCGGTTCTGGATTCTCTCGGCGATGGAGCGGGCCGCATAGATGTCGTCCACCCGGACTTCGATCCCGGAAACCGCATCGCCTATCGCGAGGAACTCCTGGGCCGCTTTGATGCTGATGTAAGCCAGGGTATTGTCGTATTCGTACATTCCGGACTTGAAGATCCCCACGACTCTCAGCAGCTTGCTCTTGGGTATCTGCCCGACGGGAGTTATCCGGCCGGCGGGCGAGATGACCGTCACCCAGTCGTTCATTCGCAACCCCAGGTGATTCGCCAGTTCGGCGCCCAGGATGATGCCGGGCTGAACGGGCTCCTCCCCGGCCGGGGCCGGATTGAGGTCGCTGAGCTTCCCTTCCAGGTTCTTTTCGATCCGAATGACCTCGGAGGCCGTTTGGGGATCTATGGCGCGGAGAATGGCGCCGGATACGCTCCGTCCGGAACTGAGCATCACCTGGGTATAGATGAACGGTGTGACGGCGGCGACGCCGTCCTCCTGGCGGACCGTCTCCATAAGGTCCCCGTAGTTGTAGATCGTTCCGCCGACATTTCCGACGACAATATGGGAGGTGACTCCCAGGATGCGGTCACGCAAATCCTCCTGGAACCCGTTCATAACGGCGATGACGACAATGAGCGCCATCACCCCTACGGCGACTCCCGCGATGGAAATGATGGTAATCAGCGAGATGAAAGTCTGGCGCCGCCTGGCCATCAGGTAGCGAAGGCTGACGAAAAGCTCGAAACCCATAATAGATTAAGTTTTCTTCTCCGGCTTCAGGTGAGGAAATAGAATCACGTCGCGGATGGAGGCGGAATCGGTAAAAAGCATCACCAGCCGGTCGATTCCGATACCTTCGCCCGCGGCGGGGGGCATGCCGTACTCCAGAGCGCGGATGTAGTCCTCATCCATCATGTGGGCCTCTTCGTCACCGGCCTGCCGCGCCTGGAGCTGTTTCATGAAGCGTTCGGCCTGGTCCCTCGGGTCGTTCAGCTCGGAAAAGGCGTTGGCCATCTCCCTCCCGGTGATGAACAGCTCGAAGCGGTCCGTCACGCTCGGGTCGCTCTCGTTTCGGCGCGAGAGGGGCGAGACTTCCAGGGGGTAGTGCGTGATGAAGGTGGGCTGGATGAGTTTGGGCTCCACAAGAAGATCGAACATCTTGGTGAGGAGCTTTCCGTGCCCTTCGAATTGTTCGATGGGGATGCCGAGCGACCGGGCCGTCTCGATGGTCTTCGCGGGGTCCTCCACGGCGGCGCGGGGAATGCCCCCGATCTCCACGAGCGAATCGGCCAGCGTATACCGGCGCCAGGGAGGGGTGAGGTCGACGCGCTCCCCCTGGTATTCGAGAACCGGGTTTCCGTCGTTTACCGCGGCCGCCACCGCGCCGAACAACTCCTCGGTGAGGAGGATAAGGTCTTCGTAGGTGGCGTAGGCCTGGTAGAATTCGAGCATGGTGAATTCGGGATTGTGCTGAGTGGATATCCCCTCGTTGCGGAAATTGCGGTTCAACTCGAAGACCTTCTCAAAGCCCCCGACCAGAAGGCGTTTGAGGTACAATTCCGGGGCGATGCGAAGGTAGAGATCGATTCCCAGCGCGTTGTGATGCGTCTTGAACGGCTTCGCCGTGGCGCCGCCGGGCACCACCTGCATCATGGGGGTTTCCACTTCGAGGAACCCGCGGCTGGAGAGGAACTGCCGCACTGTCTGAACGATTCCGGCCCGTTTCTTGAAAGTTTCCCGAACCTGCTCGTTGACGATGAGGTCCGCGTAGCGCTGCCGGTAGCGGATCTCCACGTCCTTGAGCCCATGGTACTTCTCGGGAAGCGGGCGCAGGTTCTTGGTAAGGAGCGCAAGGTCCCCGGCGAGAAGGGTGAGTTCGTCGGTGCGAGTGCGAAAAAGAGAGCCGCCCACGCGGATGATGTCCCCGATATCGAGTTTCTTGACCAGGGCATACGTTTCCGCGGGCACGTTGTTCTTCTGGATGTAAATCTGCAGCCTGCCGCCCGCGTCTTCGATGTGCATGAATACGGACTTGCCGAAAGAGCGGATGGCCATGATACGGCCTGCAACGGTAAAAGAAGGCGGTTCCTTCTCGAGTTCCTCCTTGCTTTTGCCTCCGAAGTTTTCGATTATGTGGCGGATGCGGTCGGGAACCGCGTAGGCGTTGGGGTAGAGAGGGGTCCCCCCCTGCTCCATCTCCTGGGCCTTCTGCAGCCGCTCCCGCATTACGACGTTTAGATCTTCCATATCTTAAAGCGCCCCTGTCTGAAAAAACACCAATGATTCCTCGTCCGGCTTCCGCGGTCGAGCTTAACGTTTCTAGTTGATTTGGCCTTTGCAGTCAAGGCCATTCAGCCTACGGTTTCTTTCGCTTCTTGGCGATAGCGGAAATGCTGAAACCGACGATGAGCATACTCAGGACGATCAGCACCCAGTCGCCGCTGACGTAGAGGCTCCGCACTCCGGCGACGAGCAAAAGGCATCCCGCCACCAATCCGAACCAGGGAAACAAGCTATCCATAATCTCTTCTTCTCCTTCCCGTTAAATGATATCCTGATTTTGTATCGGTTTTCGATCCGAAATGCAAAGTAAAAATCGGTTTTGGGGCGGATGTGAGGAGAACGGTATTGACAACCGGGCGTGAAAACGACTATTAGAAGGGTGCGACAAGGAAACAACGGAAGCGCTTCCGAGCGGGAAGCGCCGGTGACCGCGCGCCTGTAGCTCAGGTGGATAGAGCAACGGACTTCTAATCCGTGGGTCGGGAGTTCGAATCTCTCCAGGCGCGCCAGAAATCAACAGGTTAGCGGAGTTCCGCTAACCTGTTTTACTTTGAGTGTGAATTTTCCGGTAGTGTCCGGGATAAGCTTCACAGAGCACGAAGCACGTGACAATCGCGGTTTCGAGAGGTGATATGGCGTTTCATAGCCACACAACTCGTAGAACATGCCACAAACTTTGTGGAATTCAACTCGCTGGTCCTCTGAAAGCGGCATCTTCGCAACGGTTAGCCAATTCCGGACACCACCAGTTTTTTTGACAAAGCTCGGAGGTCTTTCCCTGATGCAGCCTTGGGACTCTGCATTCCAAAGCGTTGAGAAACTTTTGCTCAGGTGCTTAACTCAGGGGTTATGCCACAGAAAACGAAGCCGGGGGTCGAACGAAGACCTGAAACTCGCCTCTCCGATGCTACTTCCTCCAGAACTCTGGAACCAACAGGACGATCACGGTAAAGATTTCAAGCCGTCCCAGCAGCATGCAAAGTGACAGCAGCCACTTTCCAGGGTATGGGATGTGTGCGAAGTTATCCGTAGGCCCCACGGTTCCGAGCCCCGGACCTATGTTTCCAAGCGTCGCCGCTACGGCGGTGCAGGAACTCACGATATCGACTCCCATCGCCGAGAGCAGGAAGGAGGAGAGTATAAAAACCCCAAGGTAGATCATGAAAAAACCCCAGATACCCTTCATGACCTCATCAGGCACGATGCGCCCGCCCATTTTCACCTGCAGTACCGCTCGCGGGTGAATCAGTCGCAGGAGTTCAAGGTATGCGTACTTGAGCATGAGCACGATTCGCATGCACTTCATGCCGCCGCCGGTCGAACCCGCACAGGCGCCGAGGAACATGCAAAAAACCAGGATCAACTGCGTGAGCGGGGGCCATTTCTCGTAGTCCGCCGTGGCGAAACCGGTCGTGGTAATGATCGACGTCACCTGGAAGACGGAACATTTCAGGGCCGTCCCAAAAGAGTCGTAGTTGCTCTCAAGAACGCTCATGGTGGAAACCAACGTGAAGACGGCGACCACGCCCATGAAGAATCGGGATTCCGGGTCCCGCAGGAGAGCCGATGGTTTTCCAAGAAGGGCAAGGTAGTGGAGCGAGAAATTGATGCCCGCTATCAACATGAATACCGTTATGACAATGTCGATGTAGGCGCTGTCGTAGTGGCCGATGGAAGCATTCCGGGTCGAGAAGCCGCCCGTCGCCATCGTACCGAACGTATGGCACAGGGCGTCAAAAAGATTCATCCCGCCAAAGAGGAGCAGCACGGTTTGCAGCACGGAAAAGAGCAGGTAGACTTTCCACAGGACCATGGCCGTATCGCGGATGCGGGGCTTTAGCTTATCGGGAACCGGCCCGGGGACTTCCGCCTTGTAGAGCTGCATCCCCCCAACCCCCAGGAAGGGCAGGATCGCGATGGAGAAAACGATGATCCCCATCCCGCCGAGCCAGTGGGTGAGGCTCCGCCACATGAGAAAACCGGGGGCCACCTTTTCCACGTCGGTTAGAACCGAAGAGCCGGTTGTCGTGAACCCCGACACGGACTCGAAGAAGGCGTCGACAAACTCCGGAAAGACGTTCCCGATATGGAACGGCAGCGCCCCGATGAAGCTCGAGGCAATCCAGCCCAGGGCCACAATGGCCATTCCCTCCCGGTGGTTCATCGAGGCAACCTGCTCTCCTCTGAAAGCGAAAAAAAGCGCGGAGCCCGTCGCAAGCGTCAGACCAAGAGCTTTCAGAAGCGGCAGTTGACTCTCATCCCGGTAGTAGACGGAAAATGCGAGGGGAAAGAGCATCGTTATTCCGATGCAGAAGACAAGAGCCCCCAGGATCCGAAAGATGTAGCCCCATCGCATGCTAGAAGTACTCCAGTTTGACGGCCAACTGCTTTTCGACTTGGAGCATGCTTTGTCTCGTGGAGAGAATGATGACCCTGTCCTGTGGCCGTATCACCGTGTTGCCCGTCGGGATAAGGCTCTCCTTCTCCCTGCGGATCGCCAGAACGATCACTCCTCCGGGAAGCTCGAGGTCCTTCAGCGGCTTCCCGACGATTCCCGAGGTCTCCAGGGCTATCACTTCGAGCACCTCGGCCTCTTCGCCTTTCAAGGACACGGTCGAGATCACTTTCCCTCGTCTCACGTGCTGAAGAATGGTGTCGATGGCGGAGATGCGCGAGCTTACGATGTTCCCGAGCCCGATTGCCGATGCGATGGGCATGTAGGCGAACTTGTTGATGCGCGTAATGGTTCTTTTTGCTCCAAGCCGTTTCGCAAGAAGCGAGAGCAGCACGTTCGTCTCTTCATTTCCCGTTACCGATACGACCACGTCCATCCCCCGGATGTTTTCCTCCTCGAGGAGGTTCTGATCGGTGCCGTCTCCATTGATGATAATGGTATGGTCGAGCCGCTCCGAAAGAAAGCAGCACCGGTCCTTGTCCCTTTCCATGAGCCGCAGGTGGTAGGTCTTCTCGAGGTTTCGCGCAAGGCGGAGCCCTATGTTGCCTCCACCTATGATGAGAATGTTTTTCTGCGTCTCCGTTCGAGCGCCGAAGATTCGAAGAACCTTCTTCATCACTTCGGCGGCGCAGACAAAGAAGACCGTGTCTCCCGCCTCGATGGAGTCCTGTCCGAAGGGGATGATCAGGCGATCATTCCTGAGAATGGCCCCTACGATGAACCTCAAGTCACCGGTTCTCTTTCGCAAATCAAGAAGAGAAATGCCCCTCACGGGGCTGTCGCCGTCGATTCGGATGCTGATGAGCTTGATCCTGCCCTCGGCGAACTCGCTCACGTGATCCGCCCCGGGCGTGGTAATCGCCCTTTCGATGGTTTTCACCACCTCCACCTCAGGGTTGATGATGGAGCTGATGTTCAGGATAAGCCTGGTCATCTCCGGCTTGTACCGGATATAGTCGTCGTCTCTTATGCGAGCCAGCTTCTTGATGCCCGGCGAGAGCCCGTTGGCGAACAGGCAGGCGACGAGGTTCGTTTCATCGCTGTCGGTTACCGCGAGAAAGGTGTCGGCGTCCCTGACTCCCGCCTGTTCGAGCACCCTGGGGCTGCTTCCCGAGCCCTGGATTGTCTGAACATCGAGGAGATCGGCAAAGCGCCTCAGAGCGTCAGGCCTTTTGTCTATGACGACGACTTCCTTTTTCTCCAGGGTGAGTCTCTGGGCGATGTGAAACCCGACTTCACCGGCGCCGACGATGATGATTTTCAACCGCTGTCTCCCTTTCCGCCGCTGTGTTTGTCCTGATCCGGGGACCACGGCATCTGCTTATCACAATCGGTATGGATATTCCAGCCCGTGTCCCCTGAATTCCCATTGGCTTCATAACGCTCCTTCGTCTTCTGCCGTCTCCGGAAAGCCGGTACGAAAAGCGGCGTTACGGCAAAGGTGACGCCGGGATTTTTTTCCAGGCGCGCCGAGAAAGACGAGCCGGAATTTCGAGGCCGTGAAGCACGCGCAGCGGTCATTCGCGATTTTTCACGTTCTAAAAGCGCGAACTTATGCTAAAGAACGGCTATCTAACGCAAACTGCGGTTCCGGGCGAAAGCATCGGCAGGTCGAGGCTCTCCCCGGGACTCGAAATCCCGATATCGAGTTCGAAATCCGGAGGAGAAGCGAGCATTGATTTGCGAAAAGCTGAGCGCCGGCCATGGGTCGCACGTAAACCCGCGGAGGATGCTGCTCCGTGGAGCCTACGTTTGTGGAGGGATGGCAATCGCTTTGTCGGGCCTCGGCATTCTGGCGGGATCATGCCTGGATTCGGACGAAGCCGGGAAGCTCCCCTGCGCCGTGCTCCTTCCCTTGAGAACGGACATCGCGGCTCTCTTCATTCTACCCGCCGTCGCCTCGGTTGTCGATAACCTGTCACGAAGCGAGTCCCGCATAGCACGGGGAATCGGGTTCGCAGGAGCGGTCGTGGCCGCGTACGCAATGGCGTCGGCTCTGGCGGCCACCTTACAGGAGCAAAATGCGGCGTCGCTCTTCGCCAAGGGCGGCTCCGGCCACGTTCTTACCTACATCACGATTGCGCTCCTGCATATTTCCGTTGCCGTAGTCCTCGCCACCCTCCGAAGAACGGCCGCCTCCGTGATCTCCGGCTGCCTTGCCGCGGTTGCGGCGGTCCAGTCCTGTTCTGCGCTCATATGCCTGGGGCTGCACTCTTCGGGGATCATTCAAATCACGCCGTTCAGCGAGTTGCTCTCCCTCGGAACGGCGGTCACTTCCACACTCCTGTGCCTGGCCGTCGCTTTCGGACTACTCTCCAGGCTGCAATCCATCGGGAAGAGTTCCTCGGGCCGGAGTCAGCAACGCATTATCGTGGTAGCCGCCGTCATCTTCTGCTCGGCTATCGTTTTCGGATGGGGATACGTCGGAGGCAGGGAATACCGCAAGATCTACGACGATGTGGTTTTGAACACTCGAAGCCTCACGATGGTGCTGCAGGAACACTCGCTCAGGACCCTGGACCCGGCCTTCCTGGTCGTGCGACAGATAGCGGACCGCGCGTCAGAGGAGGGGATCGAATCCATAGCCGGATCTCACGAGGAATGGGAAAAGCTTAATAAAATAAACAAGGGACTCCGCCAGGTCAATGCCTTCGGCATCCTGGACAAAGACGGCCGGCTCAGGACCATTACCTGGGTGTATCCGATCCCTTCCGTGAATGCCTCCGACAGAAGGTACTTCAAAAAGCTTCGGGACGATCCCGGCCTGGACTTCGTCATAGGCGAATCGGTCATTGCCAGGGGAACCGGAAACAAGATCTTCAATATCGCCAGGGCCATCCGGGACAAGCAGGGAGCGTTTCAGGGAGTTGTGTTCGCATCTCTCGATGTGGAGTACTTCAAGGAATTCTACAAGCAGATCTATTTCGGCCCGGGCTCCTATGTCGGACTCTACAACGACGAAGGAGACCTCCTCGCCCGCGAGCCCATGGAACTCAAAGACTTTGGGGCTTCCATCACAAACGGGCCCCTTTTTCGCAAACATCTGCCCAATGGTCCATCCGGCACGGAGACGATGAAATCGAGCATCGACGGGGTGGAAAGAGTCGTATCCTACCGGACGAAGGACCATTTCCTCCTGCTCTCGGGAATTCCGACCGCGTATATCGTGGAGCGATGGATAGGGGCGGTCAACAAGAGTTCGGTATTCCTGAGCCTCATGTTCCTGGCCATCGGATGTTTCGTTGTGGTTTCACTGAGATCCATCAAAGCGGCGGAGCAGTCCCACGATGCGACGCGGGCGCTGCTCGATTCCATTCCGGAGGCGGGGGCGCTCTTCAACGCGGACGGGGCCGTCCTGGCGCTGAACGAAACGGCCGCGTCGAGGCTCGGCATACAACAACAGGACCGGGGAAACGCCGGCCGCAACCTGCTCGACGCTCTTCCCGCGGACCTTCGAGCGCTGTTTGAGAAACACATCGGCGAAGCGCTCGCAAACCGTCAGCCGGTGCGATTTACCGCGATCCACGGGGGCCGGATCACGGAGAACATACTCAACCCGGTATCCGTCGCCGACTTCGGAAAAAGGCCGTCGGCCGTTGCGATGCTCGGTATCGACGTAACGGACCGCAGGCTCATGGAGCGCTCGCTGCGGGAGAGCGAGGAAAGATTTCGCAGGGCCATTCTCGAATCCCCCTTCCCCATCATGTTGCACACGCAGGACGGTGAGGTCATCGCCCTCAGCAGAGCGTGGACCGAAATCAGCGGATACGGCATCGAGGACACTCCCACTATCGACGACTGGATCAGGAAGGCGCAAGTGGCCTGGAGCAATGTGATGGAGTGCCTGCTGGACGGGACGGACCACCCGGAGACGCGCCGCCAGGGCGAATTCCCCATCAGGACGGCCTCCGGGGAACAGAGGGTGTGGGACTTCTACCTCACCGCGCTCGGCGACGCCCCGGGCGACAGGCGCATGTGCATGGCGATAGCCGCGGACATAACCGTAAGAAAGCGCATTGAAGAGGAACTCCTGGCCAAGACGGCGGAATTCGAAGGCGCGAGGGTTGCGGCCGAACAGGCCAGCAAGGCCAAGAGCGAGTTCCTGGCCAACATGAGCCACGAGATCCGCACCCCGATGAACGCTATCGTCGCCGTCGGACACCTGATGTTGCAGACGCCCCTGAACGCGAGACAGCGCGACTATCTGGGCACAATCCAGACCTCGGCCTACTCCCTGCTCACGCTCATCGACGACATCCTGGACCTTTCCAAGATCGAAGCGAATAAGCTGGACCTGGAGGCCGCCGAATTCCATATCTGCGACACGCTGGACAGGGTTGCGGGTTCGATGGGCTACAGGGCGTACGAGAAAGACATCGAACTGCTGTTCACGGTTTCGAAGGACATTCCGCGGGTCCTGGTGGGCGATCCCGTCCGCCTGGGGCAGGTCCTGACCAATCTTGCAGGCAATGCCGTCAAGTTCACGAAATCGGGGGAGGTCGTCATTTCCGCGGGTCTTGTGGAAAAGATCGGGGAACCGCCTGTCGTGAAGGTCCGTTTTGAGGTGCGGGACACGGGGATCGGCATGACGCGGGAACAGATATCCAGGCTCTTCCAGCCCTTCACACAGGCGGACAGCACCATCACCCGAAGGTACGGGGGAACGGGGCTCGGGCTCAGCATCAGCAAGCGGCTCGTGGAGATGATGGGCGGGGAGATCGACGTGGAGAGCGAACCCGGTAAGGGAAGCGTTTTTTCCTTCACGGCCTTCTTCGGCTATAAGGCCGGGTCCGGCCATGCGGCCCTTTCGCCGCATCCGGACCTGAGGGGCGCGCGGATACTCGTGGCGGACGACAATCCCACTTCCTCGGCCATTCTTCGGTCCATACTCGAATCCCTTTCTTTTCGGGTCACGACCGTGGAATCCGGCGAGGCGGCAATCGAGGAACTGGGAGGAGCGGACCGCGCCCCGTACGACGCCGTACTGCTGGACTGGAAGATGCCCGGCATCGACGGTTTCGAGACGGCCCGGCGGATCAAGTCCGACGGAAAGTTCAAGGATGTTCCCACCATCATCATGACAAACGCGCACGCTTCGGAAGAGGGCCGCAGGGAAGCCGAAGGCGTCGGCATCGACGCTTTCCTGGCCAAACCGGTCCTTCCCTCCACGCTTTTCGATACGCTGATGGAAGCCTTCGGATTCGCGGCTCCGCGTTCCCGTTCGGGACCGGGGGCGTCGAGGGTTTCCGGCGAATGGATGACGGAAGGACTTCGGGGCGCGCGGGTTCTCCTGGTCGAGGACAACAGGATAAACCAGCAGGTGGCGCGGGAGCTTCTGGAAAAGGGGGGAATGCGGGTGGAAGTCGCCAGGAATGGGATCGACGCCGTGGAGAAGATAACGCGGACCCCGTTCGACCTGGTGCTGATGGACCTTCAGATGCCGAGGATGGATGGCCTCGAGGCGACCCGGATCGTCAGGGCGAACCCGCGCTACGGCGCTTTGCCCATTGTCGCCATGACGGCGCACGCAATGAGCGGCGACAGGGAGAGGTGCCTGCAGGCCGGCATGAACGACCACGTGGCGAAGCCTATCGAGCCGGACCGGCTGTTTGCCGTGCTCGGCAAGTGGATCAGGGCTGGAGCGCCGGCGGGCGATGCGCCGGCGGCCGATGCCGGTGGACCGGCCGTGGATGTGGATGGTCCGGCCGCGCATCCTCCATTGGCGGATGAGGCGTCGGGGAACCGGGCGCCGGCGGATGGTCCCGCGAAGAACGGGATGAGCGGGATGACGGCGGAAGGTTCGGCGGAGAACGGTTCGAAGGAAGGGGGTCCACCCTCAGAAGCTTGGACGGCTCCGGGAGGAATTGGAGAAGCCGCGCCGGCCGGCCGGCGGGAAACCGGGCCGGAATCCCGGCTGGACCGGTTGCCGAAGGAAAAGACGGGAGGCCCGACGGAAGAAGCGGCGAAGCTGTCGTTTGATAGAATGCCGGATGGGTTCGATATTGAGTACGGCCTGCGGAAGGTGGGGGGAAACCATAAATTGCTCGAAAAGCTCATCCGGGAGTTCTGCGAGGATCTACCGGAAAGCATCAGGTCGGCGGAAGCGCACCTGGACAAGAAGGAAACCGGGGACGTACACGGAATTATTCACAACATCAAGGGCGCGTCGGGAAGCATCGGAGCATTGGAACTTTATTCAGTATCGTGTGACATGGAGGACGCTCTTCTGAGTGGAGACGAAGAGGCGGTCACGGCGTTGTGGGACCGGATGAAGAACGTGTCGGACCGGCTGCTGAGTTCCGCGGCAGGCCTTTGGAACGCCGAAGCGGATGGGACCTCGTCCTCCAATACGTCATCCGGCCATGCGCCATCCGAGTCCGCGAAGCCGGTAGAGCCGGACGTCGCGCTTCCCATCATGAGAAGACTCATCGAGTGTCTCAGCCAGGCGGACGTAGACGCGGACATACACATGGAGGCGCTGAAGCTCCATCTGCAGGATTCGCCGTTTCGACGGGAGGTCCGGGACCTGGAGAAGATGGTTGCGTCCTTCCAGTACGAAAAGGCCCTCCAGACCGCTTCATCCCTGGCCCAAAGCCTGGAAAAAGACCTGTAACCTTAGTACAGGTCCACACAAGAAAGTGAACATAATGATGATTACCATTGGGCCAT
>CAYOVG010000062.1:0-23375 GCA_964407285.1 uncultured Syntrophobacteraceae bacterium
CACCCCAGAGTTCTCTTACCCGCTCGTCCCATCGAATGGTTCCCGAAGATATATCGTAATCGTGAATGCCGAGCCCTGCCGCTTCCTTGGCGATACGAAGGCGCTCCTCGCTCTCCTCGACGGCGCGGGCAGCCTGTTCGCGCTCGACGGCGAGCCGGGCCAACGCCTCCTGCTCCCGTTTTGTGGCTCTCAATTCCGCTTGCGTACGGCCGAGGCGCAACATGGCCCGAATACGCGCAAGGAGTTCCCCATTCGATATGGGCCGTACGATGTATTCGTCCGCTCCGCTTTCCAGCCCGAAGGTTCGGTCCCCGGAGTTGGTCTTTATCCCCGAAAACAAAACGACTATGACATCCTGCAATTGAGGATCGTCTTTTATCCGCCCGCACACGTCAACTCCGTTGATGTCCGGAAGCACGACATCGAGCAGAACGAGGTCCGGTTTGTTTTCCCGGGCCGCGTTCAGCGCCTCGCATCCGTCCGAGGCCGTCAACACCCGGTATCCGGCGGACGAGAGCAGGCGCAGGGAGCCCTTGAGCGCAATAGGGTCGTCATCGACCACGAGAATGAGGGAAGTCTCGGTTTCCAATTTCCGTAATCTCTCCTTGAGCGACTTCTTTGAGGATATGCCGGTTTCCCGCCGCCGGGTTTTGGATTCCTCTCAGGTGATCATACAGGAGGACAGTCGCGTGACCAAGAGATTTAGCGAGGTCTGGCGGTGATTTAGGCGTTCGGCAAAAATAAAACATCCATTCTCGTTGACCTGGCAGCGTTCCTGTACGCATTCAGCAACGCTTGCAGGCGAGGAAGCCGGATAATTATTCATTGCCTGACGCCTTGGGCAACTCCAAGGAATTAACCTACCAGATTCCCGGTCCATCCCGACTCCCGGTTTCAATTCCTTGGAAGGTTACTTGTCGTGGATTGCCTTATACTCAGTCAAGGCCGCAGGGTCAACAAGCTATTGAAAATGCAGCTTCCTGACGTAGCTGTGATCGACGATGACGAGACCGGCGCCGATCGAGCCGGCGTGGACAATGCATGCCGCTTCTCCTGCTCCGATAGTCGCTCCTGCAATGAAGCGGAAAGTGGATTGTCTCCAAAGAAGCCGCTGGACGGAGAGTCCAAAATGGGAGAGAATAGGATGCCGAGATAGAGATTTGAGATTGGACTTCGAAAATCCCACGAACGTATTTCAAGGGGCGAAAAGCGGAGGAGTATACAGCTTGACAGAGGGAAAACATGCATTCGTCGTTGCGGGAACGCAGAGCGGCTGCGGCAAGACATCCATCTCCCTTGCGCTCATGGCCGCGTTCCGGGCGAGAGGACTCCGTGTGCAGCCCTTCAAGGTGGGGCCGGACTTCATCGATCCGGGGCTCCATACCCTCATATCCGGGCAGGAATCCAGAAACCTGGACGGGTGGATGCTCCAGCGCGATTACAACAGGTCCCTGTTTCAGCGCCTCCTCTCCGGCTCCGACCTGGCGGTGGTCGAAGGAGTGATGGGACTCTACGACGGCTACGACGGGAACAGCGAGGCGGGAAGCAGCGCTCAAATGGCCAAATGGCTGGGTCTTCCGGTGGTCCTGGTGGTGGACGCCCGCAGCATGGCCCGTAGCGCCGCGGCCCTCGTCCACGGCTTCAGCAGTTTCGACCCCGATCTTCGGACCGCCGCCGTCATCTTCAACCGCATCGGCAGTCCGGGACACCTGGATTACCTCAAGGACGCCATGGCGGCCACCCTGCCGGACATAACGGTCCTGGGCGGCATACCGCGAAATGACGGCGTCACGATCCCGGAACGGCATCTCGGACTCGTTACCGCCGATGAACTGCGACTTTCCGACGACTGGCGAGACGCCATGGTCCGAATGGTGGAGGAGCGCCTCGACCTCGACCTCCTGCTGCAAAAGGCGAGTTACGCCGGGGCCCTCCTCTCCCCTTCCGGCGCATCCGAAGGGCAATGGCCCGGCAACGACGCCCGCCGCGATGAGCGCCGTGGCATTGCCGACGTTCCAGGCGCCGCCGACGCTCCGGTGATTATCGCCGTCCCCCGCGACGCCGCATTCTGCTTCTACTATCCGGACAACCTGGAACTGCTTCGCATGGCGGGCGCACGGCTTCACTTCTTCTCTCCGCTCGCGGGAGAGACTTTCCCCGAGAACGCCTCCGGGCTCTATATCGGGGGCGGATACCCGGAAGTCCACGCTGCCCCTCTCGCCGAATCTTTAGCCGGTGGTTTCCTGGACGGCGTACGGACCGCAGCCGCTGGGACGATGCCCATTTACGCCGAATGCGGCGGGCTGATGTCGCTCGGCCGGTTCATCGAGACAGTGGACGGCAGCCGCTACCCCATGGCCGGAGTGCTGCCGTTCGGAACGCGGATGCTCAAGAGGCGCAAAGCGCTCGGGTACACGGAAGTCGAACTGCAACGGTCCTGCCTCCTGGGGCCGGCGGGACTCAGACTTCGAGGTCATGAATTCCATTACTCGGAGATCGTCGAGCAGGACGGCGAAGCCCCCCTGGAGCGGATATACGCCATCCAGGCCCGCAAGGGGGCCGAATCCATGCCGGAAGGCTACGCCGCGGGGTCCGTCCTGGCCAGCTACGTTCACCTCCACTGGGGAAGCGCGCCGGAAGCGGCCCGTAATTTCGTCGCTTCGTGCCGGGAGTATATGATGAGACAAAGTGTACGGTCTACAGTCGCAGACCGCGAGCACCATGCGGGGAATCCGGATTGCGGAAGCGCGAAACCGGGACCCGCGGTCGAAAGAAAGGATGTCGGATGAATCGAAGAGCCAGGCCGCTCATGTTTTTGGGAACCGGTTCCGACGTGGGAAAGAGTATCCTGGCGGCGGCCTTCTGCCGGATCTTGAAGCAGGACGGTTATCGCGCGGCCCCTTTCAAAGCGCAGAACATGGCGCTCAACTCCTTCATCACGCCGGAAGGCGGCGAGATGGGGCGCGCGCAGGTGGTCCAGGCGGAGGCGGCGGGTATCGAGCCCCACGTGGACATGAACCCCATCCTCCTCAAGCCGTCATCCCAGATGGGCTCCCAGGTGATCGTGCGCGGCAGGGTGGTCGGGAATTTCCTCGCCAGGGATTACTACCAGTACAAGAAAGAGCTTGTGCCCGTCGTCCGGGAGTGTTTTGAGAGGCTTGCGGCGGACTATGACGTCATAGTGATGGAAGGAGCGGGGAGCGCCGTCGAACTGAACCTCAAGGAGCACGACCTGGTGAACCTCGGAATGGCCGAGATGGCCGACGCGCCTTGCATCCTGATCGGCGACATCGACAGGGGGGGAATCTTTGCCTCCCTCCTGGGGAGCCTCATGCTGATGACCCCCGACGAGCAGAACCGGATCATAGGGTTCATGGTCAACAAGCTGCGGGGCGATCCCGGCCTCTTCACGAGCGGGATCGACATACTCGAATCCCGCTCGGAGCGGCCCGTGCTCGGCGTCATTCCCCACTTCGACCACATAGCCATCCCGGAAGAGGACAGCGTCGCGCTGGCCCAAAGGATGCAGCGAAGCGCCGCGGGTCCCGCCGGCGCGTCTCTCTCCGGAGCAGAGCCGGGAGCGGGGATTTCCATCGGCGTGGTTCGCCTTCCGTTCGTCTCCAACTACACCGACTTCGACTGCTTCGAGCAGGACCCGGACGTGGAACTGGCCTATTTCGACAGGCCGGAAGCGGTGTTTCGTTTCGATTGCGTGATTATTCCGGGGAGCAAGAACACCATCGAGGACCTGGCGGCCCTGAAGAAATCCGGACTTGCAGACGCCATCATCGCATACTATAAGGCGGGAGGCATCGTGGTGGGCCTTTGCGGCGGGTACCAGATGCTCGGGGTGCGGATCGAGGACCCTCACGGAGTCGAAAGCAGGTTGCGGGAACTGGACGGGTTGGGACTCCTGGAGATGGAAACGGAGATGTACCTCGACAAGATCACCTCGCAGGTCGAAGCCGAACTTGCCGGCGGGTTCCCCCCGGCAGGCGAACCGGCCCCGGGTACGGACCGAACCGACTTTCGCGCGGGAACTCTCTCGAGTGGGGACGCCGGGCGCCTTTACGGGTACGAGATCCACATGGGGAGAAGCCGGCCTATCGGAGGAGACCGCCCGCTCTTCCGTATCGTTCGCCGAAACGGCGGCCCGGCGGATGTCGGTGACGGACTCATCCGGCCGGACGGGCGCGCCTGGGGCACGTACATCCATGGGATTTTCGACAACGACGGCTTCCGCCGCGGTTTCCTCCAGTATCTGAAGCGGAATTCGGGAAGAGCGGCCGGCTCGGGAACCGGACGGTCCGGATCATCGTCCGGCTTCTCTTACCGCCGTTGGAAGGAAGAGCAGTATGACCGCCTCGCGGAGCACGTCCGGCGGCACGCCGACGTGGAAAGGATTTACCGCCTGGCGGGAATCGAAAGGAGGTAAGACATCTTGGCGTTTTATCCCTGGCATCTTGCGGCGTCGTACGGTCTGGACCTCGTACTGGGAGACCCGCAGAGCCGGTTCCACCCGATCCGCTGGATCGGACATCTCATCACCCGCGCGGAGGCTGCCCTCTACCGGGAGGAAGCATCCCCCGGACGGCAGCGCCTGGCCGGATTCCTTTTCTGGATATGCGTGGTTGCGTCGGTCTTTGCGGCGACTTCCCTGGCCTTGTGGGTATCTTCCCACATCTTTCCGGGCGTGGTGGGGGACGCCTTCGCTATCTGGCTCGCCTACACCACCCTCGCCACACGCAGCCTGCACCATGAATCGGCCCGCGTGGCCGCCGCCCTTCAAGGCGGGGACCTCGCCCTCGCGCGCGAACGCCTCGCAGGCATCGTAAGCCGCGATACGAGCCGACTGGAAGAGAAGGACATCGTACGCGCGCTCATCGAAACCGTCTCGGAGAACATCTCGGACGGGATCGTGGCCCCACTACTCTTCCTGGCCCTGGGAGGCCCCGCCGCGGCCATGACCTACAAAGCCGTAAACACCATGGATTCCATGGTGGGATACCTGAACGACAGGCACCGCCATTTCGGATGGTTTGCAGCCCGAGCGGACGATCTGGCCAACTGGATACCCGCACGGCTGAGCGGGCTGCTGATAGCTCTTGCCGCAGCCCCATGCGGACTGGACCGGTCCGGGGCGTTTCGGATCATGCGCCGCGACGCGCGCAAGATGAAGAGCCCCAACGCCGGCTTTCCGGAAGCGGCGGCGGCCGGAGCGCTCGCGATACAGCTCGGCGGCGTGAATATCTACTTCGGCGTGCCGGTTCAAAAACCCACGCTGGGGGACCCCGGACGCCCCCTGACCCTGGACGCCTACAACGCCATGATCCGGCTCATGTACGTCACGTCCCTGCTGGCCTTTGCGCTGGGCCTGTGCTTATGCTATGTTCCGTGAAAAAGGAAATCAGATGTCTATCGTCCATGGTGGAAATGTCTATGAAGTGGCTTCCCGGTTGCGATGCGCTCCCGAAACCATACTGGATTTCAGCGCCAGCATCAATCCTCTCGGACCGCCTCCCGGATTGCTGGAGGAAATCGGCCGGCAGTTTCATCTCCTGCAGCACTATCCCGACATCCGAAACGAAAGCCTGACCGGGGCCCTCGCCCGCTTTCACGGCGTAGGTCCCGATCAAATCGTGGTGGGAAACGGCTCCACGGAACTCATATACTGCCTGCCGCGCGCCCTCGGCATCAAAAAGGCCGTGATGGTGCTCCCCACATTCAGCGAGTACCAGAAGGCCTTCGAACTGCAGGGCGTGCTCCTGGGCAAACTGATCACCCGCGTGGAAGACCGGTTCCAGCCCACCGTGGAGCAGTTGGAATCCATTTGCGCCGCATTCTCCCCTGAAGCCGTAATGGTGACCAATCCGGGCAGTCCATCGGGAACCGTGCTTCCCAGCCAGGTCCGGGACTGGCTCCTGAACAGGTGCTTGAAGCAAAAGACCCTTTGCATCGTCGATGAGGTATTCGTGGACTTTTGCGAGGACGAGTCCTTCAAAGGATACATCCGGGACGTGCCGAACCTGGTTCTCATACGATCCATGACCAAGTTCTACGGGATTCCGGGACTGCGGCTGGGATACGTTATGGCTTCGGAGGATGCGGCGCGCCGGATGCGGGAGAGCCTTCCGCCCTGGACCGTCAATACCCTGGCGCAGGTTGCGGGGAAGTACTGCCTGGAACAGGAAGAGTACAAGAGGAAAACCCTGGAACTGGTCGGAGATGAGCGGGACCGCCTTTGCGATGCCGTCGAGGGGCTTCACGGGTGCCGGGTCCTCCCCGGGATGGCCAACTACCTGCTGGTGGAACTCGGAGAGACACTCCCGCCCGCACCGATTCTGTGTAGCGACGTGCTCTCTTCGAGCCGGATTCTCGTCAGGGATTGCACTTCCTTCGATGGAGTCGGGGAGCGGTTCATTCGATTGGCGGTCCGCCTGCCGGAAGAAAACCGGCGTGTCCTCGAGGCGATCGGACAATGGATGGAAAGCCACGCCGGACGCTGAAAGGAAGTCCGGGGCCGGATGCCGGTGAACGGAGATTCCGGGGTAAATACGGCAGGACGGGAGTCCGTCCCCGCCGGCCGATCATCCGGCTTCCGGCCTCGGGCTTTCGATTTTCATTGCTCCATTACCGTTGGGCGGAGTCGCCGCCCTCCCGTGAACCGGACCGGGCTTCGCCGTAGTAGCTGTAAATACTCTGCAGCCACTCCGAACCGGCCAGGTCGGGCCAGTCATTCCTGGTGAAATTCGGTGCGTTGTCCAGCTTAGGACTGTCGAAGGCGGCAACGAAATTACCGCCTTCATCCACACGCGGAGTCGCCATTACGGATTTCCAGGGCACGGGAACCAGTTTCTCGCCTATCCCGAGTATACCGCCATGAGAAATGACTATGAATTCGGCACGGCCGTCGGGACCAATGACGACATCGTCGATCTTTCCAAGTTCGTTGCCTTGTTTGTCTTCCACGCTCTTGTCAATCATGTTGGTCACCCGGAGAGGTCCGGAGTCCACACCAGTGCTTGCGGCGCTGTCTTGCGCGCTCTTCCCGTCCCCCTTGTTCAATTGCGCGGAGGCCGGCGCTGCGAACAGCATGGCCACCAACAGGAATGCGATGACAGTGACGACAACGCTTACTCTTCCAATTTTCATCATAGTCTCCTTAAAGAACAGCTTCGGCAGGCTACTGCCGGCCGTATCAAATCCCGATTACCCACGTCTCTTTCCGCCGTTTTCCACACAACGGGGGAGGGGACGGTCCCTGCCCCAACCGGCCGGAGCCGACGCAAAAAACATTGAAACGGCTATCCGTTTTTCCCGCTCATCTCCCTCATTTTCATTTTCGAGGCCTTATATTTATCGCAAGAGCGCGCTTATAGCCATCAAGATAGGAATGTCGTCACACTCGAGGCATGGGGAAGGCGAGGTATTTTCTATCCGCGCATCCCCATGGGTGAGAGGGAAAGTACAGTAAAAACTCGCCTTTACGGCAGATCATGGTTATATAGATGGGGTAAGTAATGTATTCCAACGCCATAATGGTCGTAATCGTCGTTAGTAGTGGAGTGTGTTGACCGCTTGCAGCGTGTGTCTCTCCGCGGATTTGAATGATCGCCGGAGATGCAGGATGCTCACCGAGCTGGAAAACCTGGTGTGGAGTCTTATAACAGGTGCTGAACGACAACCGTCAGTTAAGAATACTTCTGGTTGAAGACGATGAGGATGACTTCATCCTCACGCGGGAATTGCTCTCACGGATCGACACCTGGAAATCTCTCCTGGAGTGGGTTCCCAATTACAACGCGGGCCTGGACGCCATAGAAAAATACTGCCATGACGTGTATCTTCTGGACTACCGCCTGGGGGATAGGAACGGGCTGGACCTGCTCCGTCATGCCATTTCCAAAGGGTGCAAAGCCCCCATCATTCTGCTGACCGGGCAGGGGGACTACAAGGTGGATCTGGAAGCCATGGAGGCCGGGGCCGCGGATTACCTCATAAAAGGCCAGATTACATCACATCTTCTGGAACGTTCGATCCGGTACTCCCTGCAGCAGAAGAAAGCCGAAGAGGAATTGAGGGAGTCCCAAAATCAGCTCAGGCGCCTTTCGGCCCAATTGCTGAGTGTCCAGGAGAATGAAAGAAAGCGGATTGCAGGCGAACTTCACGATAGCGTCGGCCAGTGCCTGAGCGCCGTCAAGTTCAGCGTGGAGAGCGCCATCCACCAGATCAGCCGGGGAAACCCCCTGCCCGGCGCCCTGAATGCCGTCATTCCTCTCGTTCAGCGCGCCATGGAGGAGGTACGAAGGATCATGACGGACCTTCGCCCCTCGATTCTGGACGATTTGGGCATCATCGTCACCATAGGATGGTTTTGCCGCGAGTTCAAGAAAGTGTACGAATCCATCCAGGTGGACCTGGACCTGGCCGTAGAGGAAGACGACGTGCCCGACGCTTTGAAAATAGTCGTCTTCAGGATCATCCAGGAGTCGTTCCATAATGCCGCCAAACACAGCAACGCCGAAAGGATACGAGTGGCGCTGACGAAGGACGGCTCCACTCTGAAGCTTTCCATCACCGACAACGGGCGAGGCTTCGATGTGGGGCGAGCGCTCACCAGGCAAGTCTCGGGACGAGGCTTCGGGCTCACCAGCATGAGAGAGCGGACGGAACTCGCGGGAGGCCGCTTCGCCATCACGTCGGAGAGGGGAAAAGGAACAGCGATCGGCGCATGCTGGCCCCTTGCGGGGACATGAATGAAGTGCGGGGTGCGGGTCACGGGTTGTGTGTTACGAGTTGCACGTTGCGAGTTTGGGAACAACGACCGTGAACGAACCTTAGCATGGTCCCTTGGTGTTGCGGGTTTGGGACCAGCGCCCGTGAACGAACCACGGCCCTTGTGAGCGCATGAATGAACCGTCGTCCGGCCCCCCTTGCGGACATCATCATGTGGGCGACAGTTCATCGCCGTTCGTAGCGGCGCCGTCAGGACGGCAGCACTGTCGTCCTCTCTAAGGGGGCGAACTTCCGTTCGCCCGGTCGTCCCCCATCCGCATGATGCGTATCGGGCGACGGCGCTCCACGGGAAAGTGCAAAGAGAAGGTGGTCCCGTCCCCCTGTTGCGATTTCACGTCAACATACCCGCCGTGCCCCTCCACGACACGCTTGACCGTCGCCAGGTCGATTCCGGCTCCGCTCGCCTTGGTGCTGAAGAACGGATTGAAAATATACGGCAGATCGGCCGGCGAAATTCCGGTGCCCGTATCGGCTACGAAGATGACACAGTAGTTGTCCTGCGCTTCGGTCCAGATCGATATCCTGCCGCCCCTGGCGAGGACATCCAGGGAGTTCTCGATCATAATGGAAAGCACCTTGATGATGAGGTCCCTGTCGATGGTCAGAACGATATCGTCGACAGCCAGTGAAACCTCGATTCCTCTTTTTTCCACCAAAGGCAGGTAGGACTCCAGGCTCTCCTGGACCACGCTCTGGAGGCTGGACCGGGTAAGAGCGGGTTTCGGCAGGTGCGCGAAGAACTCCACCTTCCTGACCAGGGTTTCGATCTTATGGAGATTGGTCATGATGTGATCGTAGTACGCCTGGTGGTCGGAGACATTACCCAGGGCCTTGAAGAGCCTGTTGACGAATCCGCCGATCCCGACCAGGGGATTTCGCAGCTCATGGGCTATGCCGTTGGCTACTTTGATCATGTCCTCGTACTTGCTGTCCCTGTATTTCCTCAACTGGCGTTTCATCTCATCGATATCCCTGATCGAGATGACGACGACGGTCCGGTCGCCGTGAGGGTCGTAACAGGGACGGGTCGTAATGTAGGCGATGAAACGGGTTTCGTCCTTCCGGACGAGCATGATTTCGCCCTCGAAAGACATTTCCCGACGGGCCATGTAGAAGAGGTTATGGTACATGAGGGCCACGTCCTCGGGGGTAACGAAGATGGAAAAGTGCCGTTCCTTCAATTCGACGGCTGTAAAGCCGAGGATGTCCTCGACGTTGGGACTCCCGAACAGGATGAGCCCTTCGAGGTCCGTCACGATGAGCGCATTTTGAATACAGCGCAAGACCTCATCCCACAATTCCGGCGCTTTGCAGCAGACTTCCAACAGGTTCATCACTGAAGCCCTCCTGCCCTCAGGTTAAAAACTCCCGATCCGTTTCCCGCCGGTTCCCCGGCTCTATGCTTCTCGTATTGGATATTCAGAACTTTACGAGACAATGGCCGTGGAAGGCAAGAGGCAAATTCGCGCGTCGATCCCGGATTCTGCCCCCGCATCCGTTTGGGTTTCTTCAAATATACAGTATTTACCCTATTTTATCCTGGAATCTTTTGGGAGAAAATGGCCTCGAAGTCGTACTGGATAGAGTCTCGGCTCGATCCGGGGCGCCCGTGCTCCTTTCGGAAGCCGAGGGGCCGATACATAACAGATTGCCGGTCGTATCCGGCTGTTCCAGGGAGGAGAACGTCATGCCGACACGGACACCGGAAACCCGCAACCTGCTTTTCAAGGTTCTTCTGGGGACTTTCCTGACAACGGCGGTTCTAACCCATGGTCCACTCAAGGGGACATGCCCGGCAAAGCAAGACGGCGGGCGGCGGGAACGGGATGCAGGGGGAACGGCCGGCGACTCGTTCCGGCGAAACATCGTGCACGATCTTCCATTCGCGCATTCCGCGGACGGACGGGATCAGCCGGAACTGCTGGTTGAAGAACGAAAGGAATTCCGGGATACCCTCACGACCGAACCGTGGCCCGTGCATGACAGGCTCGGCGTTTCCCGATTCGGGACCGACGCATCCTCCCATTTGAGAGACGATCCTGAAACGGCATCCGAATATCTGAGAAGAGAATTTTTGCTCCGATTATTCCATCAATCCGGAGATTTTCCGGGATTGTACCTGTCCGGTCATGCCGGACCGTTCGCGCAAGGCGACGGTCAGGAAGTGATGGAGGCTGGGCTGGGTCTGATAGCGGCCAGGTCAATCCGGGGAGACAGCGTCCAAAGCCTTCACCTGGATCTGACGTGGAAATTCGATGGCGATTCCGGGGAAAAGGAAGGCAAGGACAATCGCTATATTGCAGTAATAGGCTACGATCACCGTATCGGTCCGGACGCCATGCTCGTCCTGGATTTCTCGCATGAACGGGACGCCACGGGGGAAGACAGCATCAACGGGATGGAACTGGGCTTTCGGTATAACCTGTCTCCGCTGACGGTGCTTTCCCTGGGAGGAAGCGCCGGCTTGAGCGAAATCACTCCGGAATTCAAAGCTTTGTTCAGATTTGACCATTCGTTCTGATCACCATGCCGACATGGTTCGGACAGGTCCACGACGGCTTTTCTATTGACCAGATAATGCAGCTACAGAACAAGCTGAATCTCGAAACGAGATTCAGCCGGCCTGACCCTCCTGAACTGATTCGGGAGACTGAGGAGCTTACAGAGATGGAGAAGAGCGCGACTCTGGAAACGAAGCCGCCGCAGATCGGCTTGAATGGTGGGGGGTAGGTGGGCAGAAGGAAAGCGTTGCCCACCTTTGAAGCTTCGGAGTGGAAACCTGGAATCAGAAGATGAATAGCTGTATGAGGTTATTTGTTCCAGCCTACCGTGTACTCAAAATCCGTCCATTGGATCATTAGAGCTTGATACCGAGCTTTTCGAGGATATCGTCGGCGAACTTGATGATGAAATCTCTCTGTTCGGGACTGGCGTAGGCGATGCACGAGCAGCGCATGGTCTGGCGGCTTCTTATGAGCCACTCACAGGAGAGTTGGTTACGGTCCAGGCTGATCGCAAAGTAGAAAGGATGGCACTGCGTATGCTGCACTTGCATGGGAGTGTACAGTTCCCTGGGAATATTGACCCAGTAGATTCCCTCCAGCGCGGTCTGAGTGGCGCTTTCATTCAGATAATCCATTATTTGATAATAGTCCGACTCGCGCAGTTGGTCGATCACGTATTGCTTCATGATGGAAATCTCCTTAACCGAAACACGTCAGTTCATCAAAGTCCAAAGTCTCATGATTGGCGCAAAGCAGGAACGAACTCGCTCCATATCGTCAGGAGAGATATCCATGTATCCTCCGGGATTTGCCTGGACGGGACCAACCCTGACACGCCATCCGGGGGCGCCGCACAACCATATAATAATATTCCTTATGGCGCAAGACCAATAGTAGCTCGATTATTGCCCCGCCTACAACGATCATGCTCCGGAATGCCGTAAACGATCGAAACCGTCCACGAACTTGGGAAGCCCCCGGCCCGCGAATCGCAATGCGTAAACCGCAAATCACATCCCGCGGCCCGCTCACGCCCGAGTCCACGAGAACCTGCGCTCGCAACCCGCAAACCCAACATCTGAAACCCGCAACCATTTCTGTTGACCGGCAACTCGCAACCGGCAACCCATAACTCGCACCCCACACCCCGCAACCCGCAACCCGAAGGCAACCCGCAACCATTTCTGTTGACTGCCCGTGTTTTCTCTGCTTTATTGTGCCCGTGTACTAATCAGGCATTTGATACCTGATACCGGAGGGAAACCGCCGCACCCGGCCCCGGTAATTATAACACATAGCCTGTTGCACAATGTAATTCGCACCATCGAGCAGCACCGAGTACCGGGTGGGAAGCGACTGTCGCCATCGTGCGTCCGGGTGCTCAGCCTCAGGCCCGAATGGATACGACTTCATCCCCGGCAAGGAGAGAATGAATGCGCTCTTTCTTTGAACCCCACTCGGTCGCCTTGATCGGAGCGCCGCGTCGAACCGGACCCGGCGCTTACAATAACCTCGAGATGATGCTGCAGTACGGATACCAGGGGGAGATTTACGTCGTCCATCCGGCCGTACGGAGCATTCTCGGGCGCGCCGCCTACCCCGCCGTCGCCGATATCCCGGACATTCCCGAACTGGCCGTCATTTCAGTCGGCCGGGACAGGGTTACGCCGGTGTTCGAGGAATGCGTCCGCAAGGGGATTCGAAGCATTGTCATCATAAGCCAGGGTTTTTCGGATGCCGACGAACGGGGGAAGGAACTTCAGAATCAAATCGTCGCAACGGCCCGGGACCGCGGAGTGAGGGTGGTCGGTCCCAACACGATGGGAATCCTCAACGCATTCGCTCACTTCAGCACGGCATTCGTCGACATCCCCCGGCAGTCAGCCCCCCCTCCCCTTTCCATGGTGGTCCAATCCGGAGTGTTTCAAGCGGGGTACGAATCCTTTACCGGACACATCGGGAAGGCGATCGATGTGGGCAACTGCGCCGATGTCGATTTCGTGGATGTGCTCGAATACCTGGAAGGCGATCCCCAGACGCGTGTGATCGTGCTGCACATGGAGGGAATTCCCCGCGGTCCGCGGTTCCTGGAAGCAGCCGCGCGCATATCGCTGAGCAAACCCATTATCGTCTTCAAGACGGGCAGGAGCAAAGCGGGAGCGAAGGCGGCCCTGTCGCACACGGGATCCCTGGCCGGGGAGGATGCCGTGTTCGATGCCGCGGTAGCCAAGACCGGACTCATTCGCGTGCGCAATACGATCGAACTGAGGGCGGTAAGCCGTGCTTTTCTTCATCTCCCCCTCATGCGGGGACCACGCCTGGGGGTGGTTACGGCGACGGGGGCCTGCGGCATTATGGCCGCCGATGCATGTGAAGACCATGGATTGGAGCTTGCGCCGTTTCCCGAATCCATCCGGAGTGATATCGAAGACCCGCGCGTGAGGTGGCACCGGTTGCGAAACCCGGTCGATCTGTGGCCTCTGGGAATGGTCGGGGGGTCCTTTACGGAGGTATTCAAGCGGGCGGTCGCCGGTCTTCTGCGCGACGGCAATGTGGACGCCGTCCTGGGGATAGTTCCGGCCCTTGCCTCTCCGATGCACGCCGACCTCGACATAACCGCGGCGATACGGGAAATCGGGGGCGATAATCCGGAATCCAAACCGCTTGCTCTGTGGCTCTACGGAGACGGGGCGCAGGAGCGGGTTCGAGCGCTGGAATCCGTGCCCTATGCGGTATGTTTCGACAGTATAGACGAAGCCGTGATGGGACTTGCGGCAACCCTGCGCTACACGAGGATACGGGAATACAGAATGCAGGAATGCCATATGCCGGAAGAGCGGCCTGCGAAGCCGGAGGGCGCGGCCCTCCCCGAAAGTGGGGTGATCGCGGGCGAGGAAGCGCTGGATTTTCTCCGTCGCTACCGGATTCCCGTAGCTCCCGGCGCCATGGCCGTGGATGCGGATGCGGCCGCATCCATCGCACAGGCGGCCGGTTATCCCGTGGTGCTCAAGATCGTTTCCCCGGAGTGGCTTCACAAGTCCGACCTGGGGGGCGTTCGCACCGGCGTGAATTCCGAAGCCGAACTCCGTGAAGCCTTCGATGGACTGCAAAACCTTTTCCGGCAGCGGACTCCGGACGGGACGCTCACGGGCGTACTCGTGCAAAAGCAGATGGCGGGAAGGGAACTCCTCCTCGGGATCAAAAGGGACCCTCAACTGGGCCCCGTCCTCGTTGCCGGCATGGGAGGCGTCTTTGCCGAGGTATTCCGGGACACGGTCCGGTCACTCGCTCCCATAAGGCCGGAAAGCGCCCGGGAGATGCTTCGCGGACTCAAAATTTACCCCATCCTGGAAGGCATTCGCGGACAGGAAGGCGTACGGATCGATTGCCTTGCCGATATGCTGGCCGGTCTGTCCCGGATCGCCCTGGACCATCCTCGAATCGTCGAAATGGATATAAACCCCGTGATGGCGGGCGCGGACGGTTGCTGGTGCGCGGACTGCCGGATCATCACGGGATGAAGACGAAGAGATTTTCAGCAAATAATTTGCTTTACAAGAGATATCATTTTATACTAGTCATTCTCAGCAGCCTGAAGAGAAGAAAAAATGTGCCAGGATGCGTTCATTCGCTTTGAGTTAGTTCGTTTTAGGTGCTATAAGTAGCCATTTTGAATCGAAGTCGGCAGGCGGGCCGTACCGGGTAAGCCATTATGACCGGGGCTTCAAATGGCTGAAGGTGCGGGGTGCGGTTGCGCATGTGAGAACGGATGCCGCCGGTAGGATTTTCCCTGGCATCAGAAGACCATAAAAAGGGGCAACGTAAGGTGGGGCTGGATTGTGAAAAGGGTGGACGTTACGATGCCGAAGGAGCGAGAGAGTCTGGTTGATGTTGCGGATGACAAATACGGTTTGAAAGTGCTTAAGGGCTATCACTACGATTGGGATTGTCTTTTCGATGGCGAGGTTTCGAATCCGTCCGGGAAGAGCGACTCCGGCAAAGCGCAGGAGACCGGCTCAAAGGGGGCGGTTTCCCATCTGACTACCCACAGTTCGTGGACTCAGAAGCTGGAAAAGGCTATCAGGATGTCCTGCGACTTTCTCCTGGAAACGCAGCATACGGAAGGGTACTGGTGGGCCGAACTCGAATCCAACGTCACCATTACCAGCGAATACCTGATGCTCTTCCACCTGTTGGGGTGCGTCGATCGCGACCGTGAAATGCGCATGGTGAGGCATCTCCTCCACCATCAGAGAGACGATGGGGGATGGGGTCTTTACCATGGAGACGCGGGGGACCTGAGCACCACCATCGAAGCGTATTTTGCATTGAAGCTGGCGGGGCATCGCCCGGCGTCGGAACCGCTGAGGAAAGCACGGGACTTTATTCTGCAAAGAGGCGGAATCGAATCCTCGCGCGTATTCACGAAGGTCTGGCTGGCGCTCTTCGCGCAATACGACTGGGACGAAGTCCCTCAGATGCCCGTGGAACTCGTTCTCCTGCCCTCCCATTTCTATTTCAGCATCTACGAATTCTCCAGTTGGGCCAGAAGCACCGTGGTTCCCCTGTCCATCATCATGGCGTTCCGGCCTCGGTTGGAACTGCCCGCGGACCGTGGGGTTTCCGAGCTTTTCACGGGAAAGGAGGGGTCCGATGCGTTGCGGGCGTACGAGTCTCCCCCCCTTCTGCACAGATTCATCAGGTTCGCTGACAAGGCGGCAAAGTGGCTCGACAGGCATCACCCCATGCCGTCTCTGCGCCGGAAGGCAATCGCCGCGGCCGAGCAGTGGGTGCTGGAACACCAGGAAAAAAGCGGCGATTGGGGCGGGATTCAGCCGTGCATGATCAACTCCATCCTGGCGCTCCACTATCTCGGATATCCGACGGACCACCCGGTTATCGCCAAAGGGCTGGAAGCCCTCAAGAATTTCTGTTTCGAGGATGAGGTG
The DNA here is from genome assembly GCA_964407285.1 of uncultured Syntrophobacteraceae bacterium. Taxonomy (GTDB): domain Bacteria; phylum Desulfobacterota; class Syntrophobacteria; order Syntrophobacterales; family Syntrophobacteraceae; genus CAYOVG01. Next base: position 16,250 of record CAYOVG010000062.1, read on the forward strand.
GAAGGGCTTCGGCTCCAGTCGTGCGTCTCTCCGGTGTGGGACACCGCCCTCAACTGCATCGCTTTGCGCGACGCCGGAGTGCCGGCTGACCATCCCGCGCTGAAGAAGTCCGAGGAATGGCTCGTCCGCAATCAGATCGGCACCGGCGGCGACTGGCAGTGCAAGAACTGCTGCCCGCCCGGAGGATGGGCTTTCGAGTTCGACAACGCCCAGTACCCGGATGTGGACGATTCGGCGGTCGTTTTGATGGCCCTCCATAAGATCTCTCCGCAGTACGTCGGGGACCTCGATTGCTGCAGAAAGAGCGGCATCGAATGGTGCCTGAGCATGCAGAGCGAAGGGGGCGGCTGGGCCGCGTTCGACAAGGACAACAACCTTACGATCCTGAACGACATCCCCTTTGCCGACCACGAAGCGATGGTGGACTATCCCACGGTGGACATCACGGGCCGCATGCTCGAACTCCTTGGCTTCTACGGGTACGATCTCTCGCACCCCAGGGCGAAGGAAGGCCTGAAGTTCATCAAGCAGAACCAGGAACCGGACGGCGCATGGTGGGGCCGGTGGGGAGTGAACTACGTTTACGGCACGTGGAGCGTCCTGCGCGGGCTCAGCGTCATAGGCGAAGACCTTTCCTCCCCTTACGTCCAGGCCGCCGTGCGTTGGCTCAAGGACCACCAAAACCCGGACGGCGGATGGGGGGAGACGTGCGAATCCTATAGAGACCCGGCGTTGCGTGGACAGGGGCCCAGCACGGCTTCCCAGACCGCATGGGCGATCATGGGATTGCTGGCAGCCGGCGAAGAGGACAGCCCCGAGGTCTTCCGCGGTATCGGCTACCTGCTGCGAAACCAGCAACCGGACGGCTCCTGGGAGGAAGCCTACTTCACGGGAACCGGTTTTCCCAAGCATTTCTACATCAGGTATCATAACTACCGAAACTGCTTCCCGCTGATGGCCCTGGGGCAGTATATGCGGAAGCTCAAGGCGAAAGACGCCGTCTGACACCGGAAATCACCACGGAGAACGAGCGTCGTGGCGAGTCGCGTCGCAGACCTCGTTCCGCTTTCCGCTGTTCCGCTCATGAGCCCGTTCATCACCGTAGCGTTGAACTGCTTTGTTCCTTCTTCCGCACGGAACTGGGAAGCATGGAAGAGGAGAGGAACATGCCGCCCTATTGCAGCAGGCGCTCAAGAGCGAAAGCCCGGAGATGTTCCGAAGGCTCTCGTTCAGACGAAGGCGAGCGAAGAGCAATCCGGCGGCTGAACCGGGGCGAATCGCAAATGGCAGCGCGTTCGGGCATCCTTACCGGTTCGGGACCCGTACCCGGTCGGATTATCCCTGACGGTTCGAATCCCCTTGTCGGAGCGCGGTGATTTCAAATCTAAGGCGGAAGGAATGGCCGCGCCTTCGGCCGCCTCACCCTCTATTTCCATGTACTGGTCCGTATCCGTATTGTCGATCTCCACGGTGGGCGCATTCGGCCCCAACCGGCGAAGCTCCCCGCCCACCCGCGCCACTCCGGGCATCAGGTCTGCCACGAAGAGGGCGTCCGGCGCTTCCGAGCGTTGCAGGCTCGACGCCATGTCGCGCACCACGCGGGGGTTCGGTCGGTCGTAGGGCAACCGCGCCACGGTGTTCATGCCCAACTCTCCAGGTCCCGATTATCCCATCTCCAGTCGCCTAATGCAATTTGTGGCCCAGGTGATACATGGAGTCGGGACTCCCAAGAACGCCCCCGAAACGACTATCCCGTTGTCCCTCTCTTATTCGTTGACCCTGCCGGCAACATATTTATATTAACCTGCATGATCCTATACACACATCGAGCATGGAGGACGAAAATGGCGGTATCAGGCAAGTACGGAAAGATAGATATACCTCGCATACCTGACGATGAGCCCGTATTTATTCTCAGGGCCCAGGACGCTCTCGCCGAAGGGACCATAGAAATATACAAGGTTATTGCGGCGATGCACAATTCCCCGATTACGGACGGGCTCGAGGAGGAGATGGAGAGATTTCGCAACTGGAAGGGACGCAGAAAGATGCCCGATTAGGGCAGAAACGACAAAACCATGAATCCCGCCTTGCCGGGCGGAACCCGGCAACCGGCAACGAGAGGAACCGACCGGTGGGAGAACGCGGGACGGAAGTCGGAGGTGGGAGACCGGAAGTCGGATGACGCCGTTCCGACTTCCGACCTCCGGTATCCGAACCCGATCTCTGATCTCCAAATTCCGACATCCGTTCCCTCCGTGCTCTCCGTGGTTCTCACGCCACAACCGCCACATGGTCCGATCTCTGTTCCGGTTATGGTTTCCGTCCACCCGCGAAATGGTTTGATTTCTGTTCCATGGTTTGATCTCTGTTCCGCGGTATGTGGTGCACAACACCACACCACCCACGAAACGGTTGAATCCCTGTTCCGCGATGCACGCGATTCTCCCTCATGATCCCTCACGCGCCGTCCCGCGCAAATGGGTTTACGCCATGCGAAAAACGCACTATGATTATACCCGTTGGCGCAAACGATAGGACAAACGAGGAGCGGGCGGCGCACGCATTCCGCGTCGGCGTGGACGCGGTCGCGGTGTGTTCCGGCACAGGCGGTTTCGGTTTCGTCGCGGGCCGGGCAGGTCCGGCCGGCAGGCAAACACTACAGGGAGGAAGGATATATGCAGATTTTAGCCATTTACGGCTCACCTCGGGAAGAAGGGAACACGGACCTCATGATGGATGCCTTCCTTGAAGGGGCTGCCGGCGCGGGCGGGGAAGCGCGCCGGATCTACGTGCGGGACCTCAAACTGGAAGGCTGCATGGAATGCGGACACTGCGACGAAACGGGTTCCTGCTCCATAGAGGACGACATGCGGGAAGTCTACCCCCTTCTGGCTGAAGCCCCGCTCATCGTGGTGTCGGCCCCGATCTTCTTCTATGGAGTCCCCGGGCAACTGAAGCTTCTCGTCGACAGGACCCAGGCATCCTACATGCGGCGTGAACTGGCTCGCAAGGAGGGCAAAGACGTCCCCGGAGCGAAAGTCCGGAAAGGCTTTCTTCTGAGCGCCGGAGCAACGAAGGGAAAGAGGCTCTTCGAATGCGCCATCCTCACGATGAAGTACTTCTACGACGCCATTGGAGCCACATACGCCGGGGAAGTCTGTTTCCCGCAGATCGAGGAAAGGGGGGCCATCCTGCAACATCCCACCGCGCTGCATGAATGCCGCCTCGCCGGGGAGAGCTTCGTCCGCCGATAGGCGGGCGTAGTTTTGCGGGAGCAAAAGCAGTGGAAGCGATAGAAGGCAATAGAGGTGTCGGCCGGGTCCGTCACAGCTCGCAGGGCTTTTCCGCGAAAGGAAACAGGCACTCGGTCGCGAGAGCGCCGATATAGGCTTCAAGAGCGGAAAGCCCCTGGAAACGCAGGAACCGTTCGATACCCTCTATTACTTCCATTGTGGCGGACGGATTGAGGAAGTTCGCCGTGCCCAGTTGGACGGCCCGAGCCCCCAGCAGTAGGAATTCCAGCGCGTCGTTGGCGTTCATGATCCCTCCGATGCCTATCACGGGACAATTCACCGCTCCGAGCACTTCGTAAGCGCACCGTAGCGCGATGGGCTTTATCGCGGGTCCCGACAGCCCGCCGACCAGGTTGGCGAGGCGGGGCCGCCGCGAGAAGATATCCACAGCCATGGCGGCGACCGTATTGATGCAGGATATGATGTCGGTCCCCGCATCCTCGACCGCCCTGGCGATGGTCCCGATGCTGGTGACGTTGGGCGTGAGCTTGGTGATGACGGGGAGTTTCGTCGAACGCCTGACCGCCCGCACCACGCTCGCCGCCATCTGGGGGTCCGTTCCGAACACCATGCCCCCTTCCTTCACGTTAGGGCAACTGATGTTGATTTCGAGCGCCGACACGCCCCGCGCGTCGTCCAGGCGAGCCGCCAGTTCGCCGTATTCTTCCAGCGTGTTCCCGAAGATGTTCACCACGACGGGTACGTCCCACTTTCGCAGGTAGGGCATCTTATCCCGCAGGAAAGCTTCCACCCCCACGTTCTCGAGACCTATGGAATTGATCATCCCGGCCGGGGTTTCCACCAGGCGCGGAGGAGGATTGCCTCCACGGGGGGCGAGCGATATCCCTTTCACCACGACGGCCCCCAGCCGCCCGAGGTCCACGAAATCGGCGTATTCCCGCCCGTAGCCGAAGGTGCCCGAAGCGACCATCACGGGGTTGCGCAGGCGGAGCGGGCCTAGCTGCACAGAGAGATCGGGGGCTGCGATTGAAGTATTCGGATTTTGTTCCATTGAATAGATCCTGCTGAAAAAATGGGGCCGTCCTTGCACACATGGACGTAGCGATCCTGCTGGGAAACGGGAGCGTCCGAGCCTCCGGCTCCCGAAGTCGAAGCCGGGTCCGGCGTCGAAACCGAAGCCGGGTCGGCGGCGGGAAGAGCGCACCCGAGGCAGGCGCTCAGCCCACAGGCCATGAGGGATTCGAGCGATAGTTGAGCCGGGATCGATTCCGCCAGCGCCCACTTCGCCACGTGGTACTGCATCGCCAGAGGACCGCATGCGTAGACCAGGGCGGGGCGGAGTTCCTCCTCCCGCACGACCTGCTGTAGGAGTTGCGGCACATAGCCGTGGTGTCCGCGGGTTCCGTCATCGGTGCTGAAGTGGACGGTAACGCCCAAAGGAGCGAGCAACTCATCGGGGAGCAGTTCCGCGGCCGTACGCGCTCCATAGAAGAGACGCACGTCGCCGCCGCCGGCCGAAGCCTCCGCGGCGGCCGCCCCGATCCCGACCGTCAGTTCAAAGAGGGGAGCCACGCCTATCCCGCCCGCCACGAGAAGTATGGGCGATTCACCCGCCGCGGGAAGCCGGAAACCGTTCCCGAGCGGTCCCACGACGCTCGCCCGCGCCCCGGCGCGGCGCCGGGAAAGCAGCATCGTCCCCCGCCCCACGATCCTGTAGAGAATCTCTATCACGCCCTCTTCCGCGAATATGCGGTGAAACGAAAACGGGCGGCGAAGGAGGGGGTCCATTCCCTCCCGGACCTGCAGCATCACGAACTGCCCGGGACGCGCGCTCCGGGCGATTTTCGGGCATTCGAGCCGAAGCCGGAAGGTCTCCCGCGCCACTTCCTCCTGGTGTACGATCCGGCCGTTTTCCTGGATTTTGATCATGTTCGGTCGCTCTCGCTTTCACTTTTCCGGGAATGATCCCGCCACCCGATAACCGCCGCCATCCGCCCGGTGGCGCCTTCGCCCCGGTAGGAGAAGAAATCCCGCGATTCACACACCGTGCAGCGCCCCGCGATTTCGATATTCCCGGACTGCAGGCCCGCCTCCATGAGCTGCCGGCGGCTTATCTCCCAGAAATCAAAGTAGAGCGGCTTCACCGCGAAAGAGTGAAACGACGGGGGAAGCTCCGTCCGGTAGTTGCGGAATTCGGCGCAGCAGGGCCCAAGCGACGGGCTTACGGCCGCCAGCAAATTGTCGGGCCGGGAACCGAAACGGCGAGACATGAATTCCACCGTCTTGGGAAGGATTTCCGCGACGCTCCCACGCCACCCGCAATGCACGTTGGCGACGGCCTTTTCCACCGGGTCCACCAGGAAAACCGCCTGGCAGTCGGCAATTTTTATAACGAGCCCGACCCCTTCGAGGCGGGTCGCGAGGGCGTCTCCCGGCGGCGCCACCAGGACCGGAGGCCGCGCTTCGGCTCCGGCAAGCAGTTCCTCATCGACCTCATGGATGGTGTCGCCATGCACCTGGGATGTCGCCACCAGTCGGTCCAACCCTATCGCAGCCTTTATGCGGCTGAGGTTCTCCGCAACCGCGTCCGGCTCATCCCCGATGTTCCAGGCCGTGTTGAGCCCCGTGAACGGAGGTCCGCTCACTCCCCCATGCCGCGTAAAAGCGCCGTGTGCGAGACCCGGCGCCCGCGACAGTATATCGAAAGTATGGAACTCAAGTCCGTTATCGTTTGCGCCCGAAATCGGGCGGCCGTCCAACGTATCGCTCACCCTTGCCCGCTCCTGTTCTCATTCCCGTTATAACCCGCTATAATTAGTTTTCCATGAATCATCCGGAAAATGCAAGGTGTTTTTGTCCCGAAACCGGTGGACAACCACGGTTGATTGCGGTTCCCATGGACCGTCATGAAAAATGTGGGCCCCGGTACGTTGACAAAACCGGACCATACGTTACCTTTAGGATGCAATACAAAACTCGATTCAACCGGGAATAGAAAAGGACTATTACCTGCAATCACATCGCCGTCACGACCGATCCGGTGGATGACGCAGTGTGCGTTCCTTGTTCTGAATAGCACCCGGCCTGCCGGCCTGCCGGCGGCCTGACAGGAGGATGATGTATGGCGCAGTCGGAACAGAAACTGCAAGTGAAAGAATGCATGAAGGTGACCATGGAATACAAGGCCCGCATCACTACCAGGGACGGGAATGTATCGGAGACGGAACCCACGACGTGCGATTTCGTGTACGGCGTCCACGTGCAGTACCCGTCCGTGGAAGGCGCGATAATGAATAAGTATCCCGGCGACCGGGTCCAGGTGTACGTACCCCCCGAGGAGATGTTCGGAGCGTACGACGAAGAACTGGTGAGGGAGCTTCCCCGGTCGGATTGCAAGGAAGAAAGGCTGAAACCGAACACGATGTACCGGGAGATGCGGAAAAAGACGCTGGTGCAGTTCCTGGTCAGAGAAATCCGGGAGGATACGATCATTGCGGACTTCAATGATCCCAGGGCCGGGGCTCATGCGCACTTCGACATCCTCATCAAGGATGTGTGCGAAGCCACCAGGGAAGAAATGAAACCATCCTGCGCTCTGCCGTAACGCCGGAAGCTCGCGACCGGCGGTCCGCGAGCGCCGTATCCGCAGCAGGCGTGTGCAGTCCGCCGCACCGCCTTCAGCAGCACCCTTCCGAGGGAGGGCCGTATCTCCCGGCCCTCCCCCACTTCTTCCCGCTCTTCATCGAATTTCACTTGTACACAATCGCCTTCAAGCATGCTATTTTTAATGATCTTACGGCAAACCCATCGCGCTTTCGGCGATCGTTGAAAAGCGCGCCGCGGCGTTTATGGAAAGGCGCCGCGGCTGC
>CAYOVG010000063.1:0-23254 GCA_964407285.1 uncultured Syntrophobacteraceae bacterium
ACGACCGATACCTCGCCAGGGTCTTGTTCAGCACCTAAATCATGCGATTGCCCTGGGGGGTCCCCCTTTAACCGGGGGTAACACCTTCGGCAAGATCTTTTGAGATCCCCACCTGGTCTCTGGAGGAAGTGCACCATGTCAGGCGCTCGGCAATTTTCTGTGCTGCTTGGGCTATTAATTTCATTAAGGGACAGCTTAGCATGGAGGGGTAGGAAGTCAAACCGGCAGCAGAGTACAAGCATTGGACATATTGATATCTGCCACCATCCGGCCTTCTCGGCCTGCGCCCCCGAAAGGGATGCGGCCTGCTGCTTATACTGAGAACGGATGAGAATTGGATTTCTGGACATTTGGTTAAGAAACTACAAATTTTGAAGTTTCGCAACCCAATTACCTATAGTTGTGAGGTTTCCCTATTCTCCAAAATTTGTTGATCCCCATCGAAAGGTACGGTTTTCAACCGTTCGGAGCATAAAATGCTCAACATGGTTTGCACAGGGACCATTTAGGTCGTATCGGCCAAGTTGGCAGTGGCTACCGGGCGCGGGACGTAAGTGGTCGTATGGGAGTATATTTCAATTTCGATAAGCTGAGGGGGTAACAGTGGGGGCGCACGGAAGAGCATCTTTCCCTCTGATCAGATCGCCGGCAAATAGCTCATTCCCGCAGACTGTGATTTCCTCGTTGACATACGATGAGCAGCAGGCATCCCCCCTTGCTCTCCATCCCCACCTGCATGTTTGATTCCGGACCGGACTTTATATCGAATATCCAGATAGCCTGCCGGGACTTGACGGACGTATGATCATGTGGTACGGGCTATCACGTGTGGCGTTCACCTTTTCTTTCGGCCACGGATCTTTTGACCCTTGAAGTTGTGGAACGTACGGCTCATTCACTACCTGACCTTACGGGAGAATGCCATGGCGAGAGTCATTTCCGTTCATTCATTTCGCGGCGGAACGGGAAAATCCAACATTACCGCCAACCTGTCCGCAATGCTCGCCCTCATGGGCAAAAGAGTGGGCGTCGTGGACACGGACATTCAGTCTCCGGGCATTCACGTCCTGTTCGGTCTCGTCGAGGAGCGGGCAAGCTACTCGCTGAACGACTACCTCTGGGGACGGTGCGACATCCAGCAGGCCGCCTGCGACGTCACCAACGGCCTCAGAGCTCCCGTATCCGGAAAGCTCTTCCTCATTCCCTCCAGCATCAACACGGTGGATATCGTTCGGGTCCTGCGCGACGGGTACGACATGAGTTTCCTGAGCGAGGGCTTTCGCAACCTCATATCGGAACTTGCCCTGGACGCCCTCATCATAGACACTCACCCGGGGCTCAACGAAGAAACCCTGCTCTCCATAGCGCTTTCCAACGTGCTCATCATCCTCCTCAGGCCGGACCGGCAGGACTACCAGGGAACCGGGATAACCGTCGAAGTCGCCAGGGAGCTGAGCGTCCCGGAGATGATGCTCCTCGTCAACAAGGCGCCCCCGACCTATGATGTCGCCTCGATCAAAAAGCTGGTGGAGGACGCCTACGACTGCGAGGTCGCGGCCATTCTGCCGCATTCGGACGAGGTGATGAACCTTGCGAGCGAGGAGCTCTTCGTGGTTCGCTATCCGGAAAGCCCCATAACGGCGGAATTCAAACGGCTCGCGATGAGGCTGTTTCCACAATAGGGGAGGAAGCAGTTGAACTTCTTGACGCCGAAATGGCGGATCATCCTCGTTTGCGCCGTATCCGGCGTCCTGTACGGCTGCTTCAATTTCATTTCCGGAAGGATTCACCCGCCGGGATGTTCCTTCGTGGAACTGCGTCCGCAGGTGGCTTTGCCGATCTTCGTGGGTATCGTCCACGGACCCGTATGCGGCTTCGTGGTGGGCTGCTTCGGCGACTCCTTCGGATACGCCTTGCAGGGACTCGGCGTTTTCCACGCATGGAACTGGAGTATCGGAAACGGATTCATCGGCATGATTCCGGGCCTCGCCCGTTACTGGTCGATCCGGGAAGTCAGGTCCGGGCGGGATTTTCAGTTGATTTTGCTGCTCATCTTTCTGGCGTCGTCGCTTCCCATCGTCTTTGCGGCGTCGCTGGACACGCTCCGCTCCCAAATCGGCTTCATGGAAATCACCTATACCTTGATCCTGCCCGCGTTCATCACCGACGCCATATTCGGCTTGCTCCTCGTCCCCGCCATGTTGCTGCTCTTCCGGAAAATGACCGTCACCATCGAGACGCGGATCATGCTCGTAACCACCTATCCGCTCATTCTCGCGGTGCTGTTGACCTACGGCGCATCCAACTGGTCGGCCCTGAGGGAGGAAATGTCGGACGCAGTCCTCATCCGGGATTTCTACAACATCGGCATTCTCTCTCTGTGCGTCCTGACCGTGGGGCTGGCGGCTTCGACCTTTCTGACCAGGAGGATCACCCGGCCCGTGGTCAGCCTCACCACGGCGGCGCTTTCCATCGCGAAGGGGGACTACCAGCCGTCGGACGATCTCGGGGAAATCGTCTCCAGGAATGACGAAATGGGGCAACTGGCCGGGGTCTTCGAGCAGATGAGGCATGAGGTCGACTCGCGGGAGCAGCGGCTGAAGCAGGAGGTGAGAGAACTCAAGATAGAAATCGACAAATCCAGGCAGAGCGCCGAGGTGAAAAAGATCACCGGCACCGACTACTTCAAGAATCTTCGAGACAAGGCCGACAAGCTGAGAAACCAGGAATGAACGAGAAAACACCCGATAAGACAGTGAGCGGGCTTCTCCAGTCACTCATGAAGTCCCCCCGGCTTACGAAGGAGCTTCCGAAGGGCAAGGCTCCTTCGGGAACGGAATTGACCACCCTGGGCGTCTTGCTCATCAGGCAGGATGACGGCAGGTTCTTCATCAACCTCACGGGCGTAAAGGTCTTCTCCGGCATATCGGAGTTCGTCCAGTTGATGGCGGGAAACGTCATTCAGCAGAGCGCCAGTTCGCAGGCCGACATCATGGTCCAGCAGGTGGTCGATTCGCAGCTCACTCCCGAACTCGACGAGATGGGAATCGCTCACGTCCTTCTCTACGTGCGCAGCAAGCCCGCGCGACAGCTCCTGGGTTTTCAGGAAGCGTTCCGCCGCAAGCTGCGGCTGGTGTTCGACATCATCCAGAGCCCGAGATGGGGAGGATTGCTCTTCCCGTCCTTTTTCGGCGTCCGGGACGACCACCGGGCAGGCGAAGCGCAACAGGACCTCCCGGCGCTGCTCTTTCCCTTTCACATAAGGCCCCAAAGCCCGGAAGAGGACCACTACCTCCTGGTCGAGCACGACCCCGAGGGCAAGTTCCTTCGCATTACGATCGAGAACGCCGCGGAATCGAGACTCTACCTCAAGCGGATTCCCCACCGGGTGGTGAAGGACCTGGACCACCGGTATTCCATCCAGGACAAGGGCAAAGTCGCCGAGCAGATCTTCCAGGGAATCCACCGGGAATGCCAGAACCAGCAGGACGAGTACATGGAGATACCGGGCCGGCAGCCGGTTCTCTTCGAGCGGTTGATAGACGCGGGTCTCAGGGATATCGTTCACATCAAGTTCAGGTGGCCCCTCGAGGACTCGGGGTTGCTCGTCTTCGACCGCGAGAAAAAGGTCGCGAGGCTGCTCTCCCGGGTGCTGTACCTGTTCGAAGATCAGAAGATCATAGAGGCCCTGGCGGGAGGAAGCCTGCTGGAGATGCTGTCCGGCGAGCACCGGGTTTTTCTTGACGTCTCGCGGGGCGGGGCCTGTCTCAACATCAGTCTCTTCGAACAAAGAGAGACCGTCACCATCGATGAGCACCTGGAGAAGCTTCCCTGCCTGAGCGCGCTGGTGGACGGTCTTTCCACCACCCTGGAGGATGTGCGGGTGGTCCTGATCCATCACATCACCTCGCAGATCCTGGGGCTCATCAAGGCGCTCGACCGCCTCGACTGCGCTTTCCTGCAGATTCTTTTCATCAAGTACAAAGGAGTGGTGCCCGACAGGCACCAGGAAGCCCTTTTCACCCTGCCGGAATCGCGTTTCCGCTACCATGCCCTCCAGAGGGTGGAAACCCGCGATTCGGTCGAGGGATGCTACATCCTCTCGAAGCACTACTCCCCCCTGGACAGGCTGGAATCCGTGGAGAAGACGCTCCTTCGCGGCGGCATGGACTACTTTCAGGCCATGAGAATGGTGGCCGGGCATCTTTTCTTCAGCGAAGCGCGCATTGCCGCGAGCCGTGGACAGCGCATCCTCCTCATTGAAGACGGCGGCTACATGGCTCCCTTGATCAACCGGTTCTGCCTGGAAAACAGGACCCTGCGGGAGAGTCTCGCCTATTTTTCCATAGACAAGGAATCCGGCATCGAACCGTTCCCCACGGAAAGCGAGCTGGATCAGCCTCTGAGCACATGGCTGGAGGGGATATTCCCCGGCAGCATCGAACACACGCGAAACGGGTACGATCACCTGCGGGAGGTGGAGTCGGCCCGCGGGCGCCTCGCCTTTCCCGCGTGCAGCATCGCCGTGTCGAAACTGAAAAACATCGTGGAAGCCAGGGAATGTTCGGCGGCGATACTGAACGCCGTCGAATCCATTTTTCACGGCATGGGGCATATTCTCTCCAGGCGAAATGTCCTGGTCACCGGCTGCCGGGGCAACATCGGCCGGAACCTGATGAAGGACCTCTCCTACCGGATAGTCGATGGAAGCCTCTGCGGAGTGGACATCGTCGTGGAAGGACCCGCTGAACAACCGATGCGCTCCGGGACGGGAAGGGATTACCTGGAGAGAAAAACCGTCCGGGACATCCCCGAGGAAGTCCTGCTCGACCTGGATCTTATCATAGGGACGGTGGGGCGGTCCGTGATCGAGGAAGACATCCTGGAAAAGCTCGTGGTCGAGGGAAGGAAGAGCGCCCTGTTCTTTGCCAGCGGCTCGACCAAGACGGTCGAATTCTCCCACCTCACGCACTGGCTGCAGCGCCTCGTGGACTCCCCCCGGCCGGCCGTCCGGGGTATTCCCGTAAGCATCCGGATCGCCCCCTTCAAAGACCCCCAGACCGGGCTGGTGCAGGGCAACAGGGTCCGCTTCCGATTCAAGGAGCAGGCGGGGGACCAGGCGCAAGGTCAGGCCCGGGTCCCGAGCCGGCCGCGGGTACAGCCCGCGCGCTGCAAGGATCTCTACCTCCTGGGCGATTTGATGCCCATCAACTTTTTGTACTACGGAGTGCCCGCCGAGATCATCGACGAAGTCCTTTGCCAGTTGCTGCAGCTCTCAACGGGCTTCATCAGGGCAGTCAGGGAAAACCGCCCGCTGCCGCCGCGCCTGCTTGCCGTGGACCGGGAGATCGACGCCGACGCAAATCCGATTTGACCGCGGAAGCATGCTTCCGCGGGCGCGTCCGGGTAGTCGGACCCCGAACCTTTCGGAGAGTCACTTTCGGAGTCAACCATGACCGTATCCTCCACGGATACCAACGACACCACCAACGACCGCGCGGACCGTCGGAACAGGATGCTTGCAACCGCCTGCATCGTTGCAGCCTACGCGCTGAGCAACTTCTTTCTGCGCATCCACCTGCCCGGCGTGTCCAATGTCGACCTGCGGCCGCAGATCGTTCTCCTCTTCGCGGCCGGCTACCTCCATGGACCGTGGTACGGCTTCGCAGCCGGGTTTGCCGGTAATCTGTGCACGGACATCCTGTTCGGCTACGGCGCCAGGTACATGGCGAGCTGGACCATCGGCAACGGATTGATCGGCGCCCTGATCTGCCTTTACCCCTACAGAACGCATGCGCGCCTTGAACGGATAGGGCAGTTGGTCCGGCTGGTCCTGACACTGATCCTCGTCAACGTCGTTTCCCTCTCCTACGCCGCGGGGATGGAAGCGCTCCTGGACAGCCACCTCCCGTCAGCCGTCAATTTCCGGTATTTCTACGTTCCCGCATTGTTGTCGAACGTGCTGGCGACTCTCATCCTGTTTCCCGCAATCCTGTTCGGCCTGGGTCGTCTCAAGAGAAACTTTCCGATCAAACTGGCCCTGACGAATTACTACCTCACCGTGGTGCTGCTGATCGTTACCTGGGCGGCGTTCGTTCCGGCCCACGGGGAACTCCCGATCTTTCCGATTACCGCCGGCATGGATACGGCGCGCGGAAATGCGCTGGTGGATACATTCAACTATTGGTCGCTCCTGCTGGTCGCGGTGTTGGTGTCCAGTTTTTTTGTATCGGGCTGGATGTCGAAAGCCGTCGTCACCCCCCTCGAGCGGCTCGAGGAGTCGGTGCTGGCCGTCCTGAGAGGAGATCCCTCTTCAGCGGAGCGGCTCGCCCTGCTCGCCGGACGGGAGGACGAAGTCGGCATCCTGAGCTATACGGTCAGGCTCTTGAGTCTCAACTTGTGGGAAACCCAGAAGCTGTTCCGGGACGAACTGGAAAGGAACCTGGAATTCATCGATCCCCGTGATTCGGGAACGGATATTCTCGTCGTTACCCTCATCGCTCTATTCGGCGAAGAGGCCCCGGCAGGGCAGGACAACGCCTTGTACGAAGCGGGCCGGGACCTGAGCAACATCGAGGCCATCCGCCTGGTCGTTTCCGCCGGGGGACTGATGGAACTGGCTGCCGCCTATACGGATTCCAAGATCGAAAAGAGCCTGGATGGACTGGATTTGGATATCGCGGGGACGGGGGCGCATCTTTCGAGCGAACAACGCCGGGCGCTGGCCGTGGCCGTCGATGTGAACCTGGTGTTCTGGGGAAGGCTGAAGGTCATGGATCTTTCCGCTCCCCTGAACCGAGAACTGGCGTTCCACCTGCTGGAAAGGATCAACGCCTTCCGGAGAAGCTCCAGGAATTATGTGGGATACGTCACGGAATCCGACATCGTCGGCAAATTGCAGGAGCGGTGGGAGAAGGCCGCCAGGGTCCGGAGCGAGAGCCTGGAGCCGATTATGAACAAGGCCATCGGCCTGCGGGTGGTCGTCGGTTACCAGATCAAGAACCTGGGCGATCTCGCCCATTTCGACGCCGACCGCAAGATCGCTTACAGCCACAGCAACTTCAAGCACATCAAGCAGTTGATCGGTCTGCTGATGGGAGAGGGGCTCCAGGCGAAGCTCCAGTTGGAGCCGAAGCGGTCTTCCTTCCATTACCTCGATGAGTGGGTCCAACCCGATGGTCCGCGCCTGGAATCCCTCGCCGATGGAACGAAGGTCGCCCATGTGGATGAGTTCGACCTCGTCATGGAGTTCACGACGCCGGAGCATCGGGACCGCTTCCGTCCGATCATCGAGGCTTTCGCCAAGCGGGAGTTCGCGACCGGGCGCAAGGTCCTGTACGGATCATGGCATCAGCCCCTGTTCCGCTCGGATGTGCCGGTCGAAGGATACAACCGCATCACGGATATTTCGATCCGGGACCGGGAACAGGTTGTTCACACCTACGTTTGCCGGGAGGATGCCGCCGCCAGGGTGGAATGGTTCAAGGGCGAATTGCGGGAGTTGGACATTTCCGCGGTCCCGATCTGGGTGAACGACGCATTCTTCCGGTACCTCAACGGCGGCTGCGATTGACGCGGGGACTACATGCGCGATAGCGGGGGCCCAGATCTTTCGACATTGGAGCGGTCAGGGAAAGCCGTCAGGGAGAACCGCCCGCTGCCGCCGCGCCTGTTCGCCGTGGACCGGGAGATCGACGCCGGGGCAAATACCGGCGCACATCCGATTTGAGACGAGACGGAAAAGGCCCGCCGGCCTTGTGCGGCAGGCCGGAAGAGGCCGCTTACCTCGATCCCGATTTCCTGAAAGGGTTCCGCCCTTATCCTGTCGCCTTCCACATAAGGACCGCCGACGATGATTTCGCCGGTCATGTTTTCCGGGATGCCCAGGAGATCTTCACAGGCAGCTTCCTTACGGGCCGGTGATGACATGAGGAATTCCTTCCTCCGGGTTCCCCGGATGGATAGTCATGGTATTCGAACACCATGCAGCCGACTATCATAGCTTATCGGAGAAGGTCTCGTCGGAATACCCCGGAACGGCGATCACGCAGAGCCGGTTCTCGGGCGACGATTCGACCACGACGCGGCGCAGGCAGAACGATACTCGATGTCCGCATAACTCCCACGGTTCTGCTCCGAAACGGAAGTCACCGGTTCTGTCGATGCCAAAGGTCAACAATGCGTTTGACCTCGTGTGGCGACAACCGAAAACCGGTGGCGAGGAGGTCTCCCAGCGCCGATTCAAAGTCCAAAACGCCGTTCTGGGCACATTTGAGTAGAATTCCAATTGTTCCGGTTACTTTAGATTGAGCCGCCCCATGGCCGAGAGGTGAATAAGGGGAGTAGAGTTGGAAATGACCCTCACTGGGGAAGGAATTCCTTAAGGGTTTCAAAATCCGCGGATGCATCCTGGATGTCATTAGAAAGGAATACATCGTGTTTTGTCAGAATCCGAATCATCTCATAGTGGGAGACGCCGGCTACTTCGGCAGCCTTTCCAAGGGAGATTCGCCCCTGACGGTAAAGATCGACAACCAGGGCCTCGCGCATTGCCTGGGCCAGTTCAGTCTCGCGAACTCCCGCAGCAGCACAGATGGATCTGGGTAGTTCGACAGAAACAGTCATCTTATCCATATTCCGGGTGACCTCCTTGATTTCTTCACATGGACGAATCAGAATCAGCCCGCTGTTGAACTCAATACTTATGTTATCGGTATCTTGCGGCAAAAACAAGCATTGCCCCGACGTACCGGCTTATCCACGCCTACGTTCGCCAGGAGGATGCCGCCGCCAAGGCGGCGGCTGCGATTGAAGCGGGGACCACATGCCTCGTTTACTATCCTCTCCATCCACGGAATCGTTGGATGCGACTTCCAGGGTTGTCCTCAGAGTTTATCGGAGAAGGTCTCGTCGGAATACCCCGGAACGGCGATCACGCAAAGCCGGTTCTTGGGCGACGATTCGACCACGACGTGGTGAATGTTCTTATCGATGATGCAAAGCTCCTCGGCCGCGAGCTTTTCCTCCCAGTACCGGTCGGAAGCCGGGTCGTAGAATTTGAGGTGGAGCCAACCATCCAATACGAAGTAGATTTCCTTGAAGTTGAGGTGGTAGTGTCCTTTCGTCGGTTTGATATCGTCTACAATCACCATGGTCAGAGGCAGGTTGTCTTCGGTGGCGAGCACCTCCCTCAGGAGGCCGCAGCTATCCGTATTGATGTCTTTATGGTCCCGCACCCTTTTCACCACGGCGCCCCGGCGGGAATCGCTCCCGGCAGACGGGGCGTCGCCCGCCCCGGACGCGCTCCAGCCATCTCCGGTAAGTATCGCTGCAACCAGCATAACCAGAAACCCCGAAACCACCGCACGAAGCATGTCCGTCCTTCTCATCCCATCCTCCTCCAAATCATTCTTACGTTAAATTTGCGCTCAACTCGCCCCGCAAGGGCAATGCAGGCAGTTCCCCCCTCCAGGGGATTCCGGGCTGAACTCCCAAAGGCCTGTCGGACGATTGCTCCGTCCGAAACCTGGAGTCTCCGATCAACAACAGCACTCCTCTCAATAATTGTACTGTTCTCAACAATCCGGCCGTTCCGTGCAAGGCTTGTCCCCGGGGCCCGGCAGCTTCGCTTTACGGCCTCCCGCCGACTCCCCTTCGATAAGGGATTCGATGTCGGGATACGGATATATGGTGACTGCTCCGTTTTCGGCCAGGCATCCCGAATCGATGGACGGTCCATACACGCTGTAGACCTGCCTTCCCAACAACCTGAGCAAAACTCCCTGCTCCCCGCGATGGTGCGCCGTGTGAGCTATTCTTCTGAGCATGATCCAGGCCCTCGTTCTCCCGACGTCAAAGAAAGGGACCTCGACTTCCCACCAGGCTTTGTCCTTCTCCCTGAGAGCCGCAAGCCGTTTTCCGCTATCTTCGGCATAACGCCTGATGAACTCGATGCGCGTTTCGGGGTCGGGCAGGGGAGGCGCTCCGACGTCGATGCCGAACATCGCGCAAAACCACTTGTTCTCACTCAAACATTGGTGCACCATGTGTTCGAGTCCGTTCCGGTCCCTTTTGTCCAATGGATGAGGACGGGCCGTAAGATCATCGTCCGTGAACGTGCTCCAGACGCTAAGAGTTTTTATACGTTCCGTCTCATACGTGTCCACAAGAAAATCGTATTCCATCTCTTCCTCCCGGTTTTAGTTCTTCAGTTCTCCTCTTGCTCCCTCTCGACATGAATGGATTCACCTTAAGCAACCGGCGCCGGTGGCGCAACATCTTACCCGTATGAATTCATGGAATACAGCCGCGCGAATCCATGGATTTTCGAACGCATCGCCCGGCGGATATGCGCCTGCTCGCCTGCAAAGCCCCGCTTTGGATTGACAGGCGCGATTGTGCGGAGCTATTGCCCTTTCCGGGCAATGTTTACTTTTTTCCGCGGACTTCCGGGAGCGGCGCCCCTGGAAGCGCTCCGAAGGGGAAGTTCCAGGTGGATGCAGCCACGAGGAAAAACTGCGAGGCGAAAAAAAAGTAATAATCCAACAACTTGCACCCAAGCTCCGTCCGTCTTAATTCGGAACGTCCGTCGTAATCGATGTCATCGAGGGCGCGAACGCTCCGTGACCGCGCTCTTCTCCGACGGGGAGATGCTGTCGCGCATTCTGCGCCGGGTGGACGCTCACAATAACCCCGTCCACTTGAACCCACCCAACCGTCATCTTAAGTTGTTAAAATAACGCTTGAATCAATTTTAGCGCTTCGCTCTCGCGGGGCGATTGCCGTTCGTCTTTACCACTTTCCACAAGAACAATCGCGCCAGTGGCAGGAGTACCTTATGGCCAGAATAGGATCAGCACTTTTGGACACCGATCAGAGATTCCCGGACCTCGAACTCCAACTGACCACCGGGGAAAAGATCACGCTCCCGTCGGATTCAGGGGAAGACTTCGTCGTCATCTTCTTCTACCGGGGATACTGGTGACCCTATTGCCGTCGGCAGTTGGCCGACTTTCAGTCGCACATGGAAGAACTGAAGGCTGAGGGAGTGAGAGTCATCGGGGCCTCCTCGGACCCTTTGGAGGATGCGCAAAGGGCGATAAACGAGCTTGGACTCGAGTACCCCCTGGCTTACGACGTGGATGCGGAAAAAGTCGCCGAAACCCTTGGCTCCTTCTACGAGGTCTACAAAGAAGCGAGACCGGTCGAACACACCAAAGAAGAGGAGGATGAGATTACCGGCAACCATGAAGAGACTGCGAGGAAATTCGTTCAGCCCACGGGTGTTCTCATCCGCCCCGACAACACAATAGATGTGATCTGCTACAGTTCGGGCCATCTTGGCCGCCTCACGGGCAAAGATGTGTTCAAACTCGTAAGGTTTTATCACCAGAAGGAAGAGAGTGAGCAGCCGGAAACGTGCGCTTAGCACACCAGATCGTAGTCACGGAGCCGCTGCCGGGAATCTCGATTCCAGCGCTTTGTACGGTTGCCGGCCGCGATCTGCTGCGTTTTAAAGGCACACGCTGTCACGATTGCGCAAGGCTGGAAAAATCTTGCCGGAAATCCATGGCGTTTCGACGGCCCGGTCGCGGCCGGCAACCGTAACCATACAGGAAAGCCCGAATTTCAACCGCTCACAATATACCTCATCGGCAGATCCGCAGCATTCCATTCCGTGAGTTGTGGAATCGGAGCACTGCACTGCCAGGGGGATTGGCCGAATACTTTCAATTCCGATTTCACCTCTCTTTTCGGGATCCAACATCTAGAATGAAATATACTCCAGCCTTGATCTGGTTATATTCCGATATGCGCCACATCGGATTTTCGAGATCCCGGCCGAGATGAGCGCAGTGCTTTTCGCCGGCGCGCCTCCGGATATGGATGGTCGGAACCGCGATTTCAATCAAAAACAGATAGGGGATCACAATGATCCGTCGGATCGAAGCATTGAAGTATCGTTGTCTGCGCTACGTAAACCAGGAACTGGACGATTTCCAGGTCCTTGTGGGGCCAAATGCGAGCGGGAAGACGACGTTCCTCGATATAATCGCTTTCTTGGGTGACCTGGTGACCGGAGGACTGGAGCAGGCTATCGGCGACCGAACACGGAATTTTCAGGACCTGGTGTGACAACGGTCCGGAAATCGATTTGAACTCGCCGTAGAACTACCGATACCCGATGAGCGAAGGGAGTTATTGAACAGTATCCCCTGCAGTCTCGTGCGATACGAGGTTGCAGTCGGATTGGACGAGGAAACCAACGAAACGGTAATCCTTTCGAAAGAGTTCTGCTCAAGACTGACGATCAATACGGCAAGCGGCCGCGGCACGCTCAACTCACTATGTTCCCATCGCAACGCCCGGCGCCGGATACATTGATCAGTCAGTCCAAGATCAAGAACACCAAAACGATCATAAACAAAGTAAGCGGTGGAAATGACAACTTTTACTCTGAAGTCTACCATGCCAGGGGAAAGGGTTGGGCGGGCTCATTCAAGTTGGGGCCACGGAGATCGGCGCTTGGTAATCTGCCCGCGGATGAAGCACGGTTCCCCGTGAGTACCTGGCTTAAGGATTTGCTGACGGAAGGAGTTCAGCGGATCATCCTGAACAGCCTCCTGATGAGGAGAGCCTGCCCGCCGGGACAAGGGCGAAGGTTCAAGCCCGATGGCTCAAACCTGCCCTGGGTTGTCGAGCATTTGAAAAGCACGGCGCCGGAGAGCTTCAACGACTGGCTGGCGCATTTGCGGACCGCTCTACCCGATATCAGAAACATCCGTACAGTGGAAAGACCCGACGATAAGCATCGATACCTGATTATCGAATACGCGGGAAGCCTGGATGTCCCGTCCTGGATGGCGTCGGACGGGACCTTGCGTCTCCTGGCCCTTACACTCCCCGCATATCTGCCGGAGTTCACGGGGATCTATTTGATTGAAGAGCCTGAAAACGGAATTCATCCCAGAGCAGTTGAAACGATGTATCAATCCCTATCTTCCGTCTATGCAGCACAGATTCGCATGGCGACTCACTCCCCGGTAATATTGAGCATAGCCGAGCCGCCGCAGGTGCTTTGTTTCGCCAAGACAATCAACGGCGCCGTCGATATCGTGCCCGGACCGGAACACCCGGCGCTTCGCGACTGGAAAGGTGAAACCAATCTGGGCTCCCTTTTTGCCGGAGGCGTGCTCGGATGAACGGTTGGGACTCGGACCTCGTTGTACCCGTATCCGACAAAAACATGGAGTGGACGGTGAGAGGCCTTCTCTCGCGGTTCAGCGCGTTAGGAGTTCGCCCCTTCGATTTCTAGGTCTACATCCACCCCGAGCGTGATCCCGGCTGCCTGCGCAACGGGCATACCTTCCTCAGGGCGATGACATCTCGCTTCGCCCATGCCATTGTCATGTTCGACCACATGGGTTGTGGAAGAGAGCAGGAAACAAGGGACCTGCTCGAGCAAGAAACGGCCGAACAACTGGAGAAAGCCGGATGGGCCGACCGTGCGGCGGCAGTAGTTCCGAGTCCCGAGTTGGAAGTCTGGATATGGAGTGATTCTCCGGAGGTCGATCGTTGCATGGGATGGCAGTGCAAACACCCCGACCCGAGGACCTGGTTGCGAGATAAGGGACTTTGATCCAACCGGGACCCTAAGCCGAAGGACCCGAAGGCTGCGGTGGAACTGGGTTTGAGAGAGGCGAGAAAACCGCGTTCATCGTCCCTTTACAGGCAACTTGCCGAGAGTGTTTCTTTTCGACGATGCGATGATCCCGCATTCAGGAGATTCCTGCAAATACTGCAAGCCTGGTTTCCAAGGGAATGAGATGAAGCCAATTCGCACATTCGTCATACGACGGCGAAAAGCGGTTCTTCTCCCAATCACCGGATCTTCAACGTCGCAAGGGAGAGCAGGGCCAGAACTCCGGACACGATCCACAGCCGGATCACGACCTTGGTTTCCGCGATGCCCTTGTGCTGCAGGTTGTGGTGCAGGGGGGCGCGGTAGAAGAGGCGGCGGCCGAGCCAGCGCACCCCGATCTTTTCCTGGATCTGGCTCGTGAGAGCTTCGGCGATGAAAAGTCCTCCGAGGAGCGGGAACAGCATCTCCTGCTTGAGCAGAACCGACACCACGGCCATCGTTCCGCCTATCGCCAGCGAACCCGTATCTCCCATGAAAACCTGCGCCGGGTAGGCGTTGTACCAGAGAAAGCCGAGACCGGCGCCCACGAACGCGGCTCCGAAAATCGTGAGTTCGCCCGCCCCGCGCAGGTAGGGATAGAAGAGGTAGGCCGAGTAGATCTTGTTGCCCTCGACATAGGCGAAGGCCCCCAGGACCACCATCACGAAGATCGAGGGAGTGATGGCGAGACCGTCGAGCCCGTCCGTAATGTTTACGGCGTTCGAAACGAAGATGACGAAGAAGAAGATGAAAAGCCCGTAGAAGAACGGCCCGAGGTCCAGCAGGGGATACTTGTAGAAGGGAACGTAGAGCTGAGAAGCGTGTTCAGGATCGAGGGACGCCGGCATCAGCATGCATGCGACGGCAAACCCCATGCCGAAGATCCCTTGAAGCAGCAGCTTGTTGCGTTCGGACATGCCGAAGTCCCCGCTACGCCTCTTCACTTTCGAATAATCGTCGCAGAACCCCAGGAGCCCGAACCACAACATTCCCGCCATCGAATACAAGAGGAAGGGATTGCGCCAGTTTCCCCAAAAGATCATGGAAACCAGGACCGACCCGATGATCAGAACGCCCCCCATGGTGGGCGTCCCGCTCTTGTCGAAGGCGGAATGGACCCCCGTCTCCCGCACCTGGTCCAGGAAACAGCGCCGGTGCATGTACGTGACGAACCTGTTGCTGAAAAGAAGCACCAGGATCAGGGCCGTCAGGGAGGCCATAATTGCCCGGAACGATATGTAATTCACCAGGCGAAGGAATGAAAAGGCATCGGAAATCTGTAAGAAGGCATTGCCCAGTTCGTAAAACATCTATCGGATACTTCCTCCGTAGCGCGAAGATTTCTTTGTCATCGTCCGCTTACCGCGGCCTTTGCGGCGCAGTGCGTGTCGGGTCATACGGATCTTCTTGCGGAATCCGAAACGACGGCGGCGGGAGTCGTACAATTTTGCTCCACCCGCAGTTTCTCGCGACAATGCTTCTCGATGTTCTTGTACGTTTCCTTAATCGAGAAGTGAGGCCGAAAGTCGGTTGCCGTCAGGACGAACGACGAGATCTGGAAGAGAAGGTCCTGCGACGACGCAATGACCCGCCGCTCCAGGAGCCTCAGTATCCCCTTCAACCCCGCATCACGGACCTGCCAGAAGAAATGGTCCTTGAGTCCGAGCAGAGCGCTGAAGGCCCTTCCGTCTACTCCCACTTCGCCCAGCGCCCTGGCCGCCTCCACCACGACCTCGAAGGACCTGTCCTCCAACCGCCTGAGAAGCGCGTGCAGCCACACGTCCTTGCCCGCCAAATGCCGCCCGAAATGGGCAACGGCCCGGCAGGTCTGCGCCCGCACCTCGTAGTAGGGATCTTCCATGGCCACGAGCAGGTGCTCCTCGATTGCAGGGGTGAACTGATCCATCACCTGCAGGGCGCTGACGATGTTTCGCCGTATGAAGCCCACCTGCTGGAAGTCACCTCCGAGAAACCGCTTGATTCCCGACACCGGGGTCCGGTCCACCAGCATGTGCAGCAGGGCGGGAACCTTCTCGTGGTAGTGGGTCAGGCCCGTCAGCTTGATGCCGAGGTTTCGCTGCTGCCAGTCGGGATGGCTCAGGAGCCCCGCGGCCCTGTGCCGGTAGTAGGTGAGGTCGTTCTCGTCCCCCACGACCAGCATCGGGTTGTAGTAGTAGGGGGAACCGCACTGGGCCTTGCCAAGGGTCTGCAGCAACTTCTGATTGTTCAGCAGCGGCTTCAAAGGAAGACACGGGCAGCCCACTCCATTGTCGTAGCTATGGTCCCCGTAGAGTTCGCTCAGTATCCGCTCGTTCGAATTCTTCCTCAGGAACTTGCGGCTGTGCGACGCCATTTCCGCCAGCCGCTCCGAATTCCCGATCAGGCGCAAGATCCGTTCCGCAAACTGGTGGCCGTCCAACTTTTCGACCACTCGCCCGGCTTCCACGGTCACATCCTCGAAAAGGATCTCCGCGGCCCCGACATGCGTCATCGCGCGCGCGTTCATCACCTGGTGGTCGCCGGGAAGGTTCGGTTTCGGAATGAGCAGGGCGGGCTTGCCCAGCCTGCTGATTTCATTGAGGCTCCCCGCGCCGCTGCGGCAGACGATGAGGTCGCTCACGGAATAGATGTTCTCGATATTGTGGAAGTAGTCCTGGCGGTAGTAGAAGCCGTCGAGCAGGGCCCGCTCCTCGGTGGTGAGAGCGTTCTCCAGGCGGGCTTCCGTGTCGGCCGCCGCATTGTAGCTTTCCGATCTGGCCATTCCCATGCCGTGAATTACGAAAAGCCGGTCCCGATGCGGCAGGAGGTACCGCAACGAATCCACCACGGCCCGGTTGATGGTGCGCGCCCCTTGCGACCCGCCGAAGATGAAAACCACCTGCCGGCCTTCCGGTATTTTGAAGGACAGGTCCGCAAGGGCCTCCTCACGGGACTTGAGCGTGATGGAATGCCTTACCGGATACCCCACCACCACGCCGTTGGCGGGGAAAAAGGACAGCGTCTGCGGAAAAGTGAGAAGCACGCGGTCCACCCAGCGACCGAGCAGTCCGTTCAACTGTCCGGGGATGCTGTTTTGTTCGTGCAGGAATATCCGGACGGGAGCAATCCGCAAGAACCTCAGCAGCAAAGCGGCGAGGATCACGGGCGCGCTCACGTAGCCGCCGGTTGCGACCACCCAGCGGGGGGCGAACTTGAGGAGGATGACGACGGACTGGAGCACCCCGATGCTCAACCGGACGAGAAACCGAACCAGCCGGGGCGACGGCCCGAGCCCCGGAAAGCCTTCGGACGAAACGAAGCGCAGCGGGTACCCCACCCTCTTTACGATTACCCCTTCCGCCTTGCCGCGAACTCCGACGTACAGGAAACCGCAGTTCGGCTCCCGGGCCTTTATGCCCTCGGCAATGGCGAGAGCGGGATTGACGTGTCCCCCGGTGCCTCCCCCCGTAAGCACCACCCGGAACTCACCGGATGCGAGACGGCTCCAGCGTCGGGCGCACAGAAAGAACAAACCGGAAACAAACAGGACCCCAGTCGTTACAATAATCCATAAATTCACAGGCATCGCTCATCGCGTTCGGGTTGCGTAATTCGGGTTGCGCGTTGCAGTTGCATGTTACGGGTTGCGAGGTTCGTGTACTCGTAAGCCACCACGGGTTGCGTATTGCGGGTCGCCGGCCACGATCCCCGCGTTTCGCATTCCACGAGCGCATGCGGCATCGTCGCGGCCCCCCGGCAAAGACGGCCGTACTACGGGCCGTACGCGCATTTCAGCCTTCGATCCCGTGCTTGCTAAAGGTTCTCCAGCATCTTCCGGTTCTTTTCCATGACTCCAGCGGCGAGCTTCTCCTTATGCTTCACCAGTTTCTCCGCAAGAGCCGGGTCGCTCGCCGCCAGAATCTGGACCGCGAAGATCCCGGCGTTCCGCGCCCCCCCCTTTCCGATGGCCATCGTGGCCACCGGGATGCCGGGCGGCATCTGCACGATGGAAAGAAGTGAATCCATGCCCTTGAGCGGAGATGAATCGATAGGCACGCCTATCACCGGCAGCGTCGTCTCGGCGGCAATTACGCCGCCAAGGTGCGCGGCCCAGCCCGCTCCGGCAATGAGCACCTTTATTCCCCGTTCCGAGGCCTTTCGCGCATAATCGGATGTCTGCGCGGGAGACCTGTGAGCGGATAGAATGCGCGCCTCGAACGGGACTCCGAATTCACTCAGAGCATTCATCGCTTCCTGCATGACGGGAAGGTCGGAATCGCTCCCCATGACGATGCCCACCAGCGGGGCCTTGTTCGCTTCAGCCATAAGTCTCTTTTCCTCCGATGTTTCCTTAATTTTCTATACCAGTCCGATATCACTCCGGTAGTACAGCCCCTCGAACGACACTTTTTCCATCTCCCGGTAGGCGACGGCGCGCGCATCGGCCAAGGTGTCCCCCGTGCTCACGATGCCGAACACCCGGCCTCCCGTGGTGATGAACCGTCCCTGCTCATCCAGGCCGGTGCCGGAATGGAAGACCGGGCATGACGGATCGACGAGGTCGAGCCCGCCGATGGGCACTCCGATTTTGTACCTGTCCGGATACCCCTTGTACCACCCCTTCTTCCCTTTCGTCCGCCCGCTTATGGCGATGAGGCAGAGCCTGTGCCGGGGGTCCCATTCGGGACTGATTTCCCCGAGTTTTCCGGTCAGGATCGCTTCCGAAATATCGACGAGATCGGTCCGCAACCGCGGCAAAATGACCTGGGCTTCGGGGTCTCCCAGCCGAATGTTGATTTCGAGCACATACGGGGTGATCCCGGACGCCTCTTCGACGAGCATGAGTCCCAGGTAGAGGATTCCGCGGTACGGCATGTCGTATTTCTCGCGGACCCCGCGGACCAGCGGTTCCGCCACCCGGTCCATGATGGTCCGCACAAGGGAATCATCCAGCCAGGGGTGCGGGGAATACGATCCCATACCGCCCGTGTTCTTGCCTTCATCGTTATCGCGGGCGCGCTTATAGTCCTGCGCCGCCACCATGGGGACGACCGTGTATCCGTCCGTGAAGCAGAAAAACGAAAGCTCCCGTCCGTAGAGGCGCTTCTCGATGTCCACGCGGGCTCCGGCGTCGCCGAAGACGCGGTCCACCATGATATCGCGGACCGCCTGCTCCGCTTCCTCGACGCTCCCGCAGACGAGCGACCCCTTCCCCGCCGCCAGGCCGTCCGCCTTCACCACCACCTCGTACCCCACCTGCCGCACGTACCGGAGGGCACGTTCGGGATCGGAGAAGACTTCGAATTCCGGGACCGGAATACCCAGTTCCCGCATCATCGTCTTGGCGTCGCACTTGCTCGATTCCAGGCGGCTCGCGCGAACGTTGGGGCCGATTATGGCGAGGCCTTTCTTCTCGAACAGGTCCACGATCCCGGAAGAAAGAGGTTTCTCCGGGCCGACGAACGTGAGGTCGATCCGCTCCTTTTCGGCGAAAGCGGCCATCTCCTCGACTGTTTTGGCGTCCACGCAGGCGGCGGTTCGAGCGATTCCCGCATTGCCGTGAGCCACATAGACCTTCTCCACCCGCCCGCTTTGAGCGAATTTCCAGGCAATAGCGTGGTCCCGCCCCCCGCTGCCTATGACGAGCACTTTCATCAGGGTGCTTTCTCCTTTGACTGTCCTGTCAACTCTACTTACTTAGCGGCCCGAGTCACGCCCTCGAGATAATCGCAGATCATTCCGTCATAGACATGGGTCAGGCAAAACGCCTTCCGGGCCAGTTCCAGGAGGGTTTTCCCGGAAAGAGACCCCTTGGAGCTTTCCATCTCCCCGAGGATGGCGGGATAATCGTCCGGGTCCGTCACCACGGCCACGAAACGCGAGTTTTTCGCCGCCGCCCGGATGAGGGTGGGACCGCCGATGTCGATGTTTTCGATGGCTTCCTCGAGGGTGCAGCCGGGCTTCGCAACGGTTTTGGCGAAGGCGTAGAGGTTCACCACCACCATGTCGATGGGTTCGATCCCGTGCCGGGCCATGGTGCTCACGTGCTCCGCGTTGTCCCTGATGCCGAGGATTCCGCCGTGGATCTTCGGGTGCAGCGTCTTCACCCGGCCGTCCAGCATTTCGGGAAATCCCGTATAGTCCGAAACCTCGGTGATGTCCAGGCCGCTTTCCCGAAGCGTTTTGGCGGTGCCCCCCGTCGAGAGCATCTGCACGCCGAAACCCGCGAGACCCTTGGCGAATTCCACCAGGCCACTCTTATCCGTTACGCTCATGAGAGCACGACGAACAGCGATCATGCTTAATCTCCTTTTCCGTTCCCCTGGAATATACCGTCGAACAGGGCTTCGGCATTCTTTATGATGGGTGTGTCCTCGGGAAGATTGGAGGTCGGCTTGCCTTCGGCGTCGTACCGGGCGAGAAGGTCGTCCTCGGGAAGGACGGCGATGTTCCGCTCCCCGAACGTATCGACGACTTCCTGGGGCCAGGACGCGGGCCGCTCCCTCACCTGGTTCACCACGAGGATCATCTTCTCGACCCGGATGGGGAGCCCGCGGACGAGTTCCGCGATGCGGCAGGCGGCGGACATGCCCCTGCGACTCGGGTCGGAGACCACGAGGAGCAGGTCGATATCTTTCTGAGTGAGCCTGCTGAAGTGCTCCATCCCCGCCTCGTTGTCCACGACCAGGTACTTGTAGTTCTTCATGAGGCGGTCCATGAGATGGCTGAGGATGTTGTTGGCGGCGCAGTAGCACCCCGCGCCTTCCGGCCTGCCCATGGCGATGAGATCGTAGCCTTTGTTCTCCACCAGGGCTTCCTCGAATTTAAGTTCCATGTAGACGTCCTTGGTCATGCCGGTGGGAACGTCGTCGGTCTTCATCAACTCGCGCGCATCGGCGAGGGTGCTTTCCAGGGACACGCCAAGCACGTCGTTCAGGTTGGAGTTGGAATCTCCGTCAACAGCCAGCACGGGCGTCATGCCTTTTTTGATCAGGTACTTGATCAAAAGACCCGCCAGGGTGGTTTTTCCGGTCCCGCCTTTGCCGCCAAACGCAACTGCATAACTCACAAAAGTCCTCCTTCATATCCGAACCTATCCGGTTGTTGGAATCCGCACATCTTATTCATATTGAAGCTCGTGTCAACCCGGCCTTTTCACCCGCGCGCCGTCCGGCCGGGCGGGGGGTCCCGCGGTCGCGCGCGCTTAAGGCATCAGCGCATCAGCGCAACTTTGCCGGTCTCGACCCGGCGAGATGAATCCAGAACCCGGCGCATATCCCCCAGACCGCATTGTAAAAGAAGACGAACAGGGGAGTGAAGCCTCCGGGAGGGCGCCCCACGGCCCCTTTGTCGATCAGCGCCGGGAATACACAGAAGAGCGCGAACAGGGCGGGGACGATGCCGAAGACGACGCCGCGAACGAACACCTCTTTGACGAACCAGCCCCGGCCCCGGGCGGGAACCAGGAAAAGCGGCCCCCACAGCCCTCCCCGGGCAAGCCTCCGGTACAGGAACCAGGGGGGTCCAGGCCGGGGCGATCTTCACCCCGAACATCCGAGGAACGCCCTTGACTCCCATGTGCCATACCAGCGCCGAATTCACCAATGCTCCCACGCAACCGCAGGCAGAGCAAACGCTTGCCCCACGGGGACCGATGCGGGCCATTATAAACCCTTTCACGAACAGGCAGCCGGGTGTTGCCGTTGCTATCCACGCTCAGAAAAGGCATGGTTCATAGGCCATGTGTTCGAGGTAACGCTCGAGAGGACTCACCGTCATTCCCGCGCAAGCGGGGGCGACTCTTAAGTGTTACCCTGCTTTAAACCACGCTCAGAAAAACTAGATAACATAAATCGAAAAATTCAAAAAGCAGTGTGGCCGGACAAAAGCACCGCGGCGGGACAAAAATGATGTTCGGCGTTCAATGCAATTGAGCTCAATTCAGTGCGGCGTGGCGACGGAAAGGGGCGGGAACCTCGAAACCTCCACGGACTTTCACAGGCATCCATGGACTTTCATGGACATCCATGTACCTTCAGACCTTCATGGACCTTCGTAGACCTCCATGGACTTCCATAGACATCCACGGACCTTTATGGATCTTCGGTGGACATCCATGGACCTCCACGGGAGACCACCACCGATTCGAATGGCGAATGAGGGCATGGTTCAAAATGGGGCAGCACTTAAGCCGTCGCCCCCGCGAAGCTTGTCCCCGCCTGCGCGGGGACAAGCTTCGCGGGGGTCCGGGAAACCTTGAAAGGACTGGATTCCCACGCATGCGGGAATGACGATAAGTCCTCTGAATGACGATGAGTCCTCTCGAGTGTTGCCTCAAGCACATAGCCTTTAAACCATGCCCGAATGAGCGTACTCTCCGGCCCGAGTCCCTATCCCCTACCCGCGCTCGAGCCGGGCTCTTCCCAATTCGTCCGCCTTCAGAACGGCATCGGCGACGCGGGCGGCGGACACTTCGAAGGGTTCGTTGTGGATGGACTCACCCGGCTGAACGGCGCGCAACGCTATTCTTTCCAGCAAATCGCGGGGCAATTCCGGCAGGCCGATCTCAGCCAGGGTGACGGGGAGACCGACTTTCGCGCAGAAGCCCATCACCTCCTCGATTTGCGATATCGGGCCGTCTTCGAGAACAAGCTGCACCAGCGTGCCGAAGGCCACCTTTTCGCCGTGGTAGAAGGCGCGGGTTTGCGGGGCGACGGTGAGGCCGTTGTGGACTGCGTGGGCCGCCGCGAGCCCGGAGGACTCGAACCCGAGCCCCGAAAGAAGCGTATTGGCCTCCACGATGCGTTCGAAGGCCGGGGTGATCTTTCGCGCCCGCACAGCCTCCATGGCTTCCACGCCGTCGTCGAGAAGGGTCCGGTAACACAGTTCGGCAAGAGCGAGGGCGCTGCGCGTCGAAGTCCCGCCGCGAAGGTTTTCAGAACGCGACGCGGCACAGGCCCGAGCTTCGAACCAGGTTGCGAGGGCATCGCCCATCCCCGCAGCCAGGAGCCTCGGCGGGGACTGCGCGATCACCTGCGTATCGACCAGCACCAGGGCGGGGTTGCACGGCAGGATGCGGACCTCTTCCACCACCCCCGATTCCGAATATATGATGGACACGGCGCTACAGGGAGCGTCCGTCGAAGCCAGGGTGGGGCAACTCACAAAGGGCAAGCCGAGTTCGACGGAGGCGGCCCGCGCGGCGTCCAGGGCCTTTCCTCCTCCCGCTCCGACGACGACCCGCGCGGCCAGGACGTCCGCCGCATGCCTGATGCGCGATATCTCCGCAAGCGAGCACTCGCCCCCGAAGTGGTGGATGGAATAGCCGCACCCGACCTCTCCGAAGGCCTGTTTCCAGGTATCGGAGAGCTGTGCGCACGCCGACTTGCCGGCAACGACGAGCGCGGGACCCCCGATGCCGAGGCCCGCCATTTCCCTGCCGAGTATCCGGGTAGCGTTCATGCCCTGTGTGTAGCGCGCCGGTGAAGAAAAGACACTGTACATGTGGTTTGCTCTTCCTTTCAGATCCAATCGGGTCAAAGTGCCTTCGGCGATTGGTGATGATGTCGATTTCCAAGGCCAGCTGCTCAGTGA
>CAYOVG010000064.1:0-4583 GCA_964407285.1 uncultured Syntrophobacteraceae bacterium
GATTCGCGCGCCTTGCATCTCATCGTTTTTGAACAGCCTGCCCGAAATGTTGTTTATCAACGGACTGTTAGAGCGGTGCGCCGGGCGGCGCAGGGGAACGGCGCCATGAATCAGGTTTGTTGCCTGCCGCAACAGACCTTGAATTTCTTCCCGCTTCCGCAGGGGCAGGGTGCATTACGGGAGACTCCCTGCTGATTTCCGACTGGGCCGTGCCGTGCGAGAGCCAGGATACGTTCACGAAACAGGAAGAGCCACAGGAGGAAGGGAAGGACATATTGCCCCATATGGCTGTAAAAGCGCTGGAACTCGAAGAGTGCGCGAATGAGCAACGGAGAATAGGGTATCCATTGCGACGCCGGCTGGATGGTGCTGGACGCGTAGGCCAGATCCACAAAAGTCTGGAAGGCGTGAACCAACATGAGGATGAGCACGGCCCAAAGGGATTTTTTCAGTTTTGCGAGGAGCGGAAACGAGGGCATGGAGGCCACCAAGGCCAGGGTGAAGACCAGATTTACGTACACGAAATAGGGAGTGTACGTTACGGCATAGAGATCGGTGCTTTCAGCAAACTGGAAGGCGGCGGCGGAGACGCCGGGGTTCATCACTACCTGGTGCAGGTGCGGATTGCTTAAGAACAGGGCCGTCTTGGCCATGGCGAATACAATGGCCGCGTAGAGGTCGAAAAGCAGGTAATAGACGATCATGTATCCGGCCGCGGAAAGGCCGAACGTAACAAGGAAGCGCCCGGCGGCGCGTCTAGTGGGTCTCGGCGCCATAGGTAAGAAGCCACAGGAGGAACAAGACGAACGTAAGGAGGACCATCACGGGTTGAAGAATGCCTCCGTGCATGATGGGGAAATAGGAAGGCGCGTGGATCTTGGTAAGCGCCAGGAGCACGATACGAAGATAATTGGAGACGAGAAGAATGGGAACGGCCCACGCCAGACCGCGAAGCTTGGCTCTCCAGGATACCGGAAACGGCAGAACGGCGGCAAGTATCAGAATCAGAGGCGTGATGCCGTCGCATCCCCGGGTGATCTCAAAAGCAAACGTGGGATGGGTGAGGATGTTCCCCGTCCAGGAAAACCCGTCGTAGAAGAGGTTCAGGAGGACATATACCGCGCCCGTAAGCAGCGAAAAATACGGGAGCAGGCCTTCGAAATGGGTGATAAACACCCAGTAGAGAAGAGCGAACAGCGCGGCAAAGGAAAGAACATACCGAGTCAGCCGGAATTTCGGCCTGGGAGTTGTAGGATCCGGCGGTCTGGTCCTCACGGGAGATGCCTGCAAAAAGCAAGGAAGGCGAACGGATATCCGCCTTCCTTACCTGTTTGGTTGCTGATGGATCGTTTCGTCCGTGCGGTGTCCGTTAATCACCGCACCGTTGACTTAACCGTGGTTCCTGCGCCGGCGCACGATGCCCAGCGTAGCGAACAGCATCAACAAACCGGCGGCGGCGGCGCCGTAATGCGTCATACCGGGAACCAGTTCCCTGGGCATGCTCACGCAGGCGGAGCAGGAAGCCGAGGGTATCGTCGGAAAATCAATGGAACTCATGACCACGCTGTTGCATAGAGTCTCTCCGGAGCTGATGGCATCCACGGAAATCTCATACGTGATGGTGGTGGTCCCGATGGGAGCATTGACACTGGCCCACGTCAACACCTGCCCCGCCACAGCGGGATCCGCAGCCGCGATGCCGTTGATCTTGGTGGTGCCGGCGATGTAGGAAAGGCCTACATCCAAGGTGTCCACGATCTGGACGGCGGTGGCGGAAGCGCCCGTGTTGTTGACCTGTACGGTGGCCGTAATGATGGATCCGGGGCTCACCTGGCTAGTATTGAAGCTCTTGGCGCAGTTGATGGCCGGAGGGCCGAGACGCCGTACGCAGGCAAAGCAGCTCGTGGCGATTCCCCCGAAATCCTGGGAGATGACGACCACCGAGTTGCACAGTTCCTGGAGCGGGGCGATGTTCGCCACCTGGATCTCATAAGTGACGGTCGTGTTGCCGAGGGGAGCGTTTACGCCGTTCCACTGCAGGGTATCGCCGATAATGGCGGGATCCGCCGCCGCAATGCCGTTGATCTTGGTGGAGCCGGGCACGTACACCAGGCCGGCGTCCAGGGTGTCGTTGATCTGTACGGCGGTTCCGGACCCACCCGTGTTGGAAATGACCACGGTGGCCGTGATGATGTCGTTGGGCGCCACGGTGCTCACGTTAAACGACTTGGAGCAGTCCAGTTCCGGAGGCGGAGGCGTAACCGTTCCGCCGAACACGTCTTCACCGGGGCCGTCCACGCGCGAATTGGCGAAAAACTTGATGCCCCATGGAGCGGCGTAATTGAAGCCCGCGGCTTTGAGGTTCGAAATGGTGACCACGAAATTGTTCGTCCAGTTGACGGGGTTGGTCATGTCGATATTGGTGGGGGTCACGTTGATCGCGGGATTACCGGCGGTTTGCACCACGTTTCCACCACCTGTGTTTGCCGGCTGGAATTCCAAAGTGAACAGCGGTGCGCCGTCGCATCCCACCGCTCCCACGGGCGGCTGGCAAATGGTGATTTCGTACGTTTCGTCGTTGGCCAGCGTTCCCTTGTCCGGAGCATCGATGTTGTTACACGTCGGAAGCGAGTCCCCACAGTCCGTCATGGGGTCGATGTCCGTGCAACCCGCGTTGCCCGCCGGAAAGGGCGGAGAAGGGTTCCCGTTGCCCACGATGGTGGCCACAATGACCTGAACCGTAATGGAGTCCGTGGCGTCGCTTGCCGTCAGGTTGCCTTGAAGCAAATCGAAACCGTTGATGAAGTCACACTGAGCCGTGGTGTTGTCGCCGGGGACACCCCCATTATCCAGGAATGTTGCGTTATAATCCGACACCAAGCTCCATGCCCCCGGACTGTATAGACCCAGGGCAAAAACCATGAAACATACCGCAAGAACCTTTTTCATCTGCTGTCTCCTCCCTTTTTGGCTCTTTACCCTTCCCCAGGTCATAGAGCACATACACCTTCACAGCCTATATACCGCAGCTCCGATGACGAAAGCAAGGGAAAACTGCGTATCCTGTTCCGAATTTTTCTTCTTTTCCTCAAAGACACTTAGGCCCGCGGACTCCTTATCTGCTCAGGTCCGCCCCCGATCTCCGCGGCTCCGGAACCGCAAGCGCACGGGAACCAGTTCCAGATTCAGAGACTCGCGGAATTGGTTCACCAAGTATCGTTCGTACGAGAAATGAATTCCCCCCGGCCTGTTGCTGAACACCACGAACGTGGGCGGACACACGCCGGTTTGGGTTGCGTAATAGAATTTCACAGGCCGGTTCCCGTCGCGCGGCGGATGGTGTTTCCGTACCGCGGACTGGAGAATGCGGTTCGCCTCCGGCGTGGAAACCCTGGTTTGGTACTGTTCCATGACCCGGGGGACCATGTCAAGAATGCGGGATACCCCTTTACCCGTTTCAGCGGAAACCGCCAGGACCGGTACATGAGGCAGGTATTTGAATCTACGTCGAATTTCCTCCGTGAAACGATTCAAGTCCCGGTCTTTCGGAGTCAGCAGGTCCCATTTGTTGAGCAGCAGCAGGAGGGCCCTTCCCCGTTCGTGCGCGTAGCCGGCGATGCGCACGTCCTGTTCCACCACGCCGCCGCCGGCATCCACGACCAGCAGGGCGATGTGGCATTCTTCCATGGCTTTCAGCGCCTTGATGATGCTGTATTTCTCCAGCCGCAGACTCACGCTGGACTTGCGACGGATCCCCGCCGTGTCTTTGAGCAGGAACCGCCTGCCCTGATGCTCCACCATGGTATCGATACTGTCGCGCGTGGTCCCGGGAACGTCGGTTACCAGCAGGCGGGGTTCTCCCAGCATGCGGTTGATGAGCGAGGATTTCCCCGCATTGGGACGGCCCAGGACGGCCAGGGCCGGAGGGGACTCGCCGACGCCTTCGGCCGATGGGATGGACACGGACGGCAGCAAAGGAACCACATGGTCCATGAGATGCGAAATTCCGTACCCGTGGGCGGAGGAGACGGGGAACACGTGTTCCGCACCCAATTCGAAAAAATCGTGCAGCAGCCGTTCCTGTTCAGGTCCATCCACCTTGTTGGCGGCCAGCACCAAGGGTTTATCCGTTCGGGCGAGCATGCGATGGATGTCCCTGTCGGCCGGTGTCAGCCCCGATCGGGCGTCCAGCAGAAAGAGAAGCACATCCGCCTCTTCCACGGCCGCCAGGGTCTGTTCACGCATTCCGGACAGAAGGACGTCACGACTTTCCGGTTCGAATCCTCCGGTATCCACCAGGGTGAATTCCCGTTCTCCCCATCGGGCGCGGGCATAGTTCCGATCCCGGGTCACACCGGGGGACGAATCCACGATGGCCCGCCTGGACCGGGTCAAGCGGTTGAAGAACGTGGATTTGCCTACATTGGGGCGCCCCACGATGGCGATCAGCTCGGACATGGCGATTCCTTGGAAGCGGTTTGTTTGTGAAACGAAATCATGGGTTCGAAGATCTCCGTTGTCCCGTGGGAAGACGCTCCGCCGTTGTAGGGCCTGATACCGGATGGTGGGCGCCCGAGAGTTCC
>CAYOVG010000064.1:4683-15669 GCA_964407285.1 uncultured Syntrophobacteraceae bacterium
TGCGGAAACGCCGCCCGAATCCGCGGCGAGGGTGATTTTCTCCACTCGCGACCCCGTGGTGGAAGTCCCTTGAATCCAACAAAAGGTTTGACAAGAGTCGACGGAAAACAGTAATTTCAAGCCTTTGGTAACGGCGAGGTGAAGACCATGCAATTCTGGCGACTTCCTTTGGATTCCGAAAAACATCCCATCCCCGTGGGGGAAGTGCACATCATCGCGGACCGCTGCAAAGGCTGCAATTTCTGTATCGAATTCTGTCCTAACAAGGTACTGGTTCCCTCCAAGAAGTTCAACGCCAAAGGCTACCATCCCCCCGAAGTGGTTCCCGAGAAACAGATTGCCTGCGTGAACTGCACCCTGTGTCAGGTCATCTGTCCGGAATTCGCCATTTATAGTCGGTTCAGGATGTCCAAGGAACTGAGCAAACAGGATATCGATCGCTATAACGAGCTGATGAACAAACGGAGGAAGACCGATGGCCGGGAATAACCGAGCCGTGCTCACCGGCGAGCATTTCCTGAACGGGGATGAAGCAAGCGCGGAAGGAGCCCTGGCCGCCGGGTGCACGTTTTTTGCCGGATATCCCATCACGCCGGCCACGGAAGTGGCCGAACGGATGTCCCGCAGACTTCCCGCCTTGGGGGGCGTGTATATTCAAATGGAGGATGAAATCGCCTCCATGGCGGCCCTCCTCGGGGCTTCCTGGGGTGGGGCCAAGGCCATGACGTCCACATCGGGACCGGGGTTTTCCCTGATGATGGAAAACATCGGACTGGGCATGATGATGGAGACCCCCTGCGTGGTGGTGAACATCATGAGAGCCGGCCCTTCCACGGGTCTGCCCACGCTGGTGGGGCAGGCGGACGTGATGCAGGCCCGTTGGGGCTCGCACGGAGATTATGGGGTCATCGCCGTTTCGCCGGCTTCACCCCAGGAAATGTTCGAACTGACCATCACGGCGTTCAACTTGTCCGAGCGATACCGGCAGCCCGTATTTATTCTTTCCGACGAGATTGTGGGGCATATGTACGAGAAGGTGGTCATCCCTCCGGCGGACCGTATCGAGGTCTGGCCCAGGCGAAAAGTTTCCCGGGATCCGTCGGGCTATGTCCCTTTTCTGGCGGAAGAGGACTTGGTTTCCCCCATGGCCTGCGCCGGGGAGGGGTATCGGGTCCATGTCACGGGATTGACTCACGACGAGATGGGGTACCCGGTGATCACCGATGTGGCCCAGGAGCGCCTCGTGCGAAGACTTGTGGACAAGATCCGCAAGAACGCCCGGAACATCATTCGAGTGGAATCCCACCTTCTCGAGGATGCGGACACGGTGGTGGTGGCCTACGGGTGCGTTTCACGGAGCGCCCGTGAAGCCGTGGACCAGGCCCGCTCCAAAGGGATCAAGGTAGGGATGCTCCGTCTGATCACCCTGTGGCCGTTCCCTTCGGAGCATATTCGCCGTCTGTCCGAAAAAGTCCGAACGTTTATCGTTCCGGAGATCAACTTTGGACAGATGGCCTACGAAGTGGAGCGGTGCGCCGGAAACCGGGCTCAGACCGTGCTGCTGGGAATGATGGGAGGCACCATGCACAGGCCGGAGGAAATTTTGGACGTAATCGAGGAGTTTGCCCGATGATCCGGAGAATGGCGCCCGTTCAGCCGTTCGATCTATCCCGTCACCTGTCCAGGGACGAAGAGCGTCACGGGGCCCACCCCGACGACGCCTACCTCAAGGCGGGTCGGATTCCGCACATCTGGTGCGCGGGATGCGGCCTGGGAGTGGTGCTCAACGCCTTTATCCATGCCATGAAGGAACAGGCCCTTTCCCCCGACCAGGTATCCGTCGTGTCCGGCATCGGCTGTTCCGGACGTGCGGCGGGGTATTTGAACATGGATACGTACCACACGACCCATGGAAGGGCCGTTCCCTTTGCCACGGGTCTTTCCCTGGCGCGTCCGGATCTCAGGGTGACCGTATTCAGCGGAGACGGGGACCTGTTTGCCATCGGGGGAAATCACCTGATTCATGCGGCTCGGCGGAACGTGGACGTGAAGGTGATCTGCGTGAACAACTTCAATTACGGAATGACCGGGGGACAATGTGCGCCCACGACCCCCATCGAAGCCAAGACATCCACCACTCCGTACGGAAACGTGGAGTATCCGTTCAATCTGGTGGGGTTGGCGGCGGCGGCGGGCGCCGTGTATGTGGCTCGGTGGACTACCTTTCACATCCGATTCCTGGTGGAGTCCATGGCCCAATCGCTCCGGAAGCGGGGCTTCACGTTCATCGAGGTACTGGCTCCCTGCCCCACGGGGTACAACCGGCCCAACAAACTGGGATTGGGGCTGGATACAATGAAGCTGTACCGGGAAAACAGCGAAATCCGCCACGGGTGCGAACCTCAGGATGCCGAACTGGATATCCGGAAGCGTATCGTGGTGGGCCGTTTTGTGGATGTGGACAAGCCCACGTTCGGCGAGGAATACCTGAATATGGTGGAACGGAAAGCGAGGGCGGTGTGAGCGAATCCGCGGAATCCAGACATGAACTGCGCATCGCCGGGTTCGGCGGCCAGGGAATCGTGCTTGCCGGCAACATCCTGGGTAAAGCGGCGGCGTTGTTCGAAGGACTCAACGCGGTGTTCACCCAAAGTTACGGTCCCGAGGCGCGGGGCGGGGCGTGCAGTGCGGACGTCATCCTTTCTTCGGGCGTCGTGCACTATCCGCGGGTCTTGCGGCCCCAGGTCCTCGTGCTCATGAGTGAAGAGGCCAAGAACACGTATGGTTCTCAGGTGAACGATTCCACCATCATTCTGATTGATGAAGATCTGGTGAATCTCGAAGAAGCCCCCGCCGGCTCGTTCCTGTATAAGATACCCGCCACGCGCATTGCCGAAAAACTGGGGCGCGCCATCGTGGCGAATATCGTGATGTTGGGCTTCATCACGTCGGTCACGGGAATGATCGCCTATGAGTCCATGAAACAGGCCATTCTGGCGAGCATACCCGCCGGCACGGAAGCACTCAATCTCAAGGCCTTTGAGGAAGGCTTCAGGTATGGAAAGGACCGTTACGGGAAATGATCTCGGGTCGCGGTGTTCGTTTTCGGGACAGGTCGTTGGACCGCGTTTTTTGCGGGCCTGTCAGCAGCCCGTTGAAGAACAGCGTTTTGGGCAGGCTGTTCAAGAACGATGAGATGCAAGGCGCGCGAATCCTGAGGAATGAGGCGTACAACCCGTACGCCGCAATGACGAAGGAGGAAGCGTCACGCCAAAGGCGTGAAAGCGGATCGCGTTTTTCAACGGCCTGATAAGGAGAAGCTCCCCTTGCCACAGGAACCTCAAGCACTGAAGTCCGATGAGCGGAACCCAACGGCGTCGACCAAGCCGCGCATCGGCGTGTTCGTTTGTCACTGCGGGCTGAACATCGGCAACACGGTGGATGTGGAGCAGGTCGCCCGGTTTGCCGAAGGCCTGCCGGATGTGGTGTTTTGCGGCGCCAATTTGTACACCTGTTCGGAGCCGGGACAGGAGGAGATCAAGAAAGCCGTTCAGGACCATGGCCTCAACCGGGTGGTGGTCGCCTCCTGTTCCCCCAGGCTGCACGAGACCACTTTCCGTACGGTGTGCCGGGAATCGGGCCTGAATCCGTATCTCTTTGAAATGGCCAACATCCGGGAGCACTGTTCCTGGGTCCACCTTCATGATCGGGAAGGAGCCACGAGCAAGGCCCAGGACCTGGTGGAAATGGCCGTGGCCAGGGCCCGCTTGCTGGAGCCTCAGACCGAGATATCCGTACCCGTGACGCAACGGGCGTTGGTGATCGGTGGTGGAGTGGCCGGCATTCAGGCGGCCCTGGACCTGGCGGATTCGGGTTTCAAAGTGTATCTCGTGGAGCGTTCCGCCAGTATCGGAGGGCGGATGGCCCAGATCGACAAAACGTTTCCCACCATGGATTGCTCCATTTGCATTCTGGCTCCCAAAATGGTGGAAGTGGGCCGTCACCCGGATATCGAGCTTCTCACACTGAGCGAAGTGGAGCAGGTGGAAGGGTACGTGGGGAACTTCCGGGTTCGGGTTCGCAAGAAGGCCCGGTACGTCACGAACGCTTGTACTTCCTGTGGAGATTGCGCCCGGGTGTGTCCTCAGATCGCCCCCGACGAATTCAACGCCGGACTTTCCACGAGACGCGGTATTTTTATTCCCTTTGCTCAGGCCGTACCCTCCTCCTATGTCATCGACATGAATATGTGCCTGAATAAAGAAGGCATTGTGGCCTGTGACAAATGCCTGCAGGAATGCAAAGCGGACTGCATTGACTTCTCACAGGGGGACAAAACGCTTTACCTGGACGTGGGCGCCGTCATTGTGGCCACGGGGGTGGACGTTTACGATCCCACACCCCTGACCGAGTTCGGGTACAGGCGTTTCCCCAATGTCATCACGAGCTTGGAATTCGAGCGTTTGATCAACGCGGGAGGACCGTCCCAAGGCCGCCTGATCCGTCCATCGGATCGTAAGACGCCTCGTAAGGTGGCCTTCCTGCAGTGCATCGGCTCCCGTTCCACCCGCTCCAACAACTACTGCAGCAACATCTGCTGCATGAACACCATCAAGGACACCCTCCTCATCAAGGAGCACTGGCCCGATACGGAGATCAAGGTCTTCTACATCGATATCCGAGCCTTCGGAAAAGGCTTCGAGGATCTGTTTAGGCGTGCGCGGCGCGAGGGCGTCGAATTCATCCGGGGTATCCCCGGAGAAATCGTGGAGGATCCGGACACCAACGACTTGATCCTCATCGGCGAAAACATGCACCTGGGTGAATGGTATAAATACCAGGTGGACATGGCCGTTCTCAGTGTGGGTATCGAGCCCCGCAACGACAGCAAGGTTCTGCAGCACATCCTCAATCTGAACACCTGCAAGGACGGATTTTTCCTGGAGGCCCACCCCAAACTCAAGCCCGTGGATACGGCGTGCCGAGGGGTTTTCCTGGCGGGATGCGCCGAGGGCCCCAAGGATATTAAGGACAGTGTAACTCAGGCCAGCGCCGCGGCCAGCCGAGCCGGTATTCTGCTGACCAAAGGGCAGGTTACCGTGGAGGCCGTCACGGCCCGGGTGAATCCCGAATTGTGCAAGGCCTGTGGGGCCTGTGTGCGCGTGTGCCCTTACCATGCCATCCGCCGGAACGAAGAGACGGGGGTGGCGGAGGTGATTGAAGCTTCCTGCGCGGGTTGCGGTACGTGCGCCGCCGAATGCCGATTCGCCGCCATTCACATGAGGCATTTCGATGACCAGCAGATCCTGGCTCAACTGGAAGCGGCCACACGGGAACACCCCACGGACAAGGTGGTGGCGTTCTGCTGCAACTGGTGTTCTTACGCGGGGGCCGATTTTGCCGGTGTGAGTCGAATTCAGTATCCTACCAATGCCCGCATCATACGGACCCTGTGTTCCGGCCGAGTGCATCGTGATTTCGTCCGATACGCCTTTGCCAGGGGAGCCGGGGCCGTGCTGGTGAGCGGCTGTCATCCTGCGGATTGTCACTATATCAATGCCAACATGCAGACGGAAAAGCGCGTGCGCCGGTTATGGAAGGAAATGAAACGGTACGGGTTGGATTCCGAGCGGCTGCAATTGGCATGGGTGAGCGCCGCGGAAGGCCAGCGGTTCGCCGGAATCATGGAACGGATGTCCGAACACCTGAAACGCATTCCGGAAGAAGAGATCCTGAAGACAAAGCAGGCGTACGAGCGATTTCTGAAAGCGGGGGCTGTGGCATGACCGTACAACGAGTGTGGACCCTGTTCGACCGGAGCCAATTGTACGAGTGCTATGAATGCTCCCGGTGTTCGGGAAGCTGTCCCGTGGCCCTGAGTTCAAAGGGCCTGGGACCGCGCAAAATCCTCCTCAAGTGCCTTCAACAGGGGCAGGAGGCGGTGATCGAGGATCCGATGCTCTGGTATTGTACCACGTGCCAGGTATGCGAGGATCGATGCCCCCAGCGGATTCCCATTCCCGAACTGCTGACGGGCTTGAAAAACATGGCCTCACGGAAAGGCAACCTCCCGGAAAAGATACGATTCTCCGTGGAAAAGATCGCCAAAACGGGGCGTTCGGTTCTGGCCTTCCGTGTGGAGCGCGAACGGGAACGATACGGACTGCCTCCTCTGCCGGAAGTGAACACGGAGGAGATCTCCCGGATTCTTGCGGAAACCGGGTTTTTCAGGGATCTTGCCGCCATCGACGAAAAACCCTGACCTTCGAAACCAACGGTGGAATACGGAACATGTCTTTGAAGTATGCCTTTTTCCCGGGATGTATCATTCCCACCAAGTACCCCCATTTCGAAAGCGCCACCCGGGCCGTTGCCTCGGCGTTGGGCATCGAACTGGTGGATCTTTCGTTTGGATGCTGCCCCCCCGTATCCAATATGAAACTGGTGCACTACGATTCGTGGCTGGCGCTGGCGGCCCGTAACCTGTCGTTGGCCGAAGAAGCCGGACTCAATATCCTCACCACGTGCACCGGCTGCGTCAGCACCCTGAAAGAGGCCAATTACATCATGAAAGAAAAGTCCAACCGCCGCAGGAAGGTGAACCGCATTCTGTCGCGGGTGGGCAGGCAATACACCGGCGCCATCCAGGTGAAGCACCTGCTGGATGTGCTCCATGACGATGTGGGGGTGGAGAGCATCGATGAAAAGCGGTTGTTCGATCTGAACCTCCGGGTGGCCTGTCACTACGGATGTCATCTGTTCCGGCCCTCGTACGTCATGTATCCGGAGTCCTTGTCTCCTTCCCACAGCTATGTGCCTACGGCCATGGACAATCTGGTCGAGGCCGCCGGGGGGACCGCCGTAAATATGATGCGGCGCTTCCTTTGTTGCGGATATCCTCTGGCCGCTAGCGTGGACGAAGAATCCTCGTATGAAATTCTGAGGGAAAAGCTCCAGTACATTAGGAAGGCCCGGGCGGATCTTATCCTGGTGGCCTGTGCGTCCTGTTTCGAACAGTTTGAACTCGGACAGGTAATGATCAAAAAGACACATAAGGAAGAGTACCAGTTGCCTACCTTGTACCTTTCCCAACTGATCGGCCTTATCTTGGGAATCGATCCCAAAGTATTGGGGCTCAGGGAACATATATTCAAGGTAAAAAAGCTACTGGACCGAATGACGGAACGCAGATCCAAGGCTCAGGTTTCTGTTTAACAGCCTGTTAAGGAGAATCGGCCTTAGGAACTTGCATGGGAATCAAGCAACTGTGAGGTGACATGTCATGAAGATCCATGAGTACCAAGCGAAAGCGATATTCGAGCGGCACGGAATTCCGATTCCCAAAGGTGGTGTGGCGTTTTCCGCCGAAGAAGCGCTCAAAATCGCCCAGGGACTGGGAGCCAAGGGATATGTGGTCAAGGCTCAGGTACATGCCGGGGGGCGCGGCAAGGGAGGAGGAGTCAAAAAAGTCGAGACTCTTTCGGAAGTGGAGACCGCCGCCCGGGGTATTCTGGGGACCCCGCTGGTGACAGTGCAAACGGGTCCGGAAGGCAAACAGGTGAATCGACTCCTCGTGGAGGAAGCGGTGGAATTCAGGCAGGAATTGTACCTGGGAATCACCGTCGATCGAGCCGAAGCGGCTCCCGTTATTATTGTGAGCGGCGCCGGAGGCGTGGAGATCGAAGAAATCGCCGCCACCCGGCCGGAACTGATTCTCAAGGAGGTGGTGAATCCCCTCACGGGATTGTGCGGGTACCAATGCCGGAATCTGGTTTTCGGCCTGGGGCTGGAAGCGGGAGCCATTCGATCCCTTACGCCGTTTCTCCAGAAGGTGTATGAGGTGTTCGCCGCCTACGACTGCTCCCTGGTGGAAATCAACCCGCTGGTCATCACGAAAGACGATGGGTTTCTGGCCTTGGACGCCAAGATCAACTTTGATGACAATGCCTTGGCCCGACATCCCGAGTTGAAGGAACTAAGGGATCCCGACGAGGAAGATGCGTTGGAGCGCAAGGCCGGCGAGTTTAATCTGAATTATATCCGCTTGAGCGGAAACGTGGGAGCCATGGTGAACGGCGCGGGCTTGGCCATGGCCACCATGGATCTGATCAAGTTGGCGGGCGCGGAGCCGGCGAATTTTCTGGATGTCGGCGGCGGCGCCAATAAGGAAATGATTGAAGCGGGCTTCAAGATCATTCTGGGAGATCCGAGGGTGGAAGCCATTCTGATCAATATATTCGGTGGGATTCTTCGATGCGATGTCCTGGCGGAAGGCGTGCTTCAGGCCGCCCGTACGGTGGATATCCATGTCCCCCTGATCGTGCGCCTTCAGGGAACCAATGTCGAGGAAGGCCGGCGGATTCTGCGGGAGTCGGGCTTGGACTTCCAGGTGGCCGAAACCATTTCGGATGCTGCACGGTTGGTGGCTGCGGCGGTGAAGAGCTGAGGGGGGGTAGTCCATGAGCATATTGGTCGATGAACGAACGAGAGTCATTGTGCAGGGAATTACGGGCAAGGAAGGTTCCTTCCACGCGGCCCGCTGCCTGGAGTACGGAACCCGCGTGGTGGGCGGCGTCACACCCGGCAAGCGAGGCCGGAAGGTGGAAGGCGTGCCCGTGTTCAACAGCGTGGCGGAGGCTGTGTGGGAAACGGGAGCCGATGCCTCCCTCATCTTTGTTCCGCCGCCGTTCGCCGCGGACGCCATCATGGAAGCGGCCGCCGCGGGCATCAAAGTCATCGTGTGCATTACGGAGGGGATTCCTACTCTGGACATGGTGAAGGTGAAGCGAATCCTGAAGGATACGGGTGCTCACCTCATCGGACCCAATTGCCCCGGCATCATCAGCCCGGGCAAGTGCAAGATGGGCATTATGCCCGGCGCCATCCATCGGGAGGGAACCATCGGAGTCATTTCGCGAAGCGGCACCTTGACCTATGAAGTGGTGGACCAGATCACCCGTGCGGGATTGGGTCAAAGCACCTGCATCGGAATCGGAGGAGATCCCATTATCGGTCTCAACTTCGTGGATCTTCTAGAGATGTTCGAGGATGACCCGGACACGGAAGCCGTAGTGGTCATCGGCGAAATCGGAGGCACGGCGGAAGAGGACGCGGCGGAATTCATCCGGAATTGGGTGGAGAAGCCGGTGATTTCGTTCATCGCCGGACTTACCGCTCCTCCCGGAAAACGCATGGGCCATGCGGGCGCCATCATTTCGGGCGGGACGGGTCGCGCCCAGGACAAGATCCGGGCTCTGGAAAAAGCGGGGGTTCGGGTGGTCCGGAATCTCGGCGTCATGGGCGACTTCATCCGGAGTTACGTGGGGTGACCTGAAAGGATTGAGGATAGAAAACGGCGGGACGTACTCCCGCCGTTTCCGTTCGCACCTGCCGGCGGTTTTTAAGGTATGCATGTGGCGGACGCGCACCGGCCCATATATCGTCACGCAATCAGCCCGCCGCAATGAGGTTTTTCAACGGGCCGCCAACCTCGGGGAGGATTTCCACCCTTCCTTTGCGGCCTTTCGCATAGATCGGCAGAATGAGCGTCTCCCGGGCGACGACGCGCCCACCTCGGATCACCCCGACGGAGTGATACCTGATAACGGCTGTTTTCCTGTCCCGAATCATCCGGCATCGGCGGATTTGGCCTCGGTGAGCTTGCCCGCCCGGTATTGCTCCAGCGCTTCGGCGACAGTCAACGCAGTGGTATTAAAAACCCGGATTCCGGCCGTCTGAAGCACGCGAAACGCCCTGGGTCCGCAATGGCCGGTCACGATGGCTTTCGCCCCCAGCCGGGCTACGACCTCCGCGGACTGGGCGCCGGCTCCCTGGGCGGCGTTCACGTTCTGCCGGTTATCCACCATCTCGAAGGTGTCGTTGTCCAGATTGTACACAAGAAACCTGTGAGCCCGGC
Organism: uncultured Syntrophobacteraceae bacterium; assembly: GCA_964407285.1. Taxonomy (GTDB): domain Bacteria; phylum Desulfobacterota; class Syntrophobacteria; order Syntrophobacterales; family Syntrophobacteraceae; genus CAYOVG01. The sequence goes on from CAYOVG010000064.1 coordinate 14,600, forward strand.
CGAATCGAGTGTCCAGCGTGCCGTTGAGATCGTTTCCCGATGTGGTGAACACTATCTTCATACGAATGCTCCTTCCTCGACCTATACCGGAGGATCGTTTGGGACGTTTCCATGCAAGCATGCCCCGGCGATCCGGATGTCCGCTCCGGTGGATTTTCGTCTCAAACCGGCCTGCCTTTCACGGATCATGGCGATGGCGATCCGCCGTTGCGTCCGGAAACTTCTGCGTTTCGGGCGCCTTCCAGAAAGCCCGGTCGCCCAACCCCGGCAAGAGCCGGATGCGGCCTTTGCCGGGTTGGTTTCGATTCTCTTGACGGAAGTCTATTCCTCCATGCTTCTCGTTTCGATCTCGTCCAGGCGCTTCTTGATGAGTTCCAACTCCGACTGCAAGGCGTCCGCCTGGCTCTTGAGCACCTTTTTCTCGACTTCCGGTTCGGCTCTCGGATAGGATGCCGGGTATGCGTAGGGATCCGTGTATCCGGGAAATCCCGTCCAGCCCGGAACCCCGCCGGCATAGAACCGGTTTCGCCGTCCACGTCCGCCGCCGAAGCCCGTACACCAGGCGCCGCGGCCTCTTCCGAAACCCATCCCCATGCCGCGGCCGGGCATGGGATTGGCATATCCGGGAACTCCGGAACGCGAGCAGTATCCAGCTGCACGGCCGGTCATGGGTCCCGCTCCCACGGGTCCTCTTCGATCTCCTCCAGGCATGATTGTATCCTCCTCATTCCAAAGGATTTCCGATTAACGGCTCGCATCTCTTTCGGTTGCGCCGGACCGGTGTGGACCGACGAGATGCAGGGCGCGCGAATTCCGAGGCATCAAAGGCATACGGCGTATGATCGGCGCCGCACTTCCTCCATCCGCTAATACCTTGTCATGACGGTTCCGCACTTCGTGCACGTATTCTGCACGCAGGGTACTCCACGTTGATGCGGTTCACGATGTCCGCATTGCGGACAGACGCAGTAGTTCGTGACTCCCGCCGCTGGAGAGCCCGCTCCCATACTGCGGGGGGTATTCCGGCCTTGACCTTGACCCCGGCCTTGGCTTTGACCTTGACCCCGGCC
>CAYOVG010000064.1:15769-23066 GCA_964407285.1 uncultured Syntrophobacteraceae bacterium
TGGCTTTGACCTTGACCCCGGCCTTGACCCTGACCGCCTCCTCCCCCCGTTCCGCGTCCTTTCGGATTCATACTGGTTCCCTCCTGATACCGTTCATTCGTGTTCTTCCACCGCCGACCTTCCCGCCTGCGACAGCCCGGCATGGCAAAAAGATCGCCGTTCAAGCGGCCGTTGAACCAAGCCTCGATGATCTCGCGCAGGTCGCCGGCGAGGAACGGGATCACCTGGATTCCGTATGCCGCAACCATGTTATGCATGGGTCTGGAAATGGCCCCGCAAACCAGGGATTGGATGCCTAACTCCACCAGTCGAAGCGCCTTTTGGACCGGTGGGTCCTGCGGCAGCGTCGCATGTGTTTCCCCCACCATCCGCCCGCCTTCCGTCTCGACGACGAGAATGTGGCCCGCGGTGTCGAAGACGGGCGCTATTCGATGGTCCCAATATGCGAACGCGGTTTTCATCCTGTGGATCCTGTTCATTAGAGTTCACACAGAGTAAAGCAAATAGGGCGCCAAGATTCACCCCGGAGACGGGTTAGCTCATAACAGACTGGTAATACAGGAGATAGTTCGGCATCGGAAGTGAGGTGGAAGAACACATGAGTAGCTATTTAGCTACTATCATCATCCAAAAGAGATGCATATCCGCTACTCCTGCTTCCGCCGGCGGGTGCGGCCGTCCGGCCTGGGAAGAGTGATTCCCAGCTTCTTGATTCTGCGGAAAAGCGTAGTCTTGTGAATGCCGAGTTCTCTCGCGGCGGCCAGCCGGTTGAAAGCGTTGCGTTCCAGTGCGCCGCGAATGGCCTGGGCGTCCAGAATGTCGTGGGCGGAACGGATATCCGCCTCGCCCGCTGCGGTCGCTTCGCAGAACGTCAGTTCCCGGGGCAGGTGCGCGATGCCTATCAGCCCTTTGCGGCAGAGAACGAAAGCGCGTTCGATGGCGTTTTCCAACTCGCGGATGTTGCCCGGCCAGGGGTGAGCCATGAGCAGAGAAAGCGCTTCCGGAGAAATCCCCTGAACGAATTTCCGCTGCAACCGGTTGAATCGGGCGATGAACTCGTCCACCAGGAGGGGAATGTCCTCTTTTCGCCGGCGCAGCGGGGGCAGTTCCACACGGACCACGTTTACACGGTAGTAAAGATCCTCCCGGAACGACCCCCGGCGCACCTGTTCGGCCAGGTCCTTGTTGGTGGCCGTAACGACGCGCACATCCGCGGTCTCCGAATGGGTGGCGCCCAGCGGCTCGTAAGTCCGCTCCTGCAGCACCCGGAGCAGTCGGACCTGAAGGGCCGGACTGACCTCTGCAATCTCGTCCAGGAAAAGGGTCCCTCCCTTGGCCGCCGCAAAACGTCCCGGTTTGTCTTTGTGCGCGCCGGTGAACGCCCCGGCCTTGTATCCAAACAGCTCCGATTCCAGCAGCGTGTCGGGTAAGGCCCCGCAGTTGACGGCGATGAAGGGGCCACAATTCCGGGAACTCAGTGAATGGATCGTTCGCGCCACCCGTTCCTTTCCCGTGCCGGTTTCGCCGAGAATGAGCACCGTACTGGGGCTGGCGGCGATGGCGGGCAGGACCTCGAACAGGCGCTGCATCAAAGGGCTTTTGCTGGTCAAATCGCCCACCCGGAAGTTGCCTTCCAGCTCCCGGCGCAGGGCTTCCAGTTCCGTGAGGTCCCGAAACGTTTCCGCGCCGCCGATGACGCGCCCCTCGGCGTCCCTGAGCACGGCGGTGGATACGCTGATGGGGATGCGGTTTCCTTCCGAGTCCACGATGTAGCCGGATTGGCCGATAACGGGCTTGCCGGTTTTCAACGTCTCCTGCAACGCGCAGTGGGCCCCGCACATGCTGGAACGAAACACGTCCGAACAGCGGCGACCGATAGCTTCCGTACGGGACACACCGGTGATCTTCTCGGCGGCCCGATTGAAAGAGGTGACACGCCACTCCGGATCCACGGTGAATACGCCGTCCGAGATGCTCTCGAGGATGGCGTCCCTGGCCGTGAGGATTTTAGGAGTTCTGCGTTTCTTGCCGGTCATGGGGTTGCTTCCCGAAAATCGCATGAGCATTGCGTGAGGATATGTTTCTCCCCGCCCGGTACAAACAAAAGTCGAATCCGGCGTGAAATCATTATTCGGATGGTTCGGCCTTTGTGTCAACCCGGTGTTTTCGGGCATGTTCCCGTCACCGGGAGCGCTTAAGCCTCGATTCGACTTACCTGATTCGAGATGAGGGAAATGAGGGCGCACCCACGAATCGGATGATTGCGGCGGAGCAAGGCCGGGCGAGGCGCGGATATCGCGTTCCGTATTACAGACCCAGATAGACTTTCTTGATGTCGCTCCTGCGGATGAGGTCTTCGCTGTTTCCTTCCAGAACCACCTTTCCCCGTTCGAACACGTATGCGCGGCGGCCGAGCCTAAGACCCATTCGGGCGTTCTGTTCCACGAGCAGGACGGCGATCCCTTCCCGGTTTATTTCCAGCATCCGGTCTTCCAACTTCCGGCAGAGCAGCGGACTCAGGCCCAATGTGGGCTCATCCATCATAAGCAACTGCGGGTTCGCCATCAACGCGCGTCCCGTGGCCAGCATCTGCCGCTCGCCGCCGCTCAAGCTGTCGGCGCGTTGCCCGACCCTTTCCTTTAATATGGGGAAGAAATGGAAAACCTTTTCCAGCCGTTTTGCATTCTTCCGGGCGTCTTTCTGCAGGTACGCGCCCATCCTCAGGTTGTCCAGGACCGTCAGCAGAGGAAAAACCTTACCGCCCTCGGGCACTTGGATCACTCCTTTGGCCGCGATCTCGGGTGAAGACATCCCGTCTATGCGGGTTCCTTTGAAGCGGATTTCTCCGTTGCGGCGTGTAAGGCCGCTGACGGCGTTCAGGGTCGAGGTCTTGCCCGCTCCGTTGGCCCCTATGAGGGTCACGAACTCGTTTTCCTGGACGAACAGACTTACGCCTTTCACCGCTTCCACTTTGTCGTAGAAAACCCGGAGTTCCCGCAGCTCCAGAATCACGGCGCACTCCCTTGCTCGGTCCCCAGATAGGCTTCGATGACCTCCTTCCGGGACGTCACCTCTTCGGGCGTCCCATCGGCGATTTTTCGACCATAGTCCAAGACGACAAGTCTCCGGCAAAGACTCAGTACCGTTTTCACATGATGCTCCACGAGCACGATGGTTATTCCCCGTTCCGCCAGTTCCCGGACGCGCTCCATCACCTCCTGCGTTTCTTCACCACTTAATCCCGCGACAGGCTCATCGAGAAGCAGCAGCTTCGGATCCGCCGCCATGGCCATGGCCAGTCCTAAGATGCGCTGGTGTCCATGGGGAAGTTGATCGGCCGGCACGTGCGAAACCTCCGTGAGTCCCCAGTATTCGAGCGCTTCCCGGGCTTGCCGTATGATGTCCGTTTCTTCTCTCCGGTATGCATGGGCGCCGAAAAACGCCTGCAAGAGGTTCGTACGGGCCTGGAGGTGATACCCGCGGATCAGGTTTTCCAATACGGTCGCTTCTCTGTAAAGAATGTTGGACTGGAACGTGCGAACCAGGCCCATGGCGGTTATCCTGTCGGGACGCAGCCCCGTGATTCTCCTCCCATCGTACACTATCTCGCCTCTGGAAGGACGGTAGAAGCCGCTGACCACGTTGAACAGGGTGGTCTTGCCCGAACCGTTGGGCCCTACCAGACCCACCAGTTCGTTTTCACGGATCTCCAGGTTGACTTCCGTAAGGGCGGCCAGTTTGCCGAAAAACCGGCTTACGTTTCGGAGTTCAAGCAGCGCCATGCGCAACACCCTCTTCCAGCTTCAACGGATTCTGTCCGGCGCCGGTTTCCGTTCAACGGACATCCGGCGGGAACGGCTCCATGCTCCGACGGCGTCCTTCTCCGGTCACACCTTCTTGGAGCGTATCCACCCGGACAAATGCCTCCTTATATCCACCAGGCCGTTGGGAAGAAGAAACACGATCAGCACCACGAGCGCGCCGAATACCAGTTGCTTTGCGCCCTTGAGCAAACCCGCGAGATAATCGCCCCCGGCCGAAAGAAGCAGGGCCCCGATGATGGGTCCCGCTACCGGTGAAGCGATGCCCCCCACCGTGCACATGATCAGGATCATGATGGACTCCCACAAGCCGAACAAGGTGGGGCCCACAAAAAACAGATACTGACTGTACAAGGCCCCGGCCATGCCGGTGAAGAAACCGGCCACCGTGAACGCGATCACCCGATATTTCATGAGGTGCATGCCGGCGTGCTCCGAGAGCCTTGGATTGGACGCTATGCTTCGAGATATTCTTCCCAGGCGGCTGGTATCCATTCTCCAAAAGACCAGTCCCGATACGGCTACGAAGATCAGAGCTGTATAGTAGTACGCCGTTTTACTGGCGGCGAAGTAAACAGTATAATCGCCGATATGGAGTACGGGTTGAGGAGGGATAAGACCGTATGTTCCCATTGTTATCGAGGTTGCATTCATCGCGATAACCCGGATAAGCTCAGCAAACGCCAGCGTCACGATAGCAAAATATATCCCTCCCAGTCTCAGGACTATTACGCCTAACAACATGGCGACAGATGCAGAAATAGTACCACCTATAATCAGACTAAGCCACATGTCCAAGTGCACATGTATACTTAATAGGGCCGCAGTGTATGCTCCTATAGACATAAAGGCTGCTTGGCCCATGCTGAATTGACCTGTTCTGACAATTGCGTTCCATCCCATGCATGTCACGGACCATATCAATCCTGGAATTATGAGTGTAAGAATAAATCGGCTTTCTATGACAAGTGGAAACAATACTAATAATACTGATGCGACAATACCGCCAACTACGCGTTTCCACCCGACTAAGGTCATTATTGTTAATCCTATACCCTGCTGTCGGACATGCCGAATAGACCCTGAGGCCTGATAAGTATGATCAGAATTACGGCAAGAAACGATATCAACTCATGCCATGGACCCATGTAGTAACCACCCAGGGACGTCACAAATCCCAGAATCATTCCGCCCGCGATGGCGCCTCGGAAGCTCCCCAATCCCCCCAGAACGATGGCCAAGAGAGCCACGATGAGAGGTTTGGCGCCGATTTGCGGACCGACAAAGTACGCCGGCGCCATCAGTCCCCCCGCAAGGGCCGCCAGTGCACAGCCGATGGCCATGGTGACGCTGTACAGCCGGCCGGCCTTCACTCCGTACAGACCCGCAACGACGGGTTCCTGAGCCGCGGCTCGGATCGCCAGACCCATTCGGGTCCGATTGATGAAAACGTACAGGCCCAGCATGATCGTAATGGCCATGCCTACCAGCACCAGCCTCTCCGCGCTTACGGATGCGGAACCCACCCGGACGACGCCTTTGAACACACTGGGAACGGATTTCAACTCGACTCCGAAAAAGACCGTGGCTGCACCCTCAAGAACAAAAATCAAGCCCAATGAAACGACGCTTGCCGGCAGGAAACCCTTGCCGGAAAGGGGGCGCAAGAGGCATCGTTCGATGACTACACCCACAAGAGCCACCAAAACGGCCGCCACGAGGAGGGAGGCGAAGTAATTCACGCCGAAGCCCACGAAGGCGTAATACACCACGAAAGCGCCGAGCATGTAGAGCTGACCATGGGTCCAGTTCAGTATGCCCATGATGCCGAATACCAGCACCAGGCCGGAGGCCATCATCACGATGGTGGAACCGATGATCAGCGCATTAACCCAAACGGCGGCAGGAGGCATTCCCGTTCTCCCGATCCAGGATCCATCTTTTCGGCATCCCGGGTTGGCGCGCATTCAGAGGGGAACCCCGCCCGTGACCGGGCCTCCCTGTATTTCCTCTTGTCACCGCGCAGCCGGAGGCGGGGGTCAAGAACCCCCGCCCCGAGTGCTCTTGCCCACGGAGACGCGATCCTCGAAAAAAGAGGCGCCGTGGGTGCGACGTCTTCGCCGGGCCGTCACGGGTTCCCGGCGCATTCAGGGTATGAGAGGCATGGGATATTCCGCTCCGTAGACCACTTCCCTGCCGCGTATGACGCCATTGAGGCATGCGGAAGGTTTCACCACGGGAGCCCCCCACGTCTCTTCACCGCCCATGGTCCATGTACCGGTAAAGTCGCGCACCGTTCCTCCCCGAACTTTTTCCATGACCTTGTCCGGGTCGAGAGTTCCGGCCTGCTGGTAGAAGTCCAGCAATATTCTGAGATGATTGATGCCCCAATCGAATCCGCCGAGGTACGTCATAGGTTTGCCGTACTGCTGAGCAAACCGGTCGCTTATACGAACGGCCATTTTCAGCAGCTCCGGCTCCACCTGGGACTTCTTGATGGCCCAGGGAGCCGGCCAGTTGAAGGATACGCCTTGCGCATTCTCATAACCGGCCATGTTGATGAACTCGTCCAGATCGGTGGCGGTACCCGCGTTGAAGAATTTGAGGTCCATGCCCAGTTCATGGGATTGCTTGACGAGAAGCGCATAGTCGCCGGGACCGAAGAACGTGAAGATCGCGTCCACACCCGCTTCCTTGAATTTGGTCAGCGACGTCGTGAAGTCCATTTCACCCATCTCGTGGTAATCTTGAAAAATCTCGACGCCTTTCTCAGTGAATACGGATCCGGGCTCACGCATCTTCTTGGTTATGAGGTCCGCCTGGATCTTTTGCCAGGTGTACACGAAGAAGCCGACTTTCTGGGTGTCGGGCCACATCTCCATGGCGGCGTAATGCCCGTATAAAGGAGCGCCCCACTCGTCGTTGGCCCCTATGAAGTAACGGTGGTATTTCAAGTCAAAACCCTGCTTCATCTAGCCTACAAAAAGGATCCTGGCGGGTGTCAATACGGCTCCGATGGGGGGCGTCACCGAAAAACAGCCCACATTGGCCACGGCTCCCTTCTGTATGAGTTCCTGAGCGGCTACGGGTCCTCTTTTGGGATCGCCCGCGTCGTCCACGAAGACCATTTCTATTTTATAGGTTTCATCGCCTATCCGCACGCCTCCGTCTTCGTTCAGGAGGTCGGCGTATATCTGTATTCCGGGCTGAAGCGCTTTTCCATACAGCCCCCAAGGTCCGGTAAACGGCATGATGGAACCGATTTTAAGGGTTTTCATCGGCTTGGGTTGCTCCGCTGCGGAGGCGGCGGCCGCCGGGCCGAGCATCACGCCGACAAGCACACACACCATGGCCATCCTCGCATACCTGCTTGCTTTCATACCGCTTTCTCCTCCTTTGCCCTTCGTGTTGGTTGGTTGCCTCGTGATCAGGCCGTCCAAAAACAAGATTTGCGGCCGCGCCCGCGGCACGGCGCT
>CAYOVG010000065.1:0-22958 GCA_964407285.1 uncultured Syntrophobacteraceae bacterium
TGCGAGTCCCGGTCGTCCGGCATTCCCCCGATGCCCGGAACCCGTCTTCCTTATCTCGACACCGCTACTGGTGCTCGATGGAGAAGGTTTTGCCGTAAAAGCCCGTCCCCGAAATATCGGTTGCGATATCGGCTATATCGGGGACCCCATTGCCTCGAGGCTTCTCGATGCCCCTCACGTTGCCCGCCAGTCTTACCGGGCGCTCCACAGCGGCCGAGGCCAGTTGCCGGCTCTCCTCTTCGACCTTCCGGATCTCGCCGACAACCACCTTTCCGGCTTCGGGCTTGCGGTCGGCATCGACGGTTTCGTACCACCTGATAAGGTCCTCCAGGGCGGTAAGCCGGTGAGGACTCGCCAGCAGATAGAAGGTTTCCCTTCCGATGTTCTTATCCAGTTCGAACCATTCATTCCCCCGAGGGATGTAGTAACCGCGGTCCACCTTGTAGTCGCCGTTGAATTGATCGAGGTTGTAGGGAAACAACAGCTTCACTTCACCCGAGTCGTTGCAGTGGATGACGTAGACGAAGCATTCGCTCTTCGGGACGACGAGAAGCTTCAATTGATCGCCGCTCTTGAGGATCATGTCCCGGTCGACACTGATCAGCTTCTGATCGTTGCCCATTCGCTGCAGCGCTCCGAAAGCCCATTGGAAAGCGATATCCCGCCCTTCCTCCCGTTCCGCCGCCGAACCCGAAACGGGACCGGCCGACAGTGCGAGAACCAACGCCAGAAGCGCAATCCCCGGCATCGCAAACCATCGCTTCACCGCCGCACTACCGAAACCACTCATGTTCCACTCTCCTCTTCCGCATTTGAATGCAACCATAAAAAGCTTAGACCACGAAAAACACGAAAAGGCACGAAAAAGGAATCTTCTCCTTTCGTGTCCTTTCGTGTTTTTCGCGGTTAATGCTTTTCCGCCCTTCCCGGTTTAATATCTATGTATTCGCAGTTGCGTATTCGGATGTATACGTTATTCGTGGTCCGTGATTCAAGGTTTTCTGATCAGCCGAAAACCGAGATTGTCGTTCATCCCGCCGGGCAGTCCGGCGGACCGGACGGCGCAACGGACGCCGGCCGCGGAGCTGTGCCAGTGTCCTCCGCGAATCGAGCGGTAAATATTCTTATCTCCCGAGCCGGAACCGGCGGATGCGGGACCTTCGGTCCGGCTGTTCCCGTACGCATCGGCGACGTAGACGTTTTCGCACCATTCGGAAACATTCCCAAGCATATCGCAGAGTCCGAAGCCGTTGGGTTGAAAGGCGGCCACCGGGGCTGTAGCCGCATAGCCGTCGTCGCACTCGAAGGCGTCATTCCAGGACCAGCGCCGCTTGCCGCTCCGGTCCGCCACATTCTCATAGCCGCATGCCCGGTTGGGCTCGTCTCCCCAGTACCGCGCCGACTGCGCCCCGGCCCTGCCGGCATATTCCCACTCCTGCTCGGTGGGCAACCGGAATTCATACTGCCCGCCGCTTTGCTTCTTGAGCCACCGGGCGAACTCCACGGCGTCCCCCCAACTCACATACACCACCGGCTGACTGTCCCCATTGAGCGAAATGCCCTCGTAGTCCCTGCTGTCGTGGTTCGGCTGGAATTTCTTGAACTGGCCGTTCGTCACTTCCGTCTTTCCCATCCAGAACCCATCGACACAGACCTGGTATACCGGCCCCTCGTCGGCTTCCCTGCCCGCTTCGCCGTCGGGACTCCCCATCTGGAAACAACCGCCCGGAATCCAGACAAACTCCATACCGGTAGCAGGTTCCTTCCAGACCTTGCTCGCGGAGCGGCTCACCCCCTCACCGCCGCCTGCCGGAACGGACGGCCCCCGCGGGAGCTTCCCCGCGGCCCGTGCGGAATCGGCCACGGGAGGAGGAGGCACGAAGTAGAAATCCCCCTCCAGCGAGGACGATTCCCACGGCGTCTGCTTCCCGCCGGTTTCCTGGCGCACGGTGGCCCTCACGTGCTTGAACACGTCTTCGATCTTGAGGCCCGGGGTGCGCAAAGTCTTCACCAGGGCCGAGGTATAGGGGCCGTTTTCCCCTTCCCCGTCGGCCGCCGTGGAGCCGGGAGCGGTGGCGTAGGCGATGAGCGTGCCCGAAGGAGCGTCCACCGACGCGAGCCCCTTCACCTCGGACCGGAAGCCGCGGCCGAACGGATTGTCGCGGCAGGCGTCAAGAACAACGATATTCATGCGATTTCGCGCATTCTCCATCTCCCCCAATACGGACCCCATATCGACGGCTTCGTACTCCACCTGCCGTTCGTGTTCGATCTTCGCTCCGACCGGGATCAGGTAGTTCCTCCCGCTCACCTGCACGCCGTGGCCGGCATAGTAGAACAGGCCGACCCCGCCCTTGAGCAGATTCCGGCCGAATGCCTGGATTTCCTGTTTCATCGCCTTCTGATCCAGGTCGGTCTTCTCGGTCACATCAAAGCCGGCGTCGCGCAGTCCCGCGGCCATGGCCTTTGCATCGTTGAGCGCGTTCTTGAGCGGAGAATTCTCGTAGGTTCCGTTTCCTATGACAAGGGCTACCTTCCGGTCCTGTTCCCGTTGCCCGGCGTCGCCGCCGTCTCCTCCCGGAGAGACCGTAATGAGACCTCGGTCCGCGGCTCCCGCCGCACAGGCGAAAAACAGGCAAAAAGAGAGGCAGAATAACAATATACAAAATCTTGTCCTTGCAGGCTTACGCATAATTCTCCTTACACCTATATGAAAATCGACCCGGAAAGGGCGCGTCCGGCCGTCATCCATTCCGGGTTGCAAGACGAATACCATCGGGCCGGAGCACCCGACCGCTTCACGGCGGCGAACCAACGAACGGCGCCCGTTCAAGGGAAGTCGGCTTACGGAGGTCGGAGGTCGGAAGAACTCTCTTCAATCCGATCTCCGACTTCCGACCACCGACTTCCGTATCCATGGTTTTCACGCGACTGCCCGCGAAACGGAATAAACCCGGCCCGCACGGCGTCCCCCGACTGAACGACGACCGCGGGGCGACCGCCAAAAGGAATTTTTAGAGCATATCGGATTGAAATTCAAACATTCTCGAAAATTTTTCCCTCCATGGAGTGGATAGGGGCCCCGCCGCATCCGCCTCGACGGCTTCTTTCTTCTCGCCCGGTGTGCAAAAATGCGTTCGCAACATTATCTTTTGTGCAAAATCGGTAATCCATGCGCGAAGCGCACCCCTGCTTCCGCACCTTCCAGGCACCGTATCGTGGAGTTGGACATGGCGATCTTGAACGCGAATGCTTTCCTGGACGGCATCAGAGCCGCTCTCGATGGAGCCGGGGAGCACCGGATGCGCACCGGACGGCCCTTCTGCACTCTCACTTACGCCCAGAGCGTGGACGGATGCATCGCCTGCGACCCCATGAATCCGCTCGCCATCAGCGGCCCCGAATCCATGGTTCTGACCCACAGGCTACGCAGCCTGCATGACGCCATCCTCGTGGGTATCCGAACGGTGCTGGCCGACAACCCCCGCCTGAATGTCCGGCTGGTGGATGGCCCCGACCCTCAACCCGTGGTGCTGGACGGAAACTTGCGCATCCCTCCCGATTGCCGCCTTCTCGACAACGGGAGCAAAAGGCCGTGGATCGCCGCGGGCTTCGATGCGGAGTACCGCCGAAGGGACGAACTGGAAGCCGGAGGCGCGACCGTGATGAGGCTTCCCACGGACGCCCGCGGCTGGATTGCCCTGGACCCCCTCCTCCGGGCAATGGGCGAAATGGGCATCGACAGCCTGATGATCGAGGGCGGGGCGCGGGTCCTCACTAGCTTCATGAGGGCGCGGCTGGTCGATCAGGTGGTCATAACCATTGCCCCCATGATGGTGGGTGGAGTGCGCGCGTTCCTCATGCTGAGCGATGATCCGGCTTCGCTCCCGCGCCTGGCGGGGGCGCGTTACACCGTTTTGGGAAATGACCTGGTCCTGTGGGGACAGCCCGCCTGGGAGGACGAGGTAGCGTGATCCGGCGGCGCGCCGTCTATTTCACGGGACCTCGGGAAGCGGCGGTGCGGGAAGAGTACCTCCCGGAACCGGAACCGGGCATGGTGCTCGTCGAGACTTTGCTGTCGGCCGTAAGCACGGGAAGCGAATTGCTCGCCTACAGGGGAGACGCGCCGCACGATATGTCGCTGGACGTGTCCATATCATCCCTCCAGGGGCGGTTCTCATTTCCGTTCAAGTATGGCTACAGCGCGGTGGGCAAAGTCCTGACGCCGTCACACGGAGTGGACGACTCCCGGACGGGCGGACTCGTGTTTTGCTTTCAGCCGCACCAGAGCCATTTCACGGCGCGGCCGGACGATCTTTTTCCAGCGCCCGCCGGCATGAAACCGGAGGACGCCGTTTTCCTCTCCAACATGGAAACGGCCGTGAACCTGGTCATGGACGGCCGTCCCGCAATAGGCGAATCCGTCTTGGTTCTGGGACAGGGCATCGTGGGCCTTCTCACGACAAGGCTGCTTTCGGGTTTTCCGCTCGGCGCGCTCCTGGCCGTTGATGCCCACCCGCTTCGCCGCGAGGCTTCGGTCGCGATGGGAGGAGCGCATTGCTGCCTGGACCCGGCCGACCCGGAAACGCCGGCCCGTCTTGCGGCCTTTCTGGAAAAGAGCGGTGGGGCGGACCTCGTCTATGAACTGTCCGGGAATCCGGCTGCTCTGAATGCGGCGGTTGCATCCTGCGGCTTCGGAGGCCGGATAGTGGTGGGGTCCTGGTACGGACGCAAGGAGGTCCGTCTTGACCTGGGGAGCAGGTTCCACCGGGAGCGGCTCAAGATCGTCAGCAGCCAGGTGAGCACGTTGTCGCCCGAGTTTGCGGGCCGGTGGAACAAGGCCCGGCGCATGGATGTCGCCTGGCGCGCGATCGAAAGGGCCCGGCCGTCGCGATTGATCACGCGCCGCGTGCCCGTGGAGCAAGCCGCGGAAGCGTACCGGATGCTGGATGCGGACCCGTCCCGCCACCTGCAGGTGGTATTCACTTACGGTGCGGGGGAAGACGCCGGCGGCGGCGACTTTAGTCCGCTACCAGGCGAGTGAACCGGAGCCTCTCCGCTTCGTGTTGCGTGTTTCGGGTTGCGTGTTACGAGTTACGGGTTGCGGGTTGCGGGTTTGAACCAGACAGGTTACGGGTTGGAATCGGACCGATGCCCGTGAAGGAACCGCGGCACGGCGCCGTCAAATAGCCGATATTGGGGAAAGCCGCCGGAAACGAAACCAGGGGGAAGAATCGATGTACGGAGTAGCTGTCACTCGTGAACTGGAAGCCTTCCACTATCTCGTTGGAGTGGATGAAGGAGACTGGGGCCATGAAGAGCAACCCCACCGGCACAGGTACAAGGTGGAGGCGTTGATCTCCGGTGAAGAGCTGGACTCGTTCGGATTTCTCGTCGACATCACCGTACTCCAGCGCGCAATGGAAGAACTGATGAATTATTTCAAAGGAAAGACCCTCAACATGTTGCCCGAATTCTCGGGCATAAATCCCAGCGTCGAGCACTTCTGCCGGGTCTGGTGCCGTATGTTGAAAGACGCCCTCGATACGCAACGCCTCGCCTCCATTACGGTCCGGATATGGGAAAGCGAAATTGCCTGGGCAACGTACAAAGAAACGCTTTAAAAAGCCCCTCGGAAAGACGGAATGCGGATCGGACTCGTCATTTACGGCTCGCTGGACACTCTGAGCGGCGGTTACCTGTACGACCGCAAGCTGGTGGATTACCTGCGCTCGCGTGGGGACCACGTGGAGATCTTCTCCCTGCCGTGGAGATCGTACTCCGCACACCTGAGGGACAACTTCTCCGTCCGCTGGATGAACGTGATTGCACGCGCGCGGCTGGACGTACTGCTCCAGGACGAACTGAATCACCCTTCCCTGTTCGTGCTGAACCGGCATCTCCGGCGACGGGCATCCTTCCCCGTCATCAGCATTGTCCACCATCTCAGGTGCGCCGAACGGCGCTGCCGGGCGCTCAACGCGCTGTACCGGGAGGTCGAAAGAGCGTACATCAGGTCCGTGGACGGGTTCATCTATAACAGCCGCACGACCCGCGGCACGGTGGAGGCGCTCCTCGGGCGCGGACGGCAGGGGCGTCACGGCCTGCCGCCCTGTGTAGTGGCCTATCCGGGCGGAGACCGCCTCGACTCCGCCCTCGGAGAGAACGAAATCTCCCGGCGGGCGTTCCGGGACAGCACCCTCAGGATGTTGTTCGTGGGCAACATCATACCCCGCAAGGGACTCAACGGCTTCCTGACCGCCCTTGCAGGACTGAACACAGGCAACGGGACCGGGATCGGTTGCGATTGGGACTGGGAACTCACACTCGCCGGAAGTCTCGACGCGGACCCGGCGTATGCCCGGACATTGACGGAGCGCGTCGCTTCTTCGGGCATGAGCGGGAAAGTGCGGTTCGTGGGCGCCGTTTCGGATGCCCGGCTGGCTGAACTGCTCGCCGGGAGCGACCTGATGGCCTTGCCCTGTTCGTACGAGGGATTCGGGATAGCGTGCCTTGAAGGAATGGCGTTCGGGCTCCCCGCCCTGGTCTGCAGTTCGGGAGGCGCCCGGGAAATCGTCCGCCACGGCGAAAGCGGATACCTGATCGATCAAGGGGACATCGAGGCGATACGGACAATCATAACCGCGCTTGCGGTGGATCGGGAAAGGCTGCTCAAACTCAGCCTTTCCGCGCGCAGGCGCTTCAACATGTTCCCGACATGGGAACAAACCACTGCCGCTATCAGGAAGTTCATTTCCGGGTCGGAAATGAATCCTTCCCGATACTGATCTTTATCCCTTGCCTTACGCCACTTCCTCGTGGGAATCGCCGGAGGCCGGGGTATGCACGGCTTCATTGTCTCGGTAAGGCATAAGGTCGCCGGGAACTTGTTTTTCACGCAACATCGATAGGACAGAGGCCAGGATCACGCCAATAACCACACCGACGAAGATCCCCGCCAGAAAAGCTAAAAATACCATATGCACCTCCAAACTTATACGGTGTTTTATCATAGCCAATATCCCGCAATGTGGAAAGAAAAAATGCAGATCTCGTGGATGGAGGCGGCGACGGCTTCGGGGTGCCTTCGCGTTGCGGGTTGCCTTCGGGTTGCGAGTTGCGGGCTTCGAGTTGCGGGTTCAGGGCTTCGTAAATCATGGCGGTAAGTCGTGTTGCGGGTTGCTTTCGCATTGCGGGTTCCAGGGATATGACCATTTCGTGGGTGGTGATGTGAGAACCACAACCAGATCAGAGTTCAGGTCGTATCGCGGGTGGTGGCGTGAAAACCACGGATACGGAAGTCGGAGATCGAATTGAAGAGAGTTCTTCCGACCTCCGATTGCCGACTTCCGTCCGGAGACGAATGTCGGACGAATCCATTCCGATCTCCGACCACCGACATCCGTTTTCCGACTTCCGTCTTCCGACTTCCGTCATGCGTTGTCCTTTGATTCCCCAAAAAACGGATGGGCTCTCCGGCTGAAGATAAGCCGGAGAGCCCATATGTCGGAAGTCCTCATAGGAGAGCGAAAATATCGATTTTCAAACGAGAAATGCGCCCGGTAAAATCAAATGAAAGAACGGCGACCGTTGGGGACGCATCTTCTTTTCCGAATTTTTCCGAAGCCCGCCGGAATTTGCATGCATCTTCCGAAGGCCTCGCGTATCCATCTCGAATCGCTCCCCTACCTACTCACCAGCGGAACAAACCCTGATTCCGCCGGCGCCGCTGCAGTGCTCGCATTGCCCGTCATCGAAGCAATCATAACCACTGCCGTTGCATGCCGAGCAGGTGACTTCATAACAACCGTTGTGAATATGTGCGCCATGGGTTTGCATAGAATCCTCTTTCTTCCTTCTAAGTAGTAGATATTCCCATTGAAGTTCAGATCCGAAAAAGAATGCCTTTCCGGATTCCAACCCCGGGGCAATATCGATAGTGATATCAACTCGAAAATCAACCATGTAGGATATGTTAATTCCGCGAAACCGAATATGAAATGGAGAAAAACCCGTATTCGATCAATAGGAAGGCGGTATAGACGCCGGACTTCGCCTGGTCCCCATCGGATCTTTATCAAGTCGGAAGGCTGCCGCAACCTTTCCCATTCAGACCCAACCATTTGAGATCTCAAAAGCACGGAAGATGAGATCGTCTCCCTTGATCTTCTTATGGAAAGGAAGGTACACCTTAAAGTCGGCTGGAAATTCCATCTTCTCAGGTGTATAATCCGTCACGGTAAAGTTCTTTCTCTATGTTGATGGACGATGTTGATGCCTCGAGTTGTTGTCCACCAGCCTCACACATAAAGCTCGCGCACGGCATTTGTTCAGAAAGGTTTGTCCGGTATCCGGCCGGAGCTTCCAGAGCAGTTGCGTAATGTGAGTGAAGTCGGCCCGGCTCGATCATCGGCGGACACATTTGAGGAAAAGGATTCAGTGGAAATGCCGTCAGGTGGCGATCGAGCGAAATAGCGTCTCGTAACACAGAAGATAGTACAAGTGGGACGTATGAACGATGTATCCGTTACTCCAAGGCAGCTTCAAGCTCTAAGCGAGATTAAGAGAAGACTGCCGGCGCGGTTCGACATCCGGACCTTCATCTTGTACGGCTCGGTTGCGCGTGGTCAATGCAGATGAGGAATCGGACGCGGACCTGCTCATAGTGACTTCCGAACCATTGACTCGCTTTGAACGCCATGAAATCACCAATCCGGCGTTCGAAGTGAATCTCGAGTTCGACACGATTTTCAGTACCCTGGTCGTCGATTTGAAATCGTGGGAAACCGGGATCATTTCCGTTCTACCCTACGGAACGATATCATTCGGGATGGAATCCAGCAGGTATGACCAGCGGGGAACAGCGTAAAGCAATAGTCCGCTACCGCCGGCTTTAGGCGCCTCACGGCAAGTGATTTACCGCCAACCCGGAAACCGCGATTCCGGAGAGACCATCGTTCCGGCGGAATGTCTCATCGGGATCTCCGAAGCATATGCGCAACGCACCGGCTCTTCAGACCGTATCCGCATGAATGGAGGAAGCGAAAACAGTGGAAAGAGAAACCATGCCCAATGAAAAGGAAAGATCGGATAAGACGATAACCACCCTGATTTACGTGCTGTATGCCTTGTCTTTGTTTTTCGGGATCACCGGCGTCGCGGCCATCGTAATGAACTACGTCAAAAGGGCCGATGTGGCCGGCACATGGCTGGAAAGCCACTTCAAGTGGCAGATCCGAACCTTCTGGTACAGCGTTCTCTGGGCGGCCGTCGGCTTTCTTCTGACGTTCGTGGTCGTGGGATTTGCCGTGCTCTTTCTCGACACGGTCTGGTTCATCTACCGCGTTGTCAAAGGCTGGGTGAACCTTTCGGCCGATAAGCCCATGTACGAAGTGAACGCAAGGGAATCTTCCGAGTGATTTTTCCTTTCCCTGGTGAACGCTCCGCCGGATGGGCGGGAGCCGTCTGTGGTCCGAGGGGAAATTCGCGTAGAGTGTTGGCCTTGGATGCGGGATCGTGCTATAATATTTCGCTTGAAATTATACAATTTTGTATCCGATAGCCCCAAAGAGGGAAATGCGAACAAAAATGCGGAAACAGAGGACATTTCAGTACGGCTTGAGTACAGTCCTGCACGAAAAAATCGAGAAGGGAGCCCCGTAGATGGATTCGACCGAGTTTACTCCTCAGCCCAACTTCATTCGCACCATGGTGATCGATGATATGCAGACCGGCAAGTTCGGCGGCCGGGTGATGACGCGATTTCCCCCGGAACCCAACGGCTATCTCCACATCGGACACGCCAAGTCCATTTGCCTGAACTTTGGGCTCGCCGCGGAATTCGGCGGCGTGTGCAATTTCAGATTCGACGACACCAATCCCAACAAGGAAGACATCGAATACGTGGAATCGATTCAGGCGGACGTGCGATGGCTCGGTTTCGATTGGGGCGACCGGCTCTACTACGCGTCCGACTACTTCGAGCAGTTGTACCGGTGGGCGGTGCAGTTGATAAAAGACGGCAAGGCCTATGTCTGCAGCCTCGGCCCCGATGAAATCAGGGAATACCGGGGCACGCTGACCGACCCGGGCAAGGAGAGCCCCTACCGGAACCGCCCGGTGGAGGAAAGCCTGGACCTGTTCGAACGGATGCGGGCGGGAGAATTCGAGGAAGGCGCGCACGTGCTGCGCCTGAAGATCGATATGGCCTCGCCCAACCTGAACATGCGCGACCCGGTGGCCTACCGGATACGCAAGGCCCCGCACCACAGGACCGGCTCGTCCTGGTGCATCTACCCGATGTACGACTACGCCCACGGCCTGTCCGATTCTATCGAGGGGGTCACCCATTCCATCTGCACGATGGAGTACGAGGACCACAGGCCGCTCTACGACTGGATACTCGAGGAATTGAACGTGTATCACCCGCAGCAGATCGAGTTCGCGCGTTTGAACCTGAGCTATACGGTCATGAGCAAGCGAAAGCTCCTCACGCTCGTCAAGGAAGGTCACGTGAAGGGCTGGGACGACCCCCGCATGCCCACCCTGGCCGGCATGCGAAGGCGCGGGTATCCTCCCGCGGCGATCCGCGCGTTCTGTGAGCGCATCGGAGTCGGAAAGCGGGAAAGCCTCGTCGATCTGGCGCTGCTCGAATACTGCGTCCGGGAGGACCTCAACAAGTGGGCGCCGCGCGTGATGGCCGTGACGCGTCCCCTGCGCGTGGTGATCGACAACTATCCCGAAGACCAGGTGGAATACCTGGATGCCGTCAACAACCCCGAGGACCCCTCGATGGGCTCCCGCAAAGTCCCCTTCTCCCGCGTGCTCTACATCGAGCGCGACGACTTCATGGAGAACCCTCCCAAGAAGTTCTTCCGCCTGGCGCCGGGGCGCGAGGTCAGGTTGCGATATGCCTACTTCGTCAAGTGCGTGGACGTCGTGAAAGACCCCGCCACGGGCGAGGTGGCGGAAATCCACTGCACCTATGATCCGCAAACGCGCGGGGGCGGCGCCCCTGACGGCCGGCAGGTCAAAGCCACACTCCATTGGGTGTCGGCCGCCCATGCCGTCGAAGCCGAAGTGCGCCTCTACGACCGGCTCTTCACCCGGCCGAACCCGAGCGACGACAGGGAAGGCCGGGATTTCAAGGCGTTCATCAATCCGCAGTCCCTGGTGACTCTTACTTCCTGCCGCGTGGAACCCAGCCTCGCGCAGGTGGAACCGGGCAGTAAGCACCAGTTCGAGCGGATCGGATATTTCTGCGTTGATCCCGATTCGAGCGACGGGAAACCGGTGTTCAACCGCACGGTTACACTAAAGGACACCTGGGCGAAAATCGTCCAAGCGGGCAAGGCGAACAAGTAGAAGAACAAGCCGGACGAACGGGTCCGGCGGGCAATGACCGGGCGGATGGGGCGAAAGCCCCCTTCGTCCGCCCGCTATGGAATTCCCTCCATTCCTTCCCCTTAATCCTTGACACGCAATCCCCTCTATCTCTATACTGAGAGTGCAGTATAAACCCAATCAGACGCATTATATCGGGAACGTCTTTCGCTGTGAAAGAGCCGCCGGAATGTTCCACGGGGAGGGGGAATTATGCCGTTGCGCATACTTATCGTTCATGAATTTGGCGTTGCAAGGAAGATTACGTACGGTTACCTGCTGACGGAATTGGGGACCGCTTCGGTGGACCTGATGGCTTCACCGCTGGAAGCGGTGCAGGCCCTCGATAAGGAAAGGTACGACGTGGTCCTGTGCGGCCTCGAAATGGCCGGAATGGACGGGCTTGCCGTCTTCGACCACATGCGCAAGTCGAGCCTCAACCGGAATTCGTCGTTCGTGATCATGACGGCATCCTATGACGAAGCGCAGAGGCAGAGACTATCCAGGTACGGCATACGCCACATACTGCCCATTCCTTTTACCGCCCTGCAGTTGAGAGACGCGGTAATCGAAGCTTCCGACCTGAGATCGCGCCGCATCCATCCCCGATACGCCATTCCCCATACGAGGGCCATCCTTCACCTCGGCAACCAGCAACTGCCCGCGGACGTGGTCAATATCAGCTTGAACGGAATTCTTTGCATGTTCATCTACCCGAAGCAGAATGTGAACCTGCTGGACCGCTGCCGGATAACCGTTCAGTTCCCCGCCGAATATGACGGGGCGAGCATCGATATGATCGTCAGCCAGCCCCTTCGGTTACTCGTGCAGTCCTATCGCGACGACTATACGGCCCTGGAAATGAAGGGGGCATGGACTTTCGTCCAATTCCCGGAAGGGGGCATGAGAATACTGGAGGACATTCTGGATAGAGTCCGCCGCGATTTGATCGCCGCCGAAGAGGCCGCGGCGAAAAGCAAGCTGATCGGAAAACCCGAGGCGCTCTGAAGCGGTACGGGCCTGCGGGAAGACGCAACAATCGGCGTGCGGAAAGGCCGGGCGGGTTTGCCGAGGTGGAACTGCCGGGATTGACCGCGCGAAAGATAAGGAAGCAATCGGCATTCAGGATTGGATGGCCCGGGCGACGGATTCCGCCCGGGTCCGAAGAACAAGAGACGCCCAAAGGGTTTTCGTTACGGCAATCCGTGCGACATGCGAAAGACGAAAACGTACTCGCCCTTGTTGATGTCGATGGTCAGGTCGGCTCCTTTCGCCTGTGCAAAGGCAAGCCAACTCGGTTCGCCTTCCACGCAACATTCGTCTCCCGGACTGAACCGCTCCGACTTCCTGTCGAACCAGCCGAGCAACCGGGGGGCGTTGTCACGCGCCTCCGCCTGAGCGACGGCCAGTTTCATGGCGCGGTCGAAGTCGCAGTCCGCATCTGCTTCAATGGTTACAACGGTTGCAGGCAACATTTCCGTTGTCGGTATTTCACACGAGAGCATATTCCTTACCTCTCTTTCCAGTTCGATACGATTGAAAATTGTTTATCATCGCATCCGTTCAACCGTTCGCGTTTTTCTTTCCTCCCCGTTACGGGATCAGGGATCAGGCCTCCCTTATCAGGTGGAACAGCGCAAGGGAGCGCGATTCCAGATCGTACGGTTCTCCCGCCTCCACGGGCTGAAACCGGTACCGTTTCCCCGTCGGCTCCCGTGTATCGAGGACCAGGCCCCAGCGGGAATCGGACGGACCGACGGGCAGTGTGAACGGAATCGGCTCGTAGTGGGCGTTGATGAGAAGGAGCAGCGTGTCGTCGGTGATCCTGCGGCCCTTTTCATCCACCTCGTCCATGGCTTCACCCGCCATGCGAATCCCGAGACTGCGAGCGGACGGGTTGTTCCAATCTTCATCGCTCATTTCCTCGCCATCCGGCCGAAACCACGTCAGGTCCTTGACTTCCGAACCACGAATCCTGCGCCCCTGGAAGAATTTGCGGTATCGGAGGACGGGGTGTATCTTCATCAGCCGGATAACGAACCGGGTGAATTCGAGAAGGTCCTCCTGTTCCTGATCCAGTTCCCAATGTATCCAGGATAGCTCGTTATCCTGGCAGTAGGTGTTGTTGTTTCCCTGCGTCGAGCGGGAAATCTCATCGCCCGCCTGAATCATCGGCACCCCCTGGGAGAGAACCAGCGTGGCCAGAAAGTTTCTCTGCTGCCGCGCGCGCAGTTCGAGCACCTCGGGGTCCTCGGTGGGTCCCTCCACTCCGCAGTTCCAACTGATATTGTCGTTGATGCCGTCCATATTGTTCTCGCCGTTGGCTTCGTTGTGCTTGTCGTTGTAGCTCACGAGGTCACGGAGAGTGAACCCGTCGTGAGCCGTCACGAAGTTGATGCTGGCGTACGGAAGCCGTCCCCCCGAGGCGTACAGGTCGCTGCTGCCGGTCAGGCGGTATCCGAGAGAGCCCACCTGTCCGCCGTCCCCCTTCCAGAAGTGCCGGATGGTGTCCCGGTAGAGTCCGTTCCACTCGGCCCAAAGGACGGGGAAGTTGCCCACCTGGTAGCCGCCTTCGCCCAGGTCCCAGGGTTCGGCGATGAGCTTGACCTGCGAGATCACCGGGTCCTGGTGGATGATGTCGAAAAAAGCGCCGAGCCGGTCCACGGCATGGAGTTCGCGGGCGAGGGTCGACGCCAGGTCGAACCGGAACCCGTCGACGTGCATTTCGAGTATCCAATAGCGGAGGCTGTCCATAATGAGTTGAAGCGTCCGCGGGTGGATCATGTTGAGCGAATTGCCGGTCCCGGTATAATCGAAGTAGTAGCGCCGGTTGTCATGAACCAGGCGGTAATAGGCCGCATTGTCGATTCCGCGAAAGCTGAGGGTGGGACCGTATTCATTTCCCTCGCCGGTGTGGTTGTAGACCACGTCCAGTATTACTTCGATGCCTTCATTGTGAAGCGTCTTCACCATTGTCTTGAATTCGGAAACCTGCTGTCCCATGCTTCCGCTGCTGGAATACCCCGCATGCGGCGCGAAGAAGCCGATGCTGTTGTACCCCCAGTAATTGTTGAGCCCACGGTCCAGAAGGTGTTTCTCGGAAAAGAAGTGATGCACCGGCATAAGTTCCACCGCCGTGATCCCGAGGGAATGAAAATAGTCGATGACGGCGGGGCTCGTGAGGCCGGAGTAGGTCCCCCGCAGCTTTTTCGGCACGTAAGGATGGAGCTTCGTGTATCCCTTCACGTGCAGTTCGTAGATGAGAGTCTTGTGGAGCGGAATGCCGGGATGGGAATCGTTTCCCCAACTGAAAGCCCCGTCGATGACGACGCACTTGGGCATTCCGGGAGCGCTGTCCCGTTCGTCCAGGGAGAGGTCGCCGGCCTTGTGACCCATTATGTAACCGAAAAGGGCATCGCTCCATTGCACATCGCCCGATATGGCCTTGGCGTACGGGTCCAGGAGAAGCTTTGCGGGATTGAACCGATGGCCCTGTTCGGGTTCAAAAGGACCATGAACCCTGTAACCGTAACTCTGCCCCGGCCGGACTTCGGGCAGATAAACATGCCAGACCTGGTCGGTCTGTTCCCTCATTTTGATACGAGTCTCACGCTCCTGGTTTTCGGGTCCATCGAAAAGGCAAAGCTCCACCCCGGTGGCATTTTCGGAAAAGATGGCGAAATTGACCCCCGAACCATCCCAAGTCGCGCCCAAAGGATACGGGCTTCCAGGAAAAACTCTCATACATATGCTCCAGCGCTGTGTGTTTGTTGGATAACTGGTTGCGAGTCGCCTTCGGGTTGCGGGTTACCTTCGGGTTGCGAGTTGCGCGTTACGGGTTGCGAGTTCAGGTCCTCGCAACCCGCGGGCGTAAGTCGCGTTTCGCGTTCAGATTCTCGCAAACCATGAGCGTAGATTCATCGTTTATGGCCCCCATGGGGAAGGGCGGTTGGTTCCAAATGATAACGCGTGCCGTTAAGCATGAACCGCCGCCGGTCTTGTCGTTGTCGAGGGTCAATACAGGACTCCCGCATCCATCTAAAAATAGCCTTTATTATTCATAAGATAGAAACAGAAGACCCTCAAGGCAACCAACGAAGGACTACGGGGTTGGAAGTTCGCGGACCGTGAGCGCGACTCCATCGATCACGAGCGCCCCGGCCGGTCGATGTTGTCGAAAGTATTCGTCATCCGCGGGGTCGATTCGGCGGTAGGCCGTGATTACTCTTGAAGATACCGATTTGGCCGGGACCGCGGCGGCCCCTCGAGGGGACGGAACCGCCGGATTGCTGCGTATGCGCAAAAGGGCCGGCGCCAGACGCCGAGGAGGGGCGAGGGGAAGATAGGTCAACGGCGCGGAGGCGCCGGGCGCAAGAACTGTTCGAGGATTCCGCCGTTGGACCGTACCCGTGTGAAGTTCTCGATTGTTTGCGACCATTCTAATGAATCACGGGCCGGAGGTGACTCCGCCCCGAGAAAAGGAGCGGCCCGCCATGCATCCTGTAGCCGTCGTAACCCATAAGACATCCCGAAGACTGAGAATCAAGATCCCCTCCAAGCGAGGCGACTCGGGCTATTTCACCTCACTCCTACAGCATCTGTCTCGTCACCCGGCTATCGAGAAGATAGAGGCAAACCCCGCTACGGCCGGCATACTGCTCATCACGGACCTCGCAGTAGAAGCCCTTGCGGAGTTCGCCGGAGATAACGAGCTTTTTGAAGTGAAAGCCGGCCCGGCCGACCCCCCTCAAACCGTATTCCAGATGGTTGCCGAAGCATTCAAACACTACAACACCGAGGCCATGAGCGTTACGGGGGGCACACTGGACCTTCCGGGCATGTTTTTCCTGATGTTTGTCGGCATGGGACTATACCAGATCAGCCGGGGGAATTTCGTGATTCCAGCGTGGTACACGGCTTTCTGGTACGCCCAGACCATCCTGTGGCAGCAGGCTATGCCGAGAGAGCGGTAAAGAACGGTAGCAGTTTGCTCTATCTCTCGCCGACCCGATTCAGATCCACGGCGTTGTCGCATCTCACGATATGTCCGTGCTCCCCTGCATGCGGCGGTCCGGGCGTTCGCGCTCCGGCGGGGACTCCCCGGGTCCGGCCGCCGAGTCCCGGCAGGTCCTTCGATGCGAAACGACCTCATCCAATCCGATCTCCACCGCTTCATCCGCGAGGAAAAGCCTTAAACACCTGAAAATCCAATATCCGATTATGAGTAGTAATGTAAGAAGTATTATCATGGGCGTTCCTTTCGGAAGAAGGTTCGGAATCGGGGGTTCCACCGAAGCCCGTCGACCTCCTTCAATGTATTCCAAAATAAAATAAGACTGAACGCCGGCTTTTTCCATGCGACGAGGCGCCGCCGGCCGCGTGGACCGGCGGCCGGCGATTGACGGGCACGGACGGAGGTCGGAGAACGGAAGTCGGAGGAATCCAACTCCAATCCGATTTCCGTTATCCGATCACCGGACGGAAGTCGGCTTACGGATGTCGGAGGTCGGAAGAACTCTCTTCAATCCGATCTCCGACTTCCGACCACCGACTTCCGTATCCGTGGTTTTCACGCCACCACCCGCGATACGACCTGAACTCTGATCTGGTTGTGGTTCTCACACCACCCCCCACGAAATGGTCATATCCCTGGAACCCGCAACACGACTTACCGCCATGATTTACGAAGCCCTGAACGCGCAACTCGTAACCCGCAACCCGCAACGCGAAGCCCGCAACCCGCAACGCGAAGCCCCCCACGGAGAACAATACTATTCCTTGTGAGCGCAAGGTGTGCTAAAAGGAAAATGCTGTAGTACACTTCCCTCGGGTTCGGTAGGGTAGAGCGGTAAGAATGAATAGACTACGGGAGGGGTCCCTTTTGTCCAAATATCAGCAATCTCTTGAATATCTTTTTGGTTTGCAGAAACATGGGATCAAGTTCGGTCTGAACTGCACGGAGAATATGCTTGCAAAGATCGGCAATCCCCACGAACGGCTCCGCTGCATCCATGTCGGCGGGACCAACGGCAAGGGCTCCACGTCGGCCATGCTTTCCCGCATACTGAGGGAACACGGATACCGCGTGGGGCTCTATACGTCTCCTCACCTGGTTCGGTTTACGGAACGGTTCCGGATAAATGACGAGGAAGTATCCGAAGCGCGCATGGTAAGGGTGTTCGATGAGATCGCCCGCACCCTGGACCACAGGGAGGAACCCACATTTTTTGAAATGGTTACGGCGATGGCCTTTCACTACTTCGCGCAGGAGGAGGTGGATTGGGCCATCATCGAGGTGGGAATGGGGGGACGGCTCGACGCCACCAACGTCATCACTCCGCAGGTGAGCATCATCACCAACATATCCTTCGACCACCAGGAGTTCCTTGGAAACACTCTCGGCGCCATTGCCCGTGAAAAGGCGGGGATCATCAAGGAGGGCGTTCCGCTGGTAACGGGCGCTCGCCAGCCGCTGGTTCAGGGCATCTTCAAAGCGACGTGCCTCAGGAACAAAGCGCCGCTGTTCAGACTCGGCGCGGACTTCCGCGTGCGCCGCGACGCCGACGGCTCCTTTCGATATCAGGGGTTGCGGCATTCATGGGCGGGACTGAGGGTGAATTTGCAGGGGGACCACCAGATCACGAATGCCGCGCCGGCGCTTGCGGCCCTCGAAACGCTCGAGAACGGCAATTTGATATCCCTCGACAAAGCATCGGTCGAAGAAGGCCTTCTTCATGCTCAGTGGCCGGGCAGATTCGAGATCCTGGCCGAGAACCCCACCATCGTTCTTGACGGCGCCCACAATCCGCAGGGCGCCGAATGCCTGCGTTGCGCCCTCAAGCAGGCTTATCCCTCCCGTAAGATCCACCTGGTCCTGGGGATCATGCACGACAAGGACATACGAGGAATCTTCCGAAGGCTCCTCCCCATAGCGGAATCGGTGATTTTCACTCGACCGAAGTATTCCCGGTCCGCGGACGCGGAAAGCCTGCGCCGATTGGCGAGGCCGTACATACTCAAGCAGTATGTCGTTCCCGACCCTTCTTCCGCCATAGAACAGGCAAAAGTCCTGGCCGCGCCGGATGACGTCATTTGTATTACGGGGTCGCTCTACTTCGCTGGAGAGATCAAAGAAATCTTTGGAGAACCCTCTCATTTGCCGGGATAGCATCAAATGAATGACTACACGAGCGGTAAAGTGTGGCATGCGGTAATGGTGGGAGCCGTCTCCCTGGTGTTGGCCATGGTCTGCCCTTTTCCGCCGTTGGTGGGGACCGGGACCGTCGAGGCTGCCAGGAACCTGACCAGCAGCGCCCTCGTGGAATCGAAGGACGACACCTGGGGCATAGAGGCCCAGAAGCTCTCTTTCGACCAGAAGAACAAGACCTACCTGGCGGAAGGAAACGTCAGGATAGAAACCTATTCCCCTCTCGAGTATTACAACCTGAGAGCCCAGTCGCCACAGCAGGGAGGCGCCGCCGGCCGGAAGCCTTCCCAACCCTCTCCCAAGCCTTCCGCTTCGTCGGATTATCAGAAGCGGATTATCCTGGCCGACTGGGCCGAAATGAACACACTGACCCACACGGTGGACCTTCGCGGTAACGTCGAACTGCGTTTCGGACAGAGTTACATCGCCGGGGACCATGTCGTCTGGCATCTCGACACCGAAACCGGCTGGATCGACGGCGGAACCATCTACTTTGCGGATACCGGGTTCTACGTGCAGAGCATGCATATCGAAAAGACCGGGGTCGGGACCTATCTGCTCGAAAACGGCGTGATGACATCCTGCGAACTCGATTCTCCCGCCTGGTCCATCGCATACGACAGACTGGACGTGACGACGGGGGGTATGGGCTGGGCCCGCAATATGACCTTGAGAGCGGCGGGTTACCCCTTCTTCTACTTCCCAATAGTCGGCCTGCCCATCAACAAAGACAGGGCATCCGGTTTTCTCAGACCGATCATGGGCCATTCCAGTCTCAACGGATACATGTACGAACAGCCGTTTTTCTGGGCTTTCCGGCGTGACATGGACCTGACCATCTATCCGAATTACATGACGGAAAGAGGGCTCATGAACACTTTCGAATACAGAATCGCCGACAACACCTGGGGGGACGGCATATGGATGTTCAGTTATCTCAGAGACCAGGGCGATCCCGAGTCGCTTGCGGACGATGGTTACCTCAAGTACGACGACCGGTACTGGTTTCGAGGCCGCCACAACTTCGAACTGCCCTATGGGATCGAGGGCTGGTTCAATGTGGATTACGTGAGCGACCTCACATACTTGAGAGAATTCAACAAAGGCGGGGCGTCTTATGATTTTTCGAGCGCCGCTTTTCACTCCTTTACCCGGACGGGAATAATCAGCGATCAGAGCGCCATTTCCAGAGAATCCAATATGTACGTCAAGCGTAGCGGCGACGACATGCTCCTCGCCATGGACGCCCGTTATTGGGAGAACCTCGTGGGCGCCGAAGAAGACACGCTGCAGCAGTACCCGAAGCTGACGTACAGCATTGCCCCGGTCCCATTTTACGAGACTTTTCCCGTCTATTATTCGTTCGACAGTTCGATGGTGAATTACTACAGGGAAGAAGGCTCGTCGGGGCAACGGCTGGACCTGCGGCCTCGTATTTACTATCCGATGCGCTGGCGGAATTACCTCAATGTGGAGCCGTCGCTTGCATTTCGATCGACCAGCTACTGGACCGGCAATGGAGAAGACTCGTCCTTCGCCGGCGTTCAATCGGAAGAAGACGGCTTCAAACAGCGGTTTGTCGGCGACTTCCGGTTTGATGCAAATACGGAATTTAGCAGGGTTTTTCCCGTGGTTCTGGGAGATACGGTAGCCGTGCAGAATGTAATCCGTCCCGAAATTGCCTACAGATACAGGCACGTCGATGAAAACGAAGACATACCTCAATTCGATTCCCTGGACCAACTCGATGATTTCAACGCCATTCAATACGGTCTTACGGCCTTTCTCATCACCAAGCGGCACGCACTGGGCGGCGCACCGTCTTACAACGATCTGCTCAGGTTCAGGTTGTTCCAATTTTATAACATTACTCCGCAGTTTCCCACTCTTCAAGACCCGTTGCTTTACGACGAGTCCTTCCTGGGAAACGATCCGACCGATTACACGGCCCCGGGCATAGAAAAGGAGCACTTCTCCAATGTCTTTGCAGATGTCTCCCTGTCGCTGTGGGATTACCTTTCCTTCTCGTCCAACGTGAGCGTGTCTCCTTACGACGGCGAAATAAGCCGCTATGACTACGGAATTATTCTTGACTCTACACGGGGCCAGGCCCTCAAGGTCGGATATCGAGTGAGAGAAGACGTCAATATCGAAGAAATCAAAGCAGCCGCCGGTATTCAGATACTCCCGAGAATCGGTTTTTCCGCGCAGTACAACTACTCCTTGTCTTACGATACTCTAATCTCGCAAGAGTACTCGTTTTCCTACAGGCACGGCTGTTGGGGCTTAAGATTTACGGTAACGGACGAAAACGAGAACCAGACCGCAACTCTTTCATTGCTGCTGCAGGGGATTGGTGAATTCGGCGGCGGCTTCTCACCGGCATCGGGCGTATCGGTGAAAAAATAGGGTTAGGGAAATAGAGTCTCCAATATCTTTTATCTTATTGACGGATTTAATCCAGGGGCGACTTGGAATGGAAGTCAACAGAAGAGCGAGGACCAGGGTCCCGTTTCATTTCGAGGTGATTGTTTCCACGGACGGGCATGAGATACCCGTGGAGAGTCTCAATATCAGTCTCAAGGGTTTGCTGTGCACGGCGGACAGCCGTTTTTCCACGGACGAACCCTGCATCGTCACATTGAATCTTGCCGAGGACATCGTGGTGACCATTCATGGGACGATAGTGAGGGCCGACGAGGAGAAAACCGCTATCGATTTCAGAGCCATGGACGAAGAGAGCTTCTTCCATCTCAAAAAGATTGTGGAGTACAACGCCGGCGATACCGAAATGATCGAAAGCGAGGTGACGAAGCCCGCTTTTTTCAAGGATCTTTGAAGAAAGAATCCTTCGGGACCGGATGTCGTGGAAGGTTGTCCTCCAGGGCTGCCTCAGGCACGGGAGCATTGACACTTCACTGCGCCAATGTTTTAATGGTGCAAGGACGATCCCGTTATCTCCGATCCAGACCGCCTTCTATCCCATGGCGCCCGCACTATAGACAGTATATGACAAGGGGTGACGGTTTTCGGAAAGGATACCGGGAAGCGCAATATACTCGATGCATGGAGGGCGAGCCATGACTACGGAAAGGATACGCGATTCGGTTATAGCCGGTACGTGGTATTCCGGAGACCCGGAAACGTTGCGCCGGGAGATAAGAAAATGGCTGGAGAAAGCCGGCGGCGCGCATCCGGAGGGTGAACCGGCGGGACTGATAGTCCCTCATGCCGGGTACATGTATTCGGGCGCGGTGGCGGGACATGCCTATAAGCTCCTGGAAAGGCGGCGTTTCGAAAGGGTCCTGATCGTCGCTCCCAGCCACCGCGCCCGCTTTCAGGGCTCCAGCATCTACAACCTGGGCGGCTATCGCACTCCACTGGGGGTCGTTCCCCTGGACACGGAAATCATCGACGCTCTTTTCAAGTCAACCCCGTCCGTCAAGTATGTCCCTCATGCGGATTCCCAGGAGCATTCGCTCGAAATTCAACTGCCCTTCCTGCAAGTGGTTCTGAAGGATTTTCGACTGACTCCCGTCATCATGGGCGACCAGTCCTTCGAGCACTGCATGGAACTGGCCGACGCCATCGCGTCCGTCTGCCGGGGAAAAGACGTCCTGCTCGTGGCCAGCAGCGACCTCTCCCACTATCACTCGGACCGCCGGGCGAAGCTCCTGGACAGCGTGGTCATCGACCGTGTGGCCGCGTTCGATCCGGCTGCGCTCGCCCAAGACATATCGCAGGGAAAATGCGAGGCCTGCGGAGCCGGCCCCATGATAGCCGTCATGCTGGCGGCGAAAAAGATGGGCGTCGGCAAAGCGAAAGTGCTCCACTACGCCAATTCGGGAAGCGTCACGGGAGATACCGGCGAAGTGGTCGGTTACATGGCCGCCGTGCTCTACCACGACGCGGGAACCCGCCAGGATTCGAACGACAAGGATTCCGGCCGTAATGATTCGAGCAAGGCCGGCAAGGTGGGAGTGGATCTCGGGCTCTCCCCCGATGAGAAGGCCGAGCTTCGCGACATAGCTTTTCGGGCGATACGCAGCAGGTGCCTGGGCGAGACGATGGACAATGTCCCGTCCTCATCGGCAAAGCTCGATGAACCGCGGGGGGCTTTCGTCACCCTGCACAAGGAAGGAAATCTCCGGGGCTGCATCGGGCTCATAGAGGGAAGAGGCCCTCTTCGGGAAACCGTAAAGAACATGGCCATTCAAGCGGCGTTTTCGGACCCTCGCTTCCCGGCCCTCAAGCCCGACGAACTGGACCGTATCGATCTCGAGATCTCCGTCCTCACGCCCCTGGTTCGGATCGACAATCCGGAGAGTATCGAGAGCGGCAGGCACGGCCTGCTGATTCGCAAGGGTGA
>CAYOVG010000066.1:0-22901 GCA_964407285.1 uncultured Syntrophobacteraceae bacterium
TCGGCCCGGGGGGCCGGGAACTCGACCTCGCTCCCCTCGGCATCGACGGCCACCTGCCTGGGCGGCCCCACGATTTCGGTGGTGTACGTTTCCTGGTACGGAGCCACGTTCGGAATCCCGAGAGCCAGGCGCCGGGGCGTTCCCGCCGTGAACGGTTCTCCATGAGGCGCCCGATTCTCGTCCAGAAAACGCGCCATCTGCGCGGCCATCGCCTCCAGGGCCGGCGCGATATAGCCCGCCGGGATTTCCTCGCTTCCTATCTCCAGATAAAGATCATTTCCCATCGTTGCCTCCACAGATTATTTTCCGTTCCACTTCTTCTTGAGCAGCGGAAATCCCATTTCCTCGCGCTGAGCCAGGTAGGCGTGAGCGGCAAGGCGCGCCAGGTTCCGGACACGGGCTATGTAATTGGTGCGCTCCGTAACACTGATGGCCCCGCGGGCATCCAGCAGGTTGAAAGCATGGGAGCACTTGAGACAGAAATCGTAACATGGAAGCACCAGGTTCTTTTCGTGCATCCGGATCGACTCGGCCTCGTACATATTGAAGAGCTTGAGCAGCATGTCCACATCGGCCGCCTCGAAGTTGAAGTGCGACCATTCGACTTCCCCCCGGTGGTGAACATCCCCGTAGGCGATATTGCCGCTCCAGACGAGATCGTAAACGTTATCGACCCCCTGCAGGTACATGGCGATGCGCTCCAGCCCGTAGGTAAGCTCCACGCTGACCGGGCTCAAGGATATGCCGCCCACCTGCTGGAAGTAGGTGTACTGGGTGATCTCCATTCCGTCCAGCCACACCTCCCACCCGAGCCCGGAGGCCCCCAGCGTGGGAGACTCCCAGTCATCCTCCACGAACCGGATGTCGTGGCTCAGGGGATCGATGCCGAAGGTCTTGAGGCTCTCCAGGTAAATCTCCTGGGAATTGGGAGGAGAGGGCTTGAGGATCACCTGGTACTGATAGTAATGTTGAAGGCGGTTGGGGTTTTCTCCGTAACGGCCGTCCGTCGGACGCCGGGACGGCTCGACGTAAGCCACGTTCCACGGCTCCGGGCCGAGGACCCGAAGAAATGTCGCGGGATTGAAGGTCCCCGCCCCAACCTCCAGATCGTAGGGCTGCTGAAGAACGCACCCTCGATCGGACCAGAACTTGTTCAATGCAAGTATGAGTTCCTGAAAAGTCATAACCGCTCCTTATCGAATCGGGACGATAAATTGATAACTATACCAGGTATTGAATACTTGATGCAGATAAAATGCAGAAAAAAAAGGACGCTACCTCGCCCGTCCTTCCAGGGCCAGATCGATGAGCCGATCCATGAGTCGTGAGAAGGACATTCCCGCCGCCGCGGCGGCCTGGGGAAAGAGGCTCGTCATGGTCATGCCCGGAATCGTATTGGTTTCCAGTATATATATGTCCTCCCCGGATACGATCATGTCCGTGCGGCTATACCCCCGGCAGTGCAACGCATCGTGGGCTCTCAAGGCATACTCCCGAGCTTTTCCGGCAATATCTCCGGGCAGGCGGGCAGGGCAAATCTCATGCGATGCCCCGGGCGTATATTTCGCCTCATAGTCGAAGAATTCATATTTGTCTCCGGGAACGATCTCAACGAGAGGAAGCGCTTCAAGTTCTTCATTGCCGAGGACCCCGCCCGTGACTTCCATCCCGGCGATGTACTGCTCCACGAGGCAGCGCCGGTCATATTGCCAGGCCTTCTGAAGAGCGTCTCCGAGAGCGCCTTCGCTTCGCACGATGCTGAGACCGATGCTCGACCCCTCGTGTTCCGGCTTGACCACCACCGGGACGCGGAGCCCCCGCAGCAACTCATCCGGGCGAAACGGCTTCTCACGGTCCGCAACCGTATAGGGTGCCACCGGCAGCCCCGCCTGTTCGTATATCCCCTTGGCGATAATCTTGTTCATAGCCAGAGCGCTGCCCAGGACACCGCTGCCCTGGTAGGGAATGCCCAGCGAGTCCAGGAATCCCTGCATCGTCCCGTCCTCTCCGAAGCGCCCATGGAGAATAATAAGGGCCACGTCGATTTGGCCGGCATCCCGAGCCAGGTCCGGCAGGTCGTCCCGAGGGTCGTAACGCCGCACCTCGTATCGCCCCTTGTCCAGTGCATCATAAACCTGTTGACCGCTTTTGAGCGACACTTCCCGCTCCGCGGATCTCCCTCCCGCCAGCAGAGCAACCGTCAGCCTTCCGCCTTCCATATCAGCCGATCCTCCTCCTCTCTTCTTGTCAGGTTCCGGGAAGCAGGCGCAAAAGCTCCCCGGGTTCCAGCGATAGATTGCAGAATATCTTTTCTTCCAGACGGAGAGAGAGTTCAAGTGATTTTTTTATCGCCGCCTCATGTTCCCGTGTTCCGGCATATCGTTCCACGAGATCCAGGAACCGTTCCTCCAGGGTGACGATCTCATCGTGACGAACCCTCTTATCGGAATAGTTCACAACGAGAGCTTCCGTTATCGGCCCCCGGACAAGTTCTTCCGTGATGAACACATGCGACTCGACGATGGCAGCCACGGAACCGTAGCCCCACCCGCGAACCATCCGGCCCCCGACCTCCGCATGATTCTCTCCCGTCACAATGCATCTTCCCTTGGCAATGTCGTGCAGGAGCGCCCCCGCTTCCACCAATCCAAGGTCCAGGCGCATCCCGTTTCCGTTCAGCAGGTCGCCCACGTAACAGGCAATCTCCGTTACCGTTAGGCTATGTTTTTGAATGTGGAGAGGCATCCGGCTCTCTTCCATCAGCATCAGACATCGAGCGCGCGTAGGGATGGTCATGATCCGTGCATGCGTCCTTTCTCTTCAGGAATGCTCAAAACGGCTGTTTTTCAGAGTTACACCTATATAATCCCAGAAAAACAGGGGAACTTCAAGATGAATTCACAACCCGCAACAAAGCCTTGAACTTCTTGCCTCTTATTTATTACAAGCTGTAATCATTAGTATTTTTCAACACCATGCAGTTCGGGACTCGTACATGCGTCTGTTGACTCCATTCCACAAAGAAACCCAGCCAGAATGCCGGGATAGGAGAAAGAGGCATGAAAATCGAAGAAATCTTACGAAAAAGGCGGAAAATGGAAGATCTCTCTATACCCGGTCCAACCGGAGTTGTTTCGAAACAGCAACAAATCCATGTTATCTCCATGTTAAAGGCATGAAACGAAAAACCGTTTGCCGATCAAACGCTTACAGCCCCACATCCAATAACCGGCAGGCATACGTACGGTTTTCGAGCACGCAATTCCCGAGTTGACCCCGAGCAAACCTCGCCAGAGCGACGTTGACCGATTCCGCGTTTCCCGCTATGAAGAAGCCAGCAATCGATCATCTCGGAGGAGATGAGCGGGGCTTCAAGGAGGAAGCCCCCAAGGCGCGCACGGTCCGGAGTCGATTTTCCGCATGGTTCATGTGAGCCGTAATGGACCCTGCCCGCGCCGAGCGGCGACACCGCATTCCTCCGCTTGTTTTTTCCGCGCCGGCGCGCGAAGCGGGATGCTGCCTCACCATCCGGAGAAGCAGCCGACATCGGGTAGCGCGCGGCCCGTAGCGCCCACTATCCATCAGCAGTGGGGCCGATTCCATATATGTAGTAGCGGTAGCGCTTTGTCAAGCATAGACAGGTGTCCCGTTCGGGAGCCGCCCAGGAATGTATTTGTTCTGGAAGAGAGTACTATTTGTCGGGTTTGGAAGGAGAGTACGGCATGGACCAGGAATGGCAAAAGATTAAAGATGAATTACAGAAATGCCTTTCCAAGGGGCAGTACGATCTTTGGGTTTACAGCATCGATTTCCTGGGAGCAAAGAAAGAGAAGCTCGTTCTCGGGTGCAAGAACAGGCTCCACATGGGCTGGCTTCGCGAGAACCTGGAGAAAAGACTTCTCATCATCGCTACGAAATACTTTCCCAATGTCCGCAAGGTCGAATACATCATCAGCGCGGAGGAAAGCGTCGAGGATACTCCCGTCGAGCACGCCCCGCCACGCCAGACATCTTTTCAGGACCTCGTCAAACGTCCCGGCCCCACGTTCAACAGACGCTTCACTTTCGATCAATTCGTGGTGGGTTCCTGCAACCAGTTCGCACATGCCGCGGCCATGGCCATGGCCGCCGGAAGCTACCTGAGTTGCGGGTCTCTCTACCTTCTCTCGGATACGGGTCTGGGGAAAAGCCACCTCTCCCACGCCATCGGCAACACACTGCAGTCCGAAAGTCCCCAGGTTCGGGTGCAGTACGTAACGGCGGAACAATTCGCCAATGAAATGATCTTTTCCCTCAAGCACGACCGGATCGAATCCTTCAAGGACAAGTACCGCAACGGCTGCGACCTGCTCATGATGGAGAAGATGGAGTTCCTCAGCGGGAAAGAGAAAGTGCAGAGCGAACTCGTCTACACTCTCGATGAACTTCAGAACCAGGGCAAAAGAATCGTCTGCACGGGGAGCGTCCTCCCGAAGGATATCCCGAGGCTGAGCACGGATCTGCAGTCGCGGCTGAACGGCATCCTGATGGCGCCCATTGAACGCCCGGACTACAGAATGCGCGTGGAAATCATAAAGCACAAAATTCGCGGCGAAAACGTGAATATGCCCATGCCCGTGGTGGAGTTCCTGGCCGACCGGATTTCGGGAGACGTGCGCCAGTTGGAGAGTTGCCTGATCGGGCTCATTGCAAAGAGCAACATACTGAATACGCCCATCACCCTGGAGCTGGCCCGGGAGGTGACGCAGACGATGCTGAACCACCTCCCGAAGCTCACCATCGACCACATCCAGCAAATCGTATGCGCGAGCTTCCAGATCACGCTCGACGACCTGAAATCCGCCTCACGCAGGAAAGAACTCGCCATGGCCCGCAAGGTGGGAATGTACCTGTGCCGGCAGTACACCTCCGAATCGCTCGCCGTCATCGGCAAGGCCTTCAAGCGCAGCCACAGCACCGTTGTCTATGCCGTGAACGAAACGATCAAAGGGTTGAAGGACAGCAACGGGCAGCTCAAGCGGCAACTGGATTATGTCAGCAGGCGGCTTGAGACTAGCTGCCTGTATGTATAGCGCAAATGTCACGCCGGAGCTGGAGCGAGAACTGCCTGACGACATCGCTCATGGCCGCGGCGAACTGATCCGGACCGTTTCCTCCGGTGGGATTGCTCCTGAAATTGTACTGTTTGCGGAAAAGGATCTCCCTGGAGGAACCGTTCTTCCAAAACGACACCTCGGCATCCAGAACCGCTCTCCCGGAAGAACCATCCCTCTCCCACGCGAACGTGAACAGGTGGCCGCTGAGCGCCAGGGGAACCACGAACGGATCACCGGAACCGACGACTTTTGGAAACAAGGAACTCCGGCTCAGGTCGCGAAGCAGCATGTCGGCAACCAACTGCCCCGGAGGAGCGACCCAGCGGCTCCCTTGCGAGGGCTCGACCTGGTTGGACGAACCGATCACCACCATCTGCTCCGCCGTATAGGGCGATGCCGCATTGAGAGGCCAGATACGCACCCCGTCCTCGAACGGCCGCGCGCACGGCACCGGCTCGAACCGGTAATCCAGTTGATAGAAATCGGGCGGCGGAGCGCTGCCTCCGAGTTTCGGAAGACAACCCGACAGACTCAGCAACGCCGCTATCATCAGTAATCCTGCTCTCAGAAAAGCCATCATTTACTCCTTCTGAAAGGGTCCGGTTTCTCATTGCCGAACAACAACCGGCCGGGTTGGTCCTTGAACGACTGCGCCAGGCTGGTAAGTTGATTGAGCAGCACTCCCAGCTGCTGAAGATTTTGCTGAAGCACCACCAGGGACTGCCCCACCTGTTCATCCCAGCGCGAGAAAGAACTGCTCCCCGTTTCGAACATCTTGCTCACGTCCTTCGATATATTGGCGAGGCTTTTCGGGGGTAGCGCATCCAGTTGCCGCGCAAGCGCCTCGGTCGCCTTCCGGGTGGCCGCCAGCGTGGCGGAAAGGTCTTTGAGCCCGCCCTGCATGTCTCCCCTGGTGCTTACCTTGGCGAGTTCGTTCATGAATACCGACGCCTGCCGGGCGGCGTTGTTGAGGGCGTCGAACGTCGCCTCGAGGTCTTTCGGGTCCACGGCATCGGACACCTTCCCCACGAGGTTGTCCAGGCGCTGAGCGCTCGCATGGAAGGTCTGCAACGATCCGACTACATTGCCCTGGGTCAGAATGTCGTTCACGAGTTGCGAAGTGGCCGTCCATTGATTAACCAGCCCCTCCAGGTCCACGGACAGGACCTTCGAATAGATGCTTTCGAAGGCGAGTCGAAGCTGTTCGATATCCGAGGGAGAGGAAGGAATCAGGGGATGCTCCAGGGGAAAACCGATCTGGGGAGTGATTTTCTCCAAATTCTCGGGCGCTTTGTCGATCTCCAGGAAGCGCAGCCCCGTCAGCCCCTGGTCGCGAAGCCGTATCGACAGCCCCTCGCTGACCTGGAACTGGGGCTGCAGCCCCATTATGATCTCTATCAACCTGCCGTCCGGCGCAAGCCCGATATGCGTGACCCTTCCCACGGGAACGCCCCGGTAGTTGACGAGAGCATCCTTCTGAAGTCCTTTCACGGACTCGTTGAAGTAGGAAACATACGTCTTCGTCTGCTCGAAGTAGTGTGAAATTCCAAGCCAAATGGCGGCCCCCACGCCCACGGCGGCGCCGAGCACGATGAAAAGTCCCAATTTAAAGTAGTTGATATTTCGGCCCAAGAAGATACTCCTCCCGTATCGTTATATACGGATATTTGAAACCCTAATGCCCTTGCCTGTTGAAAAACGCATGAACACGCGGGTCCTTGCTTCCTTCCTTCAATGCTCTGGGGTCTCCCTGGGCTATAATTCCTTTCGCGTCACGGTCCAGCATGATCGACCTGTGGGAAATGCACTCTATGCTCGCCAGCTCATGAGTGATCACAACCATCGTGATGCCCAGGGAACGGTTCATCTCCATGAGCAGGTTGTCGAGGTCGGCCGCCGTAACCGGGTCCAGACCGGCGGAAGGCTCATCGCAAAAAAGGATCTGCGGATCGAGGGCGATCGCCCTGGCGAGCGCGGCTCTTTTGCGCATCCCGCCGCTCAACTCGGCGGGCATATACGAGGCGTAATCGGCGAGCCCCACCTGCCCCAGTTTAAACCGAACAACATCTCCGATCAACTCTTCGGGAATGTCGGTAAACTCCCGCATGGGCAATGCAACGTTATCTTCGAGGCTATACGCCCCCAAAAGCGCTCCGGACTGAAAAAGAACGCCTATCTTGCGCCTTGCGCGCTCGAGGGCCCATCCCGAATTGTCGCCGGTGATCCGCTCTCCGCCCAGGAAGATGTTCCCTTGCTTCGGCGGAAGCAACCCGATGAGAGCTTTGAGGAGCGTGCTCTTTCCGCAGCCGCTCCCCCCCAGGATCGTTATTATCTCTCCGGCATCGATGGAAAAATTGAGGTCTTTCAGGATTACGTTGTTCCCGTACCCCAAAGCCAGGTCTTCGACATGAATCACTTCCCGCGTCGGCGGGTCCGGCGAGCCGGCCCGCCGTGATTCCCCCGATCCCATAACCATATCTTCGTTCACCGTTCCCGTCCATCACTTCGATCGTTTCACACCTTTCACGCCTTCACCGCGAGTCGCCGCCCGAGACCGGCCGTCAGAAATCAAAAACGTGAAAAACCACCGTAAAAATGGAATCTGCAACAATAATGAGAAAAATGCCGCTCACGACCGCCGACGTGGTTTGCCGCCCGACGCTGTCGGCCCCCCGCTCAGTCTGGAGTCCCCTGAAGCAGCCCACGAGCGACACGAGGATCGCGAACACGAGCCCCTTGATGAGCCCCGAGACGACATCCTTGAGAGTAAGAGCCAGGTACGCCTCTTCCATGAAGGCGGCAAAGGTGAGGTCGAGCCCGACTATTCCCACCACGACGCCCCCGAGGATACCCGCCGCATCGGCAAGAAGAGTCAGCAGCGGCCCTGCGATCGCGAGCGCCGCTATTTTGGGCAGCACCAGGAAATCCATGATGTTGAACCCCATGACCGTCAGGGCGTCGACTTCCTCGTTGACTTTCATGGTTCCGAGTTCCGCCGCGAACGCGGAACCGGACCTCCCCGCAAGAATAATGGCGGTCAGCAGGGGGCCGAGTTCCCGAGTGATGGAAAGGCTCACGAGGTCGGCGACGAATATGTTCGCTCCGAACTGCCGCAACTGAACGGCAGCCTGGAAACCTATCACCAGTCCCATGAGGAAGCTCAGAAGCCAGAGGATCGGCAAGGCGTCGGCCCCGCTCAACTGGAGATAGTACGTGGTTTCCCGCCAGCGAAAGCGGCGGATGTCGATAAGGTTCTTCAGTGTCGCGACCACGAATACGCCGACGAACTGGATGAGTTCATGGGCGTCCTCGAGGCATTCCCCGAAGGCGCGCCCCAACCGCGTAATGAGATCTTTTGCGGACCGCCCGGGAACTTCCGATTCGGGAATGTTTTTCTCTTCGGCATATTGCAGGAATGGCTGGATGGACTCGGGAGCCGAGACGAACTGCAGATCCGTTCCCAGGCTGCGGCAGCGCCTTGCGAGGGCCTTGAAAAAACCCGCCCCCGCGCCGTCGACGGTGCTTACGAGGCGCAGGTCGAGGAACAGCTTACGGGGGTGATTTATTTTGAGGAAGCCGTCGATGCCTTCCCATACGGGACCGACATTCCGGTAATCCAGGGGGGACTTGACGACTGCAACCGGGTCTCCGGTAGAATTTTCCGTAAATTCAAGCGGGGAATTTTCCATGTGCCATGCATTTGCCTGTTAGCGGGCATACACGAATTCGGGGCGCAAAGCCGGGCCCCGCTCTGAGCAGGCCGGTAAAAGAGAGCACTGCGGTACCTGCCCTTGTCGGTACTGCCCTCACAGT
Organism: uncultured Syntrophobacteraceae bacterium; assembly: GCA_964407285.1. Lineage (GTDB taxonomy): Bacteria > Desulfobacterota > Syntrophobacteria > Syntrophobacterales > Syntrophobacteraceae > CAYOVG01. The sequence continues at coordinate 8,910 of CAYOVG010000066.1, forward strand.
CAACACGGAAAGCACCCTGGAAAAATCGGGCGACAGGGAGCGATCGCCCACCCACTGCGCTGCTTCTACTCCTCGTTGATCTTCTCTCTCAACACCCCTGAGCACTTAAAGGTAACGACTCTGCGCGGCGATAGCAATATGGGATCGCCGGTTTGAGGATTGCGGCCCCGACGCTGACTCTTTCCTCGAACGCTGAACTTGCCGAAGCCGCTGAGGAGCACGTCCTCGCCTTCCTCCAGGGTCTGCTTGACGATTTCAAAGAGCGTCTCGACAATCTGGGCCGATTCCGTCTTTGTAAAGAGATCCTTGCTGAACAGGTTTTCCACTATGTGAGCCTTAGTCAATGTCATAACGCCACCCTTCCTTGTAACCGTATAATTACCTCCAATGCTTTCGGCATTCCGAGAGCCGGCAACCTCAATTCTCCCCTCACCCCGCTACTAGCCTATTAAAAGATAATGTTGTGTATTTCAACAAAAAAATAGGGTTTCCGATATTTTTTCGGAAACCCCTGGCTTTTCCTCGAAGTGGCGGTGCAGGGACTTGAACCCCGGACACTGCGGATATGAGCCGCATGCTCTGACCGACTGAGCTACACCGCCCCGGAACAGAAGGAACATATACATGAACCGAATCCAACTGTCAACAATAAAAAGTCGGCTCCGGCAGGATTTCGGACCGGACGCCGGTCCACGAGTGATCCTTGAAGGGAATGCAATTGACATATGCGCCCCTTTGGGCTAAATCAGAGTGGCTTATTCCAAGGGATTTTTCTCTATTATTTCCTGTCAATTCGTCCAGTTTTATGTTACCGGTACGGAGCGGAAGGAAAGCAGTCCCGGACTCGCGCGGACCCCGCTTTTCGGTCCCGCCGGCAAAACAGAAACGGAGGAGGAGAACTTGCAGACACCGCTTTATGAAGTGAAGATTATCAGCGATTTCGCCGCTGCCCACAACTTGCGGAATTTTCGGAGTAAATGTGAAAATCTCCACGGACACAACTGGAAGGTGGAGATCGTTATGCGCGGACACCGCCTGGACGAAAGCGGCGTTCTGGTCGACTTCGGAGAAGTGAAGCAGACCACTCGGGAAATCCTTGCCGAACTGGATCACCGGTACCTGAACGAGCTGCCCTTCTTCACGGAGCATAACCCGTCTTCGGAAAACATTGCCCGCTATCTTTTCGAACGCCTCTCCGAGAGGATGAACAACGACAACTGCCGGGTTTACTCGGTTTCGGCATGGGAATCGGACAATGCCTGCGCGACCTACCTGGGAGCGTAGTTGATCGATAGCATACGAATGGAAAGAACCGATAAGAAAAAGAAGGAGGAGCATTGGCAATGAGATTTTCAAGCAGACAGGCGAAGCGCCGTAAACGAAGATCTGTCGGTTGGATGCGGTATGTTCTGGTGATTTCCATGGTGGCCGCCCTTGCCGTACAGGGCTATTCGCAAAATGGCTGGAGCATGCAGCACGATCAATTGGCGGCGGCGGGACCCGGAGGCCAGGGTGATGCGGGAGCCGGACAGCAGTCCAATCCGGACCATGGCGCGCCGGCCGGTCAGAACGCCCCCGGCGCGGGCGCTCAGATGGACCGCAAGGCGGCCCAGGGACGCGATCAGAAGGGCAATGCACATGTTCCGGCTCCTCCGGCGCACGGCTCGGAGTTTTCCGAAGAGCACGGTCCCGTTGCGGAGCATGGCGCCGCAACGCGTGGCGCGGGTGGACACGGCCCCGCTCTTCCGGAAATATCGTCGATTCCCGGCGTCACATTCGTCGACACCATGATCAGATTGATGGACTACGAACTGAATGGTCGCTTTCTCGGCTGGCGGCCCAACGATATCATCGTCGGCAGGTTTACGGACAACATCAACAACTACCAGTTGGGAGTCCTCGAAGCCATGCGCTTTACCTGCCTGCGCCTGAAGGACAGCCTCACGCGCATGGGAGATGCCGACGCGTACGACAGCGACCTGGAACAGGCGCTCAACCTCTTCATGAACAAAGCGACTTCCTTTTGGTTTCCGTCCGCCGAAAGCTCCTACAACGAAGCTCTCGATCACCTGAAGAGGTTCAGGAACAAGCTCGAAGCCGGACAGCGCGGTTTCTACTACAGGATAGACAACCTCCTCTCCCTCATCAACGCCTACAAGGACCTCCTGGGAAATGTGAACAGGAGCCTCATCATGGCGAATCACAATGACGGGTCCCCCATAAGCTGGTTCGAAACCGACGACTACTATTACTATGCCCAGGGCGTGGGGCACGTGATGTACGAGGTGCTGCGCGTGGTGCGCGTCGGCTACAAGGACCAGCTCGTGACCATCAACGCGATCGACATCATGGATGAGATCATTCACGAACTTCACAGGTGCGAGGAAATGAGCCCCTGGATCATCATGGACGGGGATCTGGACGGCTTCTATGCAAACCACCGGGCAAATCTCAACGCGCCGCTCAGCGAAGTGACCCACCTCCTGAGCGTGATCAGCAGATTCTAAGGTCCCGGCAGGGACATAGCTCGCCGGAGCGGATTGTTCGACATAGCGCATCATTGGGGAGGGCTGAAAGACCGGACAGGTCTTTCAGCCCTCTTTTCATTCCATCATTTGGATGCTGTCGATGCCGGAGTCGGCGCCGTGGACGCTGTCCGGGAATCATCTGCTTGTCCGGGAATCATCTGCCCTGAACGCGAAAAGTCATCCCCGATCTTTGCCATCCCGCTTTTGCCGTCAACCGCCTGAGAACGCCGCTGTAAGGTTTGTCCGGTAAGAACTCCGTACCGATCCACGGACATCCGTTTCGGATCAATTCCGCTTCCAGGCGACCGAGCAAGGCCGTGGCGATACCTCTTTTCCGGTAGCCGGATGAGACGAAAATGGAAAGAAGCCTTGCCGACCGATCATCCAGGACCTCCGCCAGAGCCAATGCGACGGGCGTCCCCAGGATGGAAAGCCCCACGGCCGAAACCGCCCCCCCGACCGACGCTTCTGCGAGGAGCTTGCGATAGGAAGGAAAAGTCAAATGGAAGTACTTCTCCGCAAAGGAAGAATCTATGAGCTGGAATTCGTAAGGAGCGTCCTTCGCTTCCGTGGAACGCCCGCTTGCGGAGGCGTCGAGGATTTTGCAGTAACTGAACCTCTCGCGTCCCGCAATGCAGGAAACGGGAGCTTTATGCTTGATCAACTCGGGATGCAGGCCGTTTTCGATTTCGATCTTGTTTCGATACTGGGCGTACAGGAGCAGGGAAAGGCTCACCGCGGGCGTAGCCTGAGGTTTGAGTGAAAGAGCCCTTTCGATCTTTTTCCACATCTCGGCTTCCTCCGTCCCCGAGAGGAGGAATCGACGGACAGCCTCAAAGATGAAGGACATGCCGGCTTCTTCAAGGCTGGTCTCCCAGTCCGTACGATCAAACGGCATATTCCGGCACGCTCCGTACTGGTCGATGAAGCGAAGCATTCTCTCTCCAAAAGCCGTCGGCTCGTAGAGGACATTCCTGAGCCACGTCAAGCCGTCTTTCAACTGCTGCCAACTCATTTGCTTCGGAATGACTTCAAATCCGTAGAGACGATTCTCTTCCTCGAGTTTCCCGTAAAGCGGGGTATCGGGAATAGCAAACAACGGCTTGGGGCAGAAGTTGGGAACGGGCGAACCGGCGGCCAGATCGTAGTGACGATTGAATATGTCCGGGCCGTCGAAATCTAATCCGACGATCATCGAACACATGGGAAGGATGCCGTAATGCACCAACCGTTGGAGTTGCGCGGCTTGATCTATTTCCGTGTTATGGTATTTCTTGACCGACTTCAAGCTCTCTACGTTCGGCGACTCCAACCCGACACATACCATCACTAAACCCGCCTCGACGCAAAGAGTCAGCAACTCCGTGTCCTGCGCGGCATCAATAGACATCATGGAGCCGAAAAAGACCGGGCCGTTTTCACGACGGCTGTTCCAGTCCCTTATCGCTTTCAGTAGCTCCCTGGCGCGATTCCTGGGAGTAGTCAGGTTGTCGTCGGCAAAACAAACAAACCGGAATCCGTGCCGGTAGATCAGATCAAGCTCTTCCAGGACGCGCGAAACAGGTTTGAACCTCTGCTTCCGTACGTCATTGAGGACCAGGTAGCAGAATTCACAGGAATAAGGGCACCCTCGAGACGTCTGGACGGTCGCGATGAAGACCCGCCCCCGGATCAGGTCCCATCTCGGCAAAGGAGAGATAATGGGATCGGGGAATGTACCGCGGTACTCTTCTTTCCAGCATGAGTCGCGCAGATCCGAAAAAAGTTGAGGAGCGATTTCCTCCAATTCTCCGCGAACGAGAATGTCGCAGTAGGGACGCACCCATTTCGGATCGATGGAGCCGATCTGCCCCCCTATGATCACAAGCTTACCGAGTTCCCGGAACTTCTTCGCAACCGCTATGACATCGCCGAGCATCAGCACATATCCGGTGATGCCGACGATATCGGCCTTTGTGCCAAAATCGATGGGCTCCAGGTTCTCGTCACAGACCGCCACATCGAAATCCTCCGGCGCCATCGCCGCAACCGTCAGCAAGGCGAGATTCGTCTCCGCCACTATGTCCGTATGACCCTGCTTCTCCAAAAAACCGCAACTGCTCATTCCCGTATGGCCGGCAGTTTTCGGAAAAACCAGGTAAATGGATTTCGGCACGGTGCTTCCTACCAAGGAACAATGGGCATAGCCGCCCGATCATGTTGTGTCGTACTCGATTCGCCGCTACGCGCATCGAGGAGTTTTACCGATATCTTCGTTTCATCCATGTGCGTAATGTAAGGCCCGACCCTGCGTTTGACGAAGGCGACCATGGGAGCGTTCAAGGCGTAGCAACTCCATACGCCTCCAACGTTCGGGTGGTCCCTGTCATGCGCAACGTGCCGTTTGACCGCTTCAGCGAGAAGAAGAGGACCCCTGGCGGTACGCTGAAACTCCCGCGCCACGAACATCCAGTCATAGGACATTAATCCGGGACCGACACGGCGGGTAAGCGTGCAACCGATGGTTTTCCCCTTATGGCGCAGTCCCAGGCTGTTCAAGGGATCGAACCTCAGCGGATCGAAAGCGACGGGATCGAGAAAACGCACCGTTCCATGCAGACCGAGGCTGCGGACTATTTCTCCGGCATCGTCCCTGTCGTCATTTGTGGCCTCGATCCATGGATAGATCTCGAATTCCGACGGAAGACGATATCCGCTCATCCAGGGGGACCTCATCAGCCGATGCACGTCATCCCCCTGTAACCTGCATCTGAGCAGATAGGGTTCGGGATTCTCCCAATGGAGCTTTCGGAAGATTCGCTCCAATGCCGGAACACATGGAGCATCCATTTTGTACTCGGCATGGATCTTTGTACAGCCTCGATCGACCAGTTCTTCTTCCAGACGCTCCATGAGCGCCGCCGCAACCCCTCTATTCCTGAAGTCTTTGTGTACAAAAAGAGACAGGACACTTGCCGAGCGGTTTTCCTCCCGGCGGGCCAAAATCAGCCCCACAGGCGAGCCGAACACCCGGCAACCGACGGCAAACACCGGGCCGTCGGCAGTGGCCGAAAGCAAAGCAACACGCCGGGAAGGAAGAGTCATCCAGGCGTAACTCCTCACACTCCCGGAATCCAACAGGAGAAGTTCCACTTCATCTTCCTCGCGGCTTCGCTAACAATTGCGCCCGCCACATATCTGCGGATCTATCCTCGACATCCCGGCGGATACCTGGTCGAGGTCGGAGTCGTCCAGTTCATCCTCATCTTCCGCCGGATGGTAGGGAAGCACAATGTACCGGGTGTCCGCGGTCTCCTGAAGCACCTTGACGTTAATGAAATCCGGTATCCTTAAGCCCAATTCCTCCTCTATCGCCTTCACGGGATCTTTTATCAGTCTTGCCTTGAAAAGCTCATCGGACCATGCGCGGCTTATGAGGCTCTCCAGCAGTTCGTTTCTCCGTTTCGATTCTTCGTCTCTTCTGTCTTCCATGCCGCTCTCCTTTCAGGACCAAAGCATTGGTGCTTCCATATCGAATTCCCCGGCTCCCGTTTTCGAACAACTCAATGGCAGCGCACCTTCGGACTGATTGTGATTATTTCAGCCGTTCCACTATAGTCAAGATCTTGCGGAATCACAAGCCGGAGTTTCGCGCATCCTTGCAGGCGATGAACTTCCCGCATTGAACGATAACCAACTCCACGGTCTCTCCCGGGCATGGCATTACTCCCAGAGGAGCGCACACGGAAGACGATCCGGATCTGAAAGCCTCAGGAGTTCATATCCTATACCCGCCGTCCCTCTGAAGAAGCCGGGATTATGAACCTCGCCCGGAAGTTCGGGATGGATGCTGAAAGAGCCGCGGCCCTCTTTCCGTTTGAGCGCTACGGCCGCTTTCTTCCGCGCCGCGCGGAGAAGATCCGGACGGGCGAGGCGCTCTCCCGCTGCCGAAAGCACGCCGATCCTCCCGAAATTTCCACAGCATACATGATCAGCTCCACTGATAGGGACCGAGAGTGCGGTTTGAAGCGCTGTCGCAATGTCCTCTTGAATCCCGGGGGTATCGAGCACGGGAAGCCCCCCTATTCTCGCCAGACCGATACCCGGGGCCCCATTGCACAGCGCCGTCCAGTAGACCGGCTCCTCAGCCGATGCTTCCGGGATCTTCCAGTTTCCTTTCTCGGGTGAAAAGAGTGTCGCTTCGAACGCAATGGCCTCCCTCGATGCGTCGAGAAAGGACCCGCACCCGGTCGCTTCAGCAAGACGCAAGAGAGCGAATGCTATTCCCGCGGCGCCATGGGCGAAACCCGAGACGAAATCCCCCCGACCGTTCTTCCAGGCGCGGTATCCGGATTCACAGGCCGTACGCGATGAAAGGAGATGCTCGCCGCAGAGGCCGGCAAGTTTGAGCGCGGTTCCATCCGATGTGGCGCGATACAGGCTCAGCAACCCCAGAACGGCGCCGGCGGCTCCATCAAAGAGATCGAAACTGCTATCACGGGCGATCCTCTCGGGAGTAATCAACGTAGCCACCCTGAGGGCCGCATCCATAAGTCCGGTGCTGTTCAGAAAACGACCGACCGTCACAAGGCAGTAGAGTATCGATCCAAGACCGCTTGCCGCTCCGATGCCCGCGCCATACGGAGCATCAAGAGTTTCGGAGAAGTCCGTGACGGGCTTGAGTGAGGCCGCCACCAGGTCCTCATATCCCCCGCCGCATCGCACCGGATTCGCCGCCGCAAGGAAAAGCGCTATTCCCGGCGCCCCCTGGTAGAAGAACGAGTCGGAAGGGATGAAAGAGCAGAGCCGGGCACCGGCAAGCGGTTTGTTCGTGGGAATGACCCAGAACGCCGAACCGCGCTTCGTAAACATGGCTCTTTCCCTTATTGATTCCGCAATCTCCAGCGCCACCCTCCGAAAAATCTCCAAAGAAGGCGCGGCCTCCGCGCACTCCGGCGCGGGCTCTTCACACTCGTCGGAATATGTCCGGTCCGGCGGAGCCTCCGCCGCCGCCTTCAAAGAGAAAGCGCCCCGGATGAGATCGACCTGCGAGTCGAGGTCACGCTCATTCATTCCCGCGAGGTTCCAGCGGACCCGGTCGTAGCCGGGCTCCTCGAAGTAGTTCTCAATCCTTTCGGAAGCGCCCGTGTGGAGCGCCGTGCCGCCGGTCTCCGCCTGGAAGCATGGAATATCCAATCGTTCGAGCGCTCTCGCCTCCTCCATGCATCGGGGAAAAATCCCGGGAAGGCGCCCGGCGCCGAGAGATGCTCGAAAAACACGCTCCAGCTCCAATGAGCGGTCGATGCCGTTGCGCAGGACCTTGGGCTGCAGGGACCCTCTCCGCAACTTCTCATAGGTGGAGGTATCGAGTAAAATGGGCCGGATTCGCTGCATCGAAAACGCCGCGAGAGGACCGTCCGAAGCGATCAGGATGTCCCTTCTTTCCATGAGAAAGCGATATGCTTCCTTGAAGCCGTCAATGACGGCCCGCGTGAACTCCGAGGACGAAACCGGTTCCCCCTCGACGCCATGGGCGGCATCCAGGCCTCCCACCCAGTCTCCTTTTCCAGTGGCGGATTCAATCCACATGGGCAGGAAATGGGTGCGGAGGACGGTTTCGTCGAATCGTTTTGGGCTGATGGGGCTGCCGGCGTCCGCCACGCGGGGTTGAAGCAGGGTCTCGAGATCGATCAAAACGGGTTGATTGCCGCAAGGTATGATGTTTTCGTGCTGGAAATCACTCCCATCCAACAGGTACAGAAGACACAGGAGCACTCCCGAACGATGATAATAGCGTCTTAGCCCCTCCGCGTTCCCGGAAGGGCGTCTCCGCGCATGCTCCATCCAACCGTAGCCGTTGCGGGAGAGGCACTTCAGGACTTTCAGCGGATGAGTAATTCCCTCATGGTTCAGCCACTGAAGCAAATCGAACCATGCAATTTCCATCTCGAGGCTTTTGGGCTTGTAGAGAAGTCTGAGACCCGATTCGAAGGTGAGGAGCATCGCCGACCGTCCGTGATGGTGGCTGTCCGAGAGGCCGGCCTCCATGCCGGCTACGCGGCCGGTCTCCCCTCCCGAAGAGAAAACGCGCCGGACGGCCGGAAGGTCCGTTCCGAGACGTCCCAAAAATTCAGCGCAACAATCGACCCAAAATTGGACTATGGAGGCAAGCAGTCGCGCGAGAACGGGGAACTCCATGAAGAGGGGTATCCATTTGCCGGCGGCCAGTTGTCGAGAGAATTCGACATGAAGCGGGCCGGAGGCTCTCTCTCCCTGAAAAGCCCCGAGAAAACCCTGACGCACCGAACGAAAGACATCGAATTTCAGATCCAGAACAGGTCCCGCCGCATAGGAGAGTCTATCGACGAGATAGCGCTCCAGGCCGCGGAATCCGGATCGAGTAAGCAGGTTCAATGCGTCTGCGCTCCGGTCGAGCAACATTTTCCGGCCGACCGTTACAAAAGGCTTGAAGAGTTCGGCGCGGACGGCGGGTTCATCTTCCGGGAACGCACGCGCCGCCCGTGAAGTGGAAACACTCCCCTCTTTGCCGGCGGAATCCGCTCCCGACTCGATCTCCCGAAGAACTGCCGAATAGATGTACGCCCAGGAAGGCGGTTCCGAATTATTCCGGCTCCGAACATTCCCGAGGACTCTCCGGGCGCTTTCCATATCCAGTCCGTCGGCCGCAAGACGAATCCCGAAACGATCCCGGTCTCCGCGAGCCGCCGTCTCACACCACCTGTCGAGCCTCGCCGAAGCGATTTTCTCGCTTTCCGGGGTTTCTTCGGGTATGAATCCTTGAGAGAGCCTGTCGTCAAGAGCGCTCGCCCGTTCAACAACAAGAAGAAGATCATCGGAGGAAAAGGCGGGAATACCGGAACCCAATGTGATTACCTCATCTTTTTCTTCTTCGTTTTCTCAACCCGGATAGCGCATGTCAAGCCGAACTCGCCTGCAGGGAGGGTTTCCTGTCCATGTGGCGAGGAACTCGGAGTCGATGAGTGGGTGAATGGCTCAGTCCCCCCGATGCGGTCTTTGACGGGAGCATAACGGCCGGAAGGGCAAATGGCGCATAAAGGGTGAGTGAAATCAAAAGCTTTTTTCGATTTCTTGCAGGACCCCACTCTACCGCGCATCCTTTTGCTCAACGGGTTGAATTTGACGCATCGGATCGTAAGGTCGGACTTTCTTCTCTTTCACCGCACCGGCCAGCGTTACTCCAAGATCATACGCCTGCCTGAGCTGGTCGTCGGTGAGTTCGCGCATGCGAATCGTTCTGGTCCACTCCTCTCCTTCAGGCTCCTTGCTGAAAAAGGCTCCGGCGTACATGTCGCCCACGCATTCGCCGTTGCAGATCGCCGCGGCCATATCCTGGAGCCATGGAGACCCGGTATCGCAGTATTTTCTCATCTCTGTCGGGACTGCTCCAGCGCTTACGATCGTTGCAACGGCGCGCGCCTTATCCGTAAGCCGCGGTTCGGGACATCCCCTTATGCCCAGGATTTCTCCAGTCGGGCGCAAAAGGGTCCAGGCAGTCCTGTGAATGAAAGTGGTCATGCGAGCGCTGATGAACCCGCAGTGGACGGGAGAGGCAAGGAGCACGCCATCAGCATCTCCTATCTTTTGGAGAATGTCGTGCACATCGTCGTCAATGGAGCATCGCGCGATCCTGGACTCCAGGTCACCGTGGCAAGCCAGACAATTCGCGCAGTAGCGAATGTCTTTCTCCGCCAAAACAACCATCTCCGTGTATGCGCCCTCGGATGCCGCGCCCTCCATCGCCTTCTCCGTCAGGCGCGTGGTTGTTCCTTCCTTGCGGTGAGCGCCGTTGATCGATAGTATCTTCATAAGTCCCCCTTTCATTGCCGTTTATGCAGCGAGAACGAACGCTGTCCCGGTCGAGCGCCCCCAACCGGGGCAAACAACCGCCAGGCCATGCGGAAGCCGCACGCGCCTTCGTTCTAAAGCGGCCCCATGGTCTGTTCACGGATCCTATCGAAATGAAAGCGGCACCGGTCACCATCGTACGCTATGGTCGTAGGCCGTGTGCATCGGACCCCGAACCTGCCGTCCTTCAAAACGTCCATCCAGATTTCATCGGCGTCACAAAAGGCCGTGGTCAACTCCGGCACGCCATGGTAGCTGAAGAAGTCGAAATAGAAGCACCTCTTGACGTGGGTGTGCAGGCATTGATCGTCATCCCTCGCGTGCTCGAAAAGGAATGTCTTTCCGTATTTCTTCTCCTCGAGTTCCTTGTCGAATTGAACCACCGTTTTGAAGGGGTCCGGGCTGTTGCGCAGCATCTCCTCGAAAAAAGGCTCGAAAGGCTGCATGCGTCTCGACCCCTCCACATAGGCATGCCCGAGAATGCGGCAGACAGTATCGCGCTCCTCGATCTCCCCGGAAAGAACGCGGTAGGCCGCCAGGGCAAGCGCGGCCAGGAAAAGGTGATATTCCGACTGCAAGTCTTCAACCCATGCCCCGTGCTCCTCCACGATGGACGGATGAAGGCCGGCGACCCTTTTGCGCACCGACGACGCAAGGCCGGGTCGAATTCGCTCGATCCCTTCGCTCAACGCATCCAGGTAGTTCCGGTGGAACAAATGCCCGAACTGCTCTTCCATGCGCAGCACTCCCCTTTTTGTCGTTATGGGTAGATCTCATGCGACATTCCCGACCATGCGCACAAGACTGTAGATCACGACAACGACCGCCCAGTAGACCCAGAGGCCCCAGCCATAGGTCAGAAAAGCCGGAGCGCCCCATTTGTGGTAGATGTGCCTGCCCTCGATGAAGAGCAGTACAAGGTGGATGTAAATGGTGATGCACGCGCCCGCGAACCACGGCAGGTATGCCCATGCATGCCCTGACAGCACCGCGATGGAGCCGACGATCACCAGGGGAAGCTGCACGAAAAGATCTGCCCAGCCCGCTCCCCGGCAGAAAGCCAGATGCGTCTCATCGCGGTAATCATCTCCTTTGCCCACGAGCATATCCTTGGTCCTGCGGTCCTGGGGCCGAAAAACGGCAGCCGCCTGGATGTACCCCGCCGGCAGGTAGATCACCACGCCGATGATGCTCAGGACCCATGTCACAAACGTAGGTTCAATCATTCACCCACTCCCTCCCGCCAATGTTGTTGACTTCAGGCCCGGCAACGTCCTTCCCGCGCAGGCGGAAATCCGGATTTTCGGCATGGTTCAAAACAGGGTAACGCTTCAGGGTCACCCCCGCGAAGGCGGGGGGTGACGTTGATTCAACAGCATTGCCCCCTCGCGCATTCGCGACTCCAACCGCATGGTCGGCCATTCCGCCGGTTGTGGTGGAAATGATATGAGACTATTTTACATGGATACAGCTTTCCATCCGCGACTTGTCGCGCCTTGTCTCCGTCATGCCCGACGACTGCGAAATCATGGAAAAACCCGTCCATGATCTCTTGCGTTTCGACAGCCCGGCCGCGGCTGGAAAGCCGTAACAACACGAAGTATCATTTTTCCCGAAATGGTTTCGTAATTACGTTCTAAAGCACCTGGAGAGGACAACCGGCGTTCGGATTGCATTCGAAGCGGGTTTCCCGGCGGTTTGCCCCGCTTCATAGCTTCAAGATGAATTCGCGGCAGCGCTGCCGCATGACCCACGCCGCTACTTCACCGGTGATGAGACTGCGGCGATTCCCCATTGAGATTCCACGAACTCGGGCAAAAGCCGCATGGCGCTGCGCTCGTTGGCCCAATCGATAATTTCCTTGCGTTTTGCACTTTCCGTACACAGGTAATCCGGATTCGGAATGATCCCAACACGCCCGAGGTCCAGCCGGTCTGAGTCCCAGCAAGTCTGAACCGTAATATCGGCATCCACCAATCCATCCGTATGGTACATGCAGGCGAACCTCAACAGTTCGAAATCATCCCTATCGAGAGAGAACAAAGCCCCTTGCAGCGACGCCGCAAATTCGGCTCCCCGCAGGCCGTGCTCCGGGTCTTGGCCGTCACTGACGCGCCTGGAATCATGGAAAAGAGCGAACAGTTGAACCACCTTCAAATTCGCATTGTTCAATTCCGCCAGTTTCGTCCCATACTCCATCACACGAGCCCAATGGGAAAGGCCATGTATTCCATCAACAGGCAAGGAGTGCTGATGGATGATGATATCGACAATTCTTCTAATATTCATAACGCAGATCCAGGTTCAGGTGAGACATGTCGCCTTGCGGCGTGGTTCAAAGCAGGGTAACGCGACAGGGTCGCCCCCGCGAAAGCGGAGGCCGGGGCGTAAATCCCCGGAAATACATCCGAAGTCTGGCCAGTATGCCGAAATTCTGAAAGCTCCAATGAGGCCGGGGCGAAAACCCCGGAAATACAAACAGTACCTGGACGCGATCCAGGCCATCAGGCAGAGGCTTCAATGAGGCCGGGGCGAAAACCCCGGAAATACACAAACACAAATTCTATAAATTATTAAAACAATATAAAAGCTTCAATGAGGCCGGGGCGAAAACCCCGGAAATACATGATGGCTATTGTGGAGCCCATAGGACCACTTACTGCTTCAATGAGGCCGGGGCGAAAACCCCGGAAATACCGTTCTTCCGCCGCCGGGAGTGTTCGGCGTAGCCCAGCTTCAATGAGGCCGGGGCGAAAACCCCGGAAATACGATGAAATTCAGCCCAATTTTGGGAAGATGCATTAAGGCTTCAATGAGGCCGGGGCGAAAACCCCGGAAATACTCAAACGATGGGGTGCTGATGGACGGAAGGGATGGGACGCTTCAATGAGGCCGGGGCGAAAACCCCGGAAATACCTATCTTGCAAATAGCGGAATACTTGGAAAGAAAATATGCTTCAATGAGGCCGGGGCGTAAAACCCCGGAAATACCTTGCCACAACCCCGTGCTTCACGAACCGCCCCGGCACGCTTCAATGAGGCCGGGGCGTAAAACCCCGGAAATACAACCGAGTAAAGACGGGGGGTACTAGATGCAATGCCTTTCAAATAAGCCGACTACCGTCGCCCCCACGAAAGTGGGGGGCCGGAAAGCCTCGTAAGATCTGGATTCCCGCTTAAAGCATGCGGGAATGACGGGTGAGGGGCCGGCCCGAATGGGTTATCCGAGGCGCCCGCTGAGCAATGCTCCCTTATTTGAAAGGTATTGGTACTAGATGGATTTATCGCTTCAATGAGGCCGGGGCGTAAAACCCCGGAAATACAACGCCTAACTGCCCGCCAGAGGCAGCTATTTGTGGCTTCAATGAGGCCGGGGCGTAAAACCCCGGAAATACAGCGGGCCTGTGAGGCCTTGATCTGTAAGGGTTTGCGGGCCTATTTGCGAGAGGTCCCAAAATCGGGGCTCTCGCGGTCGAAAAAACGCGCGCCAGATCCTTCGGTCATTCCATTTTTTCCAGGTTTTCAAAGAGCTTAACCACTTGCGAGCGCTGCCGGGGTTTTTCGCATCACAAGAGCGCTCGCAAAACCCCGGCGAGCA
>CAYOVG010000067.1:0-22841 GCA_964407285.1 uncultured Syntrophobacteraceae bacterium
TATCTTCCAGCACGTCTTTCAAAGTGCGCCCTGCCGGGAATCGCACGAGGACCCCCTGCTGGAGGACCGGAACCAGTTTCGCGATTCCACCGGGCTTCATTTCCAGAAAGAGCCGTGACAACGCTTCGCTCATGGAACCATTCCGGGATCGTTCATCGTGGAGAGATGATACGGAGAGAGAGGAAGGCCGGGGACCGGATATCGATCTCTCGACTTCCGGCATCCGCCCCCCGACCTCCGTTGCCCTACCAGTCAAGGACCTTGTCCAGTTCCTCGTCCTTGACGCCGAAGGTGATGTTGTGCGGGGTCACCGCCTCGGACGTGAAGAACCGCGGGAGGCGATCCTGCTTCCTGGAAAAACCGGCCGCATCGTTGAACTCCCTCTCGGTCTTCAGAACGCTCTTGCCGAGCGCGGTAACGTCGTCGGCCGTCATATTGAGGCCGTAGAAAGCGTTCAGAAGGTCGAGGAGCGCCTGGAACGTGTCGGGTTGATCCAATAGGGCGAATGCAATGAAAAGACACATACCCGTCGAATCAATCGCCGCCGTGGCGATCTGGAGATTGCGCGAGAGTTCGATCTGTCCTTCCGGCTTCAGCGGATCGACATCCCCGCCCACCTTGAGAATATTGGTTGCAACGGCATACCCGGCGGTATGGTCCGCGCCCATGGTGCTGGTGGCATAGGTTACCCCGATTCCCTGAACCGTGCGGGGATCGTAGGCGGGCAGCGCCTGCCCCTTCACTACCGGGACCCGCTCCACACCGAAAACCTTCCCGGTGACCGCGGCCCCGCTGCCGAGCACTCGACCGAGGACCGTCCCCTGCCCTACTTCCTTGAGGAGCTTGATAGCTCCTTCCGCATCGCCGAACTTCAGAAGCCCCGCTTCCATGGCCACCCCGAGGGTCACGCCCATCTCGATGGTGTCCAGACCGTAGTTATCGTCCAGGAAATCCATCATGGCGATCGCATCCAGGTCGCAGATTCCGCAATTGCCGCCATGAGCCCACACGGTTTCATACTCGGGCTGCTTGGTCAGGTAGTGGCCGTCTTTGTCGTGGTAGACCCCCGAACACCGGATCACGCAGCCGCGGTGACAGCCGTGCGTGGCGAGCCCCCCGCGGGCCTTTTCCGTCTCGGCCGTGGTCTCCCCGCTGATGCGATGAGCCCCTTCGTAGCGGCCGTCCTTGAAGTTGTAGGTGGGATAGCCCCCGGCCTCGTTCACGATGTTCGTCAAAATGTTGGTTCCATAAGCCGGAAGGCCCTGCCCGGTGACGGGATGATTTCTCAGGCCCTCAACGAACCGCTTGTTGGCGTCTTTATATTTCTCGGGGTCATTCGGACTGCGCATGCTCGCGCCGGTATCGTCGAGTACGATGGCCTTCACGCCCTTGGAGCCCATCACGGCGCCCAGTCCTCCGCGGCCCGCATGACGGGTGGGGCGAAAGTCCATATCGGTGCACGCGATGGATGCGGCCCCGAGTTTCATCTCCCCGGCGGGACCGATTGAAATCATCGCAATCTTGTCACCGTACTCGGCCTTCATCTTCTCGGCGAGGTCATAGTTCGGAAGCATCTTCAGGCTGTTGTCTTTGGTGATCTTCACTCCATCCTTGTTGATGTATACCTTGTAAAGGTCGTCGCCCGCGGGCTTGCCTTCCAGAACGATCGCCGCATACCCGAGCCTTGCGAGCACCTGTGCGGGCTGTCCCCCGGAGTTGGCTTCCTTGATTCCGCCGGTGAGCGGGCTCTTTGCGCCCACGGAAAGCCGTCCGGACATAGCGGCGATGGTTCCGCTGAGGAGCCCGGGAGCGATCACGAGCTTATTCTCGGCCCCCAGGGGATGGCAAAGGGGCGGGACCTCTTTGGCCACCAGGGTGGACGTGAGCGCCCGGCCGCCCAAGCCGGCGTACTCCCCTACCGGGACTTCGGTGAATTTTGGTCCTTCCGCCGCCCCCACATCGATTCTCAAGATCTTATCCATACGCGTTATCTCCCCCATATCGAGTTGATGATGCACGGTAAAACCCTTCCACCGGCAATGAGCCGGACCGCGCCCGTTGGATACTGCCCCGGCGCCCGGCCCTCCCCTCGGGCTGCACCCGGACATTCCCCTGATCCAGCGGACGTGCGAACGCATTGTACCATAAGCCGGACGGGTCCTTCGAGCAGAAAAGGAAGCGGCTCCGGTCCCGGACCGGGACCGGAGCATAAAAACACGGAAGATCGGGTTCGGAGCGCCCTATGCGGAGACGATCGTTTGCAGCATGTTTTCGAAAATCTTCAGGTCGTCGCCCGACCACAGACACATGATCACCTCCTCCAGGGTGGTGTCCTCATTCTGGAGGAAATCGCGCATGGTGGTCAGCATGATCCGAGCGCACCGTTCCTTGGGAAAGCCGAATATTCCCGTGCCGACGGCCGGGAAGGCCACGCTCCGGAGCCCCTTTTCCGTAGCGCGCTCGAGGCTGTTGAGAGTCGCCAGCCGGAGTTTGCCGTCTTCGTTTCCCTCCCCCATCCTTGGTCCCACCGCATGAATGACGTAGCGGGCCTTGAGGTTTCCTCCCCCGGTCACCTCCGCCCCCCCGACGGTTGTCCCCCCGATGCGGTCACACTCCTCCTGGATCGCGGGACCGCCCTTCGCGCGGATTGCCCCGGCCACGCCGCCACCGAGAATCAGTTGCGCATTCGCGGCATTGACAATGGCATCGACATCCAGGTCCGTGAGGTCCCCCTGGATCAGCCTGATCTTCCGACCATTTACCGTTCGTTCCATTCTTCGCCCTCCGGAATAGAGTGGAAGTGGTCATATCCCACATCAACACAGCGCTTACGCTCCCCCGCCGCCCTGCGTGCCGGGTTCCGTCATGCTCCACGGATCGAGCACTTTGTTCAGTTCGTCTTCGGGCAAAATCTTCTTCTCGATGCAGATCTCCCGGACCGTGCGTCCCGTTGCGTGAGCTTCCTTCGCCACGGCGGCGGCGCGGTCGTAGCCGATGATGGGGCTGAGCGCCGTACACATGGCAAGGCTTTTCTCCACGTACTGCCCGCACCTGTCGGCGTCGGCCCCGAGAGGTTCGATGCACTTCTCCGAAAAGACCCTCGCCCCATTGGCCAGCAGCCGGATGGACTGGAGCAGGTTGTACGCCGTCACGGGCATCATGACATTCAGTTCCAGGTTGCCGGAGAGCCCCCCGACGGTGATCGCGGCATCGTTTCCGATAACCTGCGCGCACACCTGGCAAAGCGATTCGGCGATAACCGGGTTCACCTTGCCGGGCATGATGGAAGAACCCGGCTGCACCGCCGGAATGAGAAGCTCTCCGATGCCGCACCGCGGCCCGGAACCCAGCCAGCGGATGTCGTTTGCGATCTTCAAAAGGCTGACGGCGACGGTCTTCAGGGCGCCCCCGGCTTCCACGACGGCGTCCTTGGCTCCCTGGGCTTCGAAGTGATTTTCCGCCTCCCGGAAATCCATTCCGGTCAGAGCGTTGATTCTCCCGATCACGATCCCGGGGAAGGCGCGGTGCGTATTGATTCCGGTCCCGACCGCCGTGCCGCCGATGGCCAGTTCCCGAAGGTTCACGAGCGCCGCGGCAGCCCTGCGCACCCCATGGTCCACCATCGAGGCGTACCCCCCGAACTCCTGGCCGAGGCGGATGGGGGTGGCGTCCTGAAGGTGCGTCCTGCCTATTTTGATGATGCGGTCGAACTCGGCGGCTTTCCCGGCCAGCGCGTCCCGCAGCCGTCCGAGGGCGGGAATAAGCTCCCTGCCGATCTCTTCAACGGCGGCGACGTGAATGCACGTGGGGATCACGTCGTTGGACGACTGGCCCATGTTGACGTGATCGTTGGGATGGACGGGCGACTTGTCGCCTATTTTGCCCCCGAGGATCTCATTGGCGCGACTGGCTATGACCTCGTTGGCGTTCATGTTGGTGGATGTGCCCGACCCGGTCTGGAAGATGTCCAGGACGAATTGTTCATCCAGCTTCCCATCCACGACCTCCCGGGCGGCCCGCGCTATCGCCTCGCCTATCCCGGCGTCCAGCAGTCCCAGCTCGACATTGGCCTCCGCCGCCGCCAGTTTGACAACGGCCAGCGCACGCAGAAATTCGCGAGGGAAGCGGAGTCCGCTTACCGGGAAATTCAGCAGGGCGCGCTGGGTCTGCGCTCCCCAGTAGGCGTCTGCCGGGACTTGCATTTCCCCCATGGAATCCTTTTCAATTCGAAAAGACTCTTTCATCGTCTCCTGTCCGGTTTTCATGCATTCATGCGCGTCAACGGATTTACGACCGCACGACGACGGTCTTGATATTCGCGAACTCCTTCAATCCGTAGTGGGACAACTCCCTGCCCACGCCGGACCTCTTCACACCGCCGAAAGGCAGTCGAGGGTCCGATTTGACCATGTCGTTTATGGCGATGCAACCGGCTTCGATGCGCCTCGCCAGCCGCTGGGCCCTCTCGATATCCCTGCTCCAGATGGAAGCCCCAAGCCCGAATATGGTATCGTTGGCGATGTGGATCGCCTCCTCCTCGTCCGTGGCTATCACGATGGGGGCGATCGGCCCGAACACCTCCTCGGCCACTACTCTCATGTCGGGAGCAACGTTCGCCACAACCGCCGGTTGAAAGAAGAACCCTTTGTTCACCGGAATTTCCGCTCCGGTTATTATCTGTGCGCCCTTGTCCCTGGCGTCTTTCAACTGCCTGTCCAGATCCTTGACGAACTCCTTCCTGGCCATGGGGCCGATGTCGGTGGCTTCGTCCATGGGGTCCCCCACGATCAGGGATTTCATGCCCGCCGTGAAGCGGTCCTGAAAATCCCCCGCGACGGACCTGGCGACGATGATCCTCTTGGCGGCTATGCAGCTCTGGCCGCCATTGATGAACCTGGATCGCACGGCCGTTCTTGCGGCCTTCTCCAGGTCGGCGTCTTCCAGGACGATGAAGGGGTCCGATCCTCCAAGCTCCAGTACGAGCTTCTTGATGGCCTTGCCGGTAGCCATGCCCACCTGGGAACCGGCGATGAGGCTCCCCGTGAGCGATACGCCGTCCAGGTTCCCCGCGTCGATCAGGCGTAGCGCCGTTTCGGAATCCATCAGCAGGGTCTGGAAGACGTAGGGTGGAAAGCCGGCCATTCCCATCAGTCTCTCGATTTCCAGGGCGGTCCTCGGGACGTTGGACGCGTGCTTCAAAACGATGGTATTGCCGGCGGCAAGAGCGGGAATAGCGAACCGGAACACCTGCCAGAACGGGAAATTCCACGGCATGATGCCCAGTATGACTCCCAGCGGTTCGAACGACACGTAGCTCCTGGCGCCGTCCATGGGAATGTCCTCTTCGCGCAGGAACGATTCCGATTCCTCGCTGTAGTAATCGCAAACCCAGGCGCACTTCTCGATTTCACCCCGGGACTGAGCGATGGGCTTTCCCATCTCTTCCGTGATGATCCTTGCATAGATGTCCTTGTTTTCCCGGAGAAGCGCCCCGGCCTTCCTGATAAACCGAACCCTCTCGGCAACCGGCAGCATACCCCACCTGGTCAATGCAATCCGGGCCTGCAGCAGCGCCCCCTCGCACTCCTCATATTTCAAAACGCTGTATTCCTGTACGATCTCTTCCGTAAAGGGGTTGATTGACTGAATTTTCATACATGAATCCTCCTGCACGGCGATGGAATGCGATTGCCGCGGTTGCCGTCATTGGATGGTAGCGGTAAGTGCAATACGGGTCTATCTCTACATATAGATCTTAATGGACGGGATTGCAAAAGTAAATTCGTCCCCGTGGGAAACCGTTCCATACCCGGCGGGGCGACCGCCGAAATCCTATAGTACACTCATCCATGGGCAAATACACCGTTTTGCTACTATGCGCGCGCATGCCTCCTGTTTATATTGCATCCCAGCAGAAAGAAATCGTCAGGTTGTACGTGAGCGGGACTTGACGAAAACCGGCAATGTCATACCTCTATCCATCGTAACACTCCGGAGAGCGGGCCGCCGTCTTCAGGAGCCGTTCAGAGTCCGATCAATTCCCCAATGGAGACAAATCATTTGGACAATTCCCTCTCTCTCCCGGCAGGAAAGAATCGAACCCACGCGAATATACGCAACCCCGCCGGGGACCATCCGAACTTCAGGAGTGGTGTGCGGTACTCCCCGGCATGATTCGAAGCAGGATGAGAATCGCACTGCCGTTTCGGCTTTCACCGCCCCCGGGCAATCACGGCCGACGCCCCTGATTCCCTCCTTTGGGGAAATAACGGGGCAGCTTTCAGAGATTCCCGACCATGCGTACAAAGGAGGATTCGGAGCATGAATACAGCAGACAGGGTAGTTTCACTCCCATGGGTCGGCAAGTACACATACGCGTTCAAAGAGCTTTTCGAATCGCTGGGCCTGAGAGTTCAACTACCGCCCAAGACCTCTGACAAAACCATTAAGCTGGGGTCGAAATACAGCCCCGAAATGATGTGCATCCCGTACAAAATCCTTCTCGGCAACTTTATCGAAGCGCTGGAAGAAGGCGCCAATACGCTGATAACCCTCAACGGCGAACCTCACTGCAGATTCAGGCACTTCTACCTGGTCAAGGAATTCACTTTAAAGCGACTGGGTTACGAAAACTTCGAAGTGCATGGAATAAACGTTATGAATGCGGTGTCCGTGCTGTGCAAATTGAGTGGGCGGTCCGTGCGTCAGGTGTGGCGCCAGGTCGATGATTTGCGCCATAAGTGCCGGGAGATCGCCCGTAAAAAGAGCACATGGTCGCCCGACAGGATAAACATCGGCATTATCGGCGAACCCTACGTGATTTGGGAAGAAAGAGCGAACTACGGGGTGGAGAAGAAGATCAAGGAGTTGGGAGCAAACCCCATCAATACGGTCGGTTTCGATGAATTCCTGCGTGAGAGAGCCGATGAGAAACTGGATGAAATCGGACTGCGCTTGTTTCAATTCACGCTGCCGGAAAAGAGGCCGCACAGGAAGGATGCGCAGAAGTATTTCAACGGCGCCGTCGGCGGATACGCACTGGCCAATATGACGAACCTGTTGTGGTTGAAAGAGAGAAAGATTGACGGCATTATACATATTCTCCCTCTTTCATGCGCGTTCGAAAGCCTCATAGAGGACTACATCAACGCCGTCTGCAGGGATGCCGGGATACCGCTCCTGAGAATGCCCATCGATGAGAATTACTCCGAATCGAATTTCGATACCAGAATGGAAACATTCATCAAGTTGATTCAAAGGAGGAAACCGAGGTGAAATCAGTCTACCTGGGAATTGACGGCGGTTCGGTCAGTTTGAAGTTCGCCCTGGTCGATGAGAATGGCGACGTGGTGTCCACGGCCTACCTCAGGAACCAGGGAGTAATCGAAACGGTGAAAAAGGGCATGGAACAGATCCAGCTCGACCGTCATCATATCATCGGCGTCGGAACCACCGGTTCGGGGAGAAAGTTCATCGGGATGCTGGTCGGGGCGGATATCATCGAAACCGAAATCCTTGCCCACACGCTCGCCGCTTTACACTATTATCCCGATCTCAGGACCCTTATGGACATCGGCGGGGAAGACAGCAAGATCATGGTCGTAAGAGACGGAATACTGGAGGACTTCCGGCTCAATTCCGTTTGCGGAGCGGGAACGGGAAGCCTCATCGACGCCGTCGCCGCCCGCATAGGGATCCCGCTGGAAGATGTGGGGGATATGGCGCTTCAGAGTACCCAGACGCTGTACTTTCCCGGCAAATGCGGGATTTTCGCACAGTCGTCGGTCGTAAGCAGGTTGAATTCGGGGGCGAACAAGTCCGACATCCTGATGGGCATGATACGGGCTCTGGTGAACAACTACCTGACCATCACGAAAGGAATGTCGCTTGGCCCTCCATATGTATACCAGGGCGCCACCGCCCAGAACCGGGCGATATGCAAAGCGCTCGAGGAGCAACTCGGGTCCCCCGTTATCGTTCCCGAACACTGCTCGGTCATGGGCGCTATCGGCGTGGCCCTGATGGCGAGGGAGGAGCAAATCCAGCGCACGAAGTACCGCGGCCATTCGTTCGGCAGCAACAGCTACAGCACTCGAATCTCGATAGCCCAGGGGTGCAACAATAACTGCGAACTGACATTGTTGTTCCAGGACGACATGTACATGGGGGCGATAGGCAACCGTTGCGAAAAGTGCGCGCTGGCCGCGGAGGAGGAATACGGCATGAGAGACCTCCAGAAATGCGCGGTATAGCCGCGGGACCCTCAGGAGGAACACGGGCGGCGCGAGTAAGGCGGCTCGATGCTTTGAGTTTGAGGCCTTGATAATGAAAACGACCAATGCAAAGCAGGAAAAGACGGTCTCCTTCTTCTCGGGATGGGCCCACACCTATGAAAACGGCCTTTCCGACAGATGGTTCAAAACCGTTCATGCGGAAGTGCTGCGAGTGATCGGCCCCAAATCGGACGACAGCATCCTCGACATCGGATGCGGGACGGGCAGAGCGCTCAGGGAGCTTGCCGCCGTTGTGAAAACCGGGAGACTGGCCGGTATCGATATCTCCGACAAAATGATCGAAGAAGCCGCGGTGAAGGCGAAGGGCATACGGAACCTCGAACTCCATGTCGGATTCGCGGACAGCCTTCCCTTTGACAGTGAGAGCTTCGATTACGTCACCTCGATGAATGCCTTCCATCACTTCCCGGACCAGCGGAAGGCGCTTGAAGAAATGGTCAGGGTGCTCAAGAAAGGCGGCTCCATATACGTAGCCGACATGACGGGGCATGTCCTTCCCTTTCCCATCCTCGGCAACAAGGTGTGGAACCTGCTCGAAAGCCCCTTTGCGCCACAGGTGAATGCATTGTCGAAGCGGGAGTTCAGAGCATTGTTCCAGGATGTCGGCCTGCGCGATGTCAGGCAGTTACCGGCTTCCAGGGGATACCACGAATCGGGAAGATATTGGCTTTACGCAGGCGGCGCCCAACTCATCCTGGGAGGTCTGATCCATCCCGCGCTGATAGCGAGCGGCGTCGCGGCGGGATTGATAGGGGCCGCCGCATCGTTTCCTTACCTGTCCAAAACGATCACCACGGGGAGAAAGCAGTAGAGCAGGAAAGGTGGAATAGGTGGAACCGCTCATTCAATCACCGGTTTCTCGTTTAACCGGTGGTGGATGTCTTCTAGAGGGCCGGCTCCCCCCTTGCGGGGGGGAGCCGGCCCTCTCCTTTTGAAGATCCATAGTATCCGTCACAGGCATTAGCCGCGCTGCACGCTGGACATATTACTCCTTGACAGATCCATTCATCTTTAGATATATACTTTTATCTATTATGAAGGAGAATAAGGATGTCCATCAAATATGCCTTGCTCGGGATCCTGGCTGAAAAAGACCTGCACGGGTATGAGCTCAAAAGCAGCTTCGACGAGAAGGTCGGCGAGTTCTGGAGCCTCAATTACGGCCAGATCTACTCCACACTGGACCGCCTCGAAAAGGAGGAACTCGTCACCCACGACCGCCAGGCCCAGGACCGCCGCCCCGACAGGAAAATCTTCAGCATAACCCCGCTAGGCAGAAAGGAACTCGAAAACTGGCTCGCCACACCGGTAAGCAAGGTCAGGGCCCTCCGCGATGAATTCTTCATCAAGCTCGTTTTCATGGACAAGAATAATCCAGGTCCCGTCCTGGAACTGATCGAAAAGCAAAGGGCCATGTACCTCAAACACATGAACCGGCTTACGAAGCGGAAGGTGGCGCTCAAAAAGGAAGGGAAAAGCCTCGATGCGCTTACCACCGAACTGCTCATGGACGCCGGACTATTCCACGCCGAAGCGGATATCAAGTGGCTCGGTCATTGCGAATCCAAGATCAGAGCGGCAATCGGAACGGATACATGAAGGCGCGAAAATCCGGTGGAAAACTCTTAATCTCAACTCGGGGGTACAAGCCATGATCGAATTGAAAAACGCGAGCAAGAAATACCGGCGGGGCGCACGGGAAGTCCATGCACTGCGGGACGTCTCCCTTGTCATCAAAAAGGGCGAATTTCTGAGCATCATGGGACCGAGCGGGTCAGGAAAAAGCACGCTCCTCAACCTCATGGGAGGTCTGGACCAACCCACCTCCGGGGAGGTGTTCATCGACGGAATTCCCCTGCACGGCATCACGGACACCGAACTCACCCTCATCAGGCGCAGGCGCGTCGGGTATGTCTTCCAGTTCTTCAACCTCCTGCCCCTGCTGACCGCGGCGGAAAACGTGGGCCTGCCGCTCCTGCTGGAAGGCGTCCCCTTCTCCCGGATACGGTCCAAAGCCGAATCGCTTCTACGAGATGTCGGTCTGGGGGAGAGAACCGACCACCGGCCGGAGCAACTCTCGGGCGGAGAAATGCAGCGGGTGGCCATCGCCCGCGCCCTGGTGACGAACCCCGCCGTTCTCCTGGCGGACGAACCCACGGGAAACCTCGATTCCCACACCAGCGAAGAGATTTTTCTCCTTCTCAAATCCTTGAACGAACAGGGTCAGACCATCGTGATGGTAACCCACGACTCCAAAGCCGCGGCCTACGGCACACGCATCATCACGCTCAAGGACGGCGCCCTGTCCCAGGACATCACCATCGGGGAGGACGCCGCATGAACAGTCGCCCCAAGATCAAGGAACTTGCGAACCTCAAGAACCTCCTCCGCCACATCAGCCTCAAACACGTGAAACACCAGAAGGCGCAGTCGCTCATCGCCATGTTCGGCATCTGCCTCGGCGTCGCGACCATGGTCTCCGTGGACATCGTGAATACGAGCGTTCTGCGCTCTTTCGAAGATTCCATAAACCACGTCACGGGCCGGGCAGCCCTTCAGATTACGGGGGCGGAATCGGGCTTCCCCGAAGCGTTGCTCGAACAGGTCCAAAACGTCCCGGGAGTCGAGTACGCCGTGCCCGTCATCGAAACCAACGCCAACCTCTTCGGGGGGTCCGAACGGTCGATGATGATTCTCGGCGTCGATGTGCTGCAGGACCACCAGATCCGCGACTACAGCATCACGGATGAAACCGCCGACATCCCCGACCCGCTCCTATTCCTCGCCCGCCCCGACTCCATCTTGCTTACGAAAAGCATGGCGGACCGTGAAGGGATAAAGATCGACCAGGAAATCCGGATCCAAACCGTCCAGGGCATCAAGACATTCAACGTGCGCGGACTTCTCAACCCCGAAGGCCCGGCCCGAGTTGCGGGGGGAGACATCGCGATCATGGATGTTTACGCCGCCCAGCTGGTATTCGGGAAGGAGGGCAAGATCGACCGCATCGACGTGAGCTTCCTTCGAGGCGAGAACCTGGACGCCATGAAGGAACGCATCCGGAAGGCGCTTCCGCAAGGCTACGATCTGGACACTCCGGCCGCCAGGACGCGGCAGGTCGAAATCCTGCTCCAGCGCTACAGGAGCGTCATGGGACTGATAAGCTTCATGGCGGTGTTCGTCGGCATGTATCTCATTTACAATGCGGTCGCCATCTCGGTCGTGCAGCGCAGAAAGGAGATCGGAATCCTGCGAGCCCTCGGCACGACGAGAGGGGAGATCATCAGGCTCTTCCTGGGGGAGACTCTGGTGGTCTCCGCCATCGGGTCGCTCATGGGCCTCGGCCTGGGCCACGTGTTTGCGAACATGACGATCGGCATTGTCGCCCAGAGCGTTACGGAGTGCTACGTCAAGACATCCGTCACGGAACTCAGCTTTTCATGGCCGGCCCTCATCCGCAACGCGGGAATCGGAGTTCTCGCCAGTCTGGCGGCAGCCGCATTCCCCGCCGTTTCCAGTTCGCGAATCACCCCTATCTCGGCCATTCGGGCGCTCCCCTACTCCGAGGACGGATTCCTGTTCAGCAGGAAGATCAAAGCCGCGGCCATCCTTTTCATTTTCCTGTCCCTCGTGCTGCTCGCGGCCTACAAAATCGCGGACCCCTCATCGCCCATCCGGCGCCCCGCCACCACGTTCGGGTCGATGCTGTTTCTCATCCTCGGCATATCGCTCTTCACCCCGGCCTTTCTGAAATGGTTCATAGACCTGTCCCACCGCTTCCTGTCGTCGTGCCCCGGGGCCGCGGGCAGGCTCGCGGGCATGAACCTGCAGAAGAACGTATCGAGGAACGCGGTGGCGGTGGCTGCCATCTTCTACGGCATCGCCATGTTCATCAGCTCGGTGAACGTGATCGTCAGCACGAAGGACTCCATCTTCGAATGGCTCGATTCGATGGTGCGCGCCGATATCCTCGTGAGTTCGGGGCACCTTCTGGCCACGGGCGGCTCTCCCACCATCGCCATGCCGGGCGAAATGATCAAGGAATTCGAAGAGATCCCGGGCGTGCTCTCCGCGGAATCCTATCGCAAGGGACACGTGAATTACGGGGGCAGGCGGGTACTGCTGGAGGCGTTCGACGTGGCGATGAGGATGGAATACTGTCCGGGCATGATCGTGCAGGGAACCAGGGACGACATGGTGCGCCTTCTGCCGCGGCAGGACTACGTGGCGGTGAATGAAGGATTTGCGGTCCAGCAGGGCGTGAAACGGGGAGATACCATCATCCTTCCCACCCCCGACGGTCCCGCGCCTTTCGGCGTTGCCGCGGTCGTCGTGAACTACGCATCCGATTCCGGCACCATATGGATCGACAGTCACACCTACCAGCGGCACTGGCGCGACACCCTTGTGGATATGTTCGAACTGCGCGTCAAACCGAACGAGGACATCGCCGCGGTATCCAGGGCGGTCGTGGACCGGCTGGGCAAGGAGAGGAAGGTTTTCACACTGGCCGCGGGCGAATTCAAGGACGAGGTGAAAAAGATACTGGAGCGCACCTTCGTCCATAGCAATGCGGTGACCTTCATTACGTTGATCATCGCGGGGTTCGGGATCGTCGTCACTTTGCTGGCGTCCGTGATGGAGCGGACCCGCGAGATAGCCGTCCTTCGATCCATCGGCATGAAAAGAAGCCAGGTATCGGGCATCGTGATCATCGAATCGGCGTTGATAGGCGTCGCGGGAGGTTTGCTCGGCGCGGCGGCGGGTATCCTGATGGGATGGCTGCAACTCGAAGGGTTCATTCGCATGGATCTCGGCGCGAGCATGGTCTATAGGGTTCACTATCCATCCCTGGCCTGGGCGCTCCTGCTCGCCGCGGGACTTTCCGCCCTGGCCGGTCTTTATCCCGCAAGGCGGGCTGCAAAAACGAATATCGTGGAGGCCCTGGCATATGAATAGCAGGAATAAACGGCATATGGACGACCAGCATATGGAAAGCATGAAAAAACACCGTTTCCGTCGTTGCCGCGAGGCGCCGGGAACCATCCTGGCGGGCGTCGCCCTCATGGGCGCGGTTTTCGCGGTACTCTCCATCTCCCCCGCCGCCCACGCCATGACCGGCCGGGAGGTGTACGGGAAGGTGCACGAACTGCGGGAAAGGGCGCTCGACCGGAAGGCTGAAGCGACCATGGTCCTCTTCGACAAAGGCGGGGGAACCCGCACCCGCACGCTCGTCGAATACAGCAAGAAAGCCGATCCGGAAGCCTACAAGGTGCTCGTGGTCTTCAACACGCCTCCGGACCTCAAGGACGTCGGATTCCTCGTCCATGCGCGCACCTTCGCCGACCGGGACCTGTGGGCCTACTTCCCGGAATACAAGCGGGTGCGGCGCATCCCCAACAGTTCGCAGGACGATTCGTTCTTCGGCACGGACTTCTCGTACGACGATTTCGGCGGCCCGCCGAACCTGGACGATTACTCCTTCAAGATCACCGGAGAGGAGACCGTCGACGGCAAGCCCTGCTATGTGGTCGAAGTGACGCCCAAGGTCCGGAGGAAGTACACGCGCTATGTGGCATGGGTTGCGAAGGACCTCTGGGTGCACATGAAAATCGAATACTACCGGGATAAGGAAATGTACCGGGGCGGGATGTTCTCGGATGTGCGAATGATCGACGATATCCCCACGCCGTTCAAGGTATTCATGGAAAACAAGAAGACCGGCCACAAGACGGAACTCACCATCGAGAACATACAGTACCACACCAAATTTCCCGACGACCTCTTCACACAGCGCTCGCTGGAGAGAGCGGGAAAATAGGGGAGGTCGGAAACTCATCCGCACGGGGCGTAAAACGGCGCCGCCACACACGCTCAATGCGCCCATCTTTCCTCGTTGCCGGGCCCTGCCCGGCAACGCTATCCGCCGGCCCTGCCGTTTATGGGAATTGAATGCAGCAATAACGGACTCTCGTCAACTTTCAAATATCACAGACGATTCTCAAGGCTTCGTCGACTTCCCGCAACTTCTCGGGGGACAATTTTCGGCATGGTTCATAAACCATGTGTTTGAGGTAACACTCGACAGGACTCATCGTCATTCCCGAGCATTCGGGAATCCAGTCCTTCCCAGCCGCGGCCGTACCCCTTACGACTGAAAGAAAAGCAGCAGACTCTCGACGAGTTGCGCCATGAACCGGTAATCGAGCTTATCCATGGTATCCGAAGCCTTGTGGTAGTGGGGATTGCGAAAGAAAGCGGTGTCGGTGATCATGACCGCCTGGTAGCCCTGATCCCAGAAGCTCGCATGATCGCTTCGCCTCACGGAAGGCAGCATCCAGCCGTTGAGCGGGACCGTCAGCATCGCCGCGGGAAGTTCCCGATTCTCTGCAAAAGCCTTGTGGATGGAGCGGGTCAGTCCGGCGGAACGGGTGTTTCCCACAATGCCGATGAAATTCCCCTCCCCGGGGTACCCCAGGTACTTCACCGGAAAAGGATAATTCTGGCTCGGGCAGGTGTACCCGACCATCTCCAGGCACAGCATGCCGTCGATCTTCTCCCCCGCCCTTCGGGCTGCCCGAGCGTGCACTCTGCTCCCTCTGCAAGCGGTCAGAAAGGCGGGAGGCTCTTCCAGAGTGAACGAAACAAACTTGATGGAGACGCCGAGTTTTCCCTGGTCCCGCAATTCACTGATATATCGCGCCGTTTCCAGTTGGACCGCAACGGCGCTCGCATTGTCGTCGGCCCCCACCGTACCGCGCACCGAGTCATAGTGCGCGCCGAGGAGGTACCGTTTGCGGGGACCGGTTGAAGGAGCAGAACCGGGTGCGGCAGCGGGGACAACCGTGGCGGGGCCGCCGGCCGGACTGGAAACGGGATCGATAATGGAATCCGCCGCGGCAATGACGTTGGCGCTCTCTATGTCCCTGAACCGGTAAGGCTCGAGGGAAACCGGCAGCCCGATTTCCTCATGGAACGACCGGATGTAGACTTCTGCTTTACGCAGGTTCTCGGGCCGGGCCACGCTTCGCTCCCCGATCCCTACGGTGAGTATCCTCAAGTGAGACTGCAATCGTTCCATGGTTTTCTCGATATCGATCACTGAATGCTTCCTCTCTTTGTTGGAATACTGTTTAGCGTGCGCCGGCGACCGCCCGTCGACCGCCGGGGACATATCTGCCTTGCCGTCCGCCGGGCCGGACAAGTGTAACATAATTCCAGCCGCCATCCAATTACGGGCATTGTCACGTCGGCGTCGGCGTTCGTGGCAGCGGAGCACGGGATAATTCCTTGACGAGCCATTCGACCTCCTATATATACTTTTATATATTCCAGCTGGAATAATAGCATATAGCATCAGGTTCGGAGCACGGCAGCGTCAAAACGATGAAACGGTATCCGACAGCAAGAAAAAAGGAGGAAACAGTGAAGAAAAGAGGAAAGAATTCCGCGGGATGTATCCTTGTAACGGCGTTTGCCGCCGTTTGCCTTCTGCTCGGCCATGAAGCTCTCGCACAAGAGGGGCTCACCAAAATAGCGGAGAACGTCTATTCCTACGTGGACGTGAAAGGCGCCGACCCGAAGAACAGCTTCGGCGCAAACGCGGGGATAGTGATCGGAAGAGACGGGATCGTCGTCATCGACACCCTCATCTCCGCAAAGGAAGCCCAAAGATTCATCAAGGACATCCGGGCCGTTTCGGACAAGCCCATCAAGTACGTGGTAAACACCCACTATCATTTCGATCACGCCTGGGGCAATTCGGAATTCGTCAAGCTCGGCGCTACCGTCATCGCTCACGATAATGACAAAATCAACGCCCTGGCGCGCAGCGAAACCTTGTTGAAGGGTTCCCGGGCATACGGCCTCGTCCCTGAAGACATGGAAGGAACGGTCATCACATACCCTACCCTTACATTCAGCAACCGTATGCGGATAGATCTGGGAGACGAGAAGGTTGAACTGATCTATCCCAAGGCGTCCCATACGGACGGAAGCATTCTCGTCTACGTTCCCGGCCGGAAGGCGCTGTTCACGGGCGATATCCTCTTCACCGGCTACTACCCGTTCATCGGGGAGGGAGACATAAAGAGCTGGACTCGGGTGCTCGACCATGTCCTCACCATGGATGCCGATGCGATCATCCCCGGACATGGCCCTCTATCGAGCAGGAAAGATGTCCGGGACATGAAGCGATTCATCGTTGCCTTCGACAAGAAGGCGAAGCAGTTGTGCGCCGGATCAAGGGATATCGCCTACATCGTATCGGAGATGAAAAAGGCTCTGCCGCCGAGGGATGAACTGGATTTCGTGGTGGAGGCGAACATCCGGACGCGCTACCTCGAGAAGCGGTAGAAGAGATGAGAAGCGGAGTATTCTTTCTTCTCTTCCTTGTTGCCGCCGGCGCCGCCTTCCTCCCGCCCCTCCATGCGGAGGACGGATTCTCCGCCTCGGGCAGATTGACCCTGTGGGGCGTGTATGCGCTCGACCCGGACAGCGTCGGAGAGGACCCGAGTCTCATCGGAAAACTGGAGATCGATGCGCGCAAATCCGATTGGCGTCTCCATTCGTGGCTCGAAGGGGGATGGGATGGAACGGTCCGCAGCCCGCGCCGGGACCACTCGCTCCTCAAGAGCTTCGATGAGGTGTACCAGGACAATACCCCCTACCTGGAGTTCAAGGAACTCTTCGTGGAGCGGACGCTTGCCGGCGTCGATCTGCGGGTCGGGATACAACGGTTCGCATGGGGAAGGCTCGACGAGTATCCCGTAAACGATCTGTTCAATCCCTGGGACTACACGCGGTTCATCATAAGACCCATCGAGGAGAGGAAAATCGGCGTGCCGTCCGTTTCCGCAATGGTGAGCGGGACGCAGTGGTCATACCAGGCGGTGTGGGTCCCATGGATGGTCCCCTACCGCCTTCCCAAGCCCAATGAGCGCTGGTCCCTCATCCCGGCTGGAACGGCACTGTCGGAGACGCCCGATGCGGACATCCTCGCGCGGGAACCCGATCTGCCCGCCTATACGCTCGAAAACGGCTCCGCCGGATTTCGCGTGCAGCGCATGGGCGATGAAATCGAATGGGCGGTAAACATATTCCACGGCTTCGATCCGCGTCCCACGTTCAAAACGACATCACTGAGCGTCACCAGGTCGGGGGAAGGGAAGATTCTCATAGACCCGGGATTTGTCCCGTCCTTCCATAAGATCACGTCCGTGGGAGCGGATGCCGCCATGGTGAAGGGCGACTGGAGCCTCAGGGCCGAAGCCGCATACGCGTTCGGCAAAACGTTCAACGTGCGGCGGGAATTATGGGGATACCCGGAGAATGCGGACCTTTCGGAAACGGAAGACCTCGATCCCGGAACCGTCGCGCTGAACCCGGTCGAAGTGGAAAGGGACGCCCTCGATTACGGGATCGCCGCCGATTACCGCGTCGCCGAAGACTGGATGCTGACCATGCAGGCGCAGCAGACAGCGATCGTCGACAGGCCGGGTTCGCTCTACGACGGAAGCATCGAAACCATTCTGTGGGCCAACCTCAGGACCTTCTGGATGAACCAGAAGATCGAGACGAACGTCAATCTCGCCTACAACCCGGAACACGGCGCGAGCATGATCCGGCCCGGCGTCAAGTACATTTTCAGCGATTCATGGAAGGCGGGCGTCACCGGGGTCCTGTTGAACGGACCGCCCCAATCGATTTTCGGAAGGTATTCCCAAAACGACCAGGTCGAGATGACGCTGACCTTTTCGTGGTAGACGAGAGGGATACGCCCTTATCTCGTCACTATTCGAACTCTCTCCGTTTTACCGCCGCCGGCTGACGTTCGGTGCGCGGCAATAAGATGAGTAGGCATCCTGGCTTTCTTGTATTCCATTTACTACTTACTCCTTCTTGATAATTTATTATTGACAAACGATAACCAGTCCCCTATATTCCCGCCAATGCAGACGCGCGTCAGGTATGTGACCCATTTCGAAGCGGAGGTGGAAATCCATGGACAAATCATCGCACATCAGCCGCGCGAGTCGCCGGTTGAGACTGGTTTTTTCGCTCGTTCTCATCCTGATCCCGTCCATCAATATTTTGGTGTGGGTTTTCATCAACGGCATGCCGGACGAGATGCAAAAAGAGGTTTTGCCTCATTACGTTCGGTTGCCCCTGCCGGTTCAGGCGCAACTGATGGGGTTCATCATCACGATGCTGCCGTCCGGCATCGCCATGTACGGCGTCCACACCCTGGTCCGCCTCTTCCGTCTCTACGAGACGGGACAGATATTCCGTGAGGCCAATGTTCGCTGTTTCCGGGATATCTCTCGCACCCTGATCATCTGGTGTGTCGCGAGGTTTCTCAGTGACCCGCTCATGAGCGTGGCTCTAACGCTCCATCATGAACCGGGGCGACGATTGCTCGTAATAGGCCTGAGATCGATGGACATTACGGCCCTCCTCATCGGTTTTATCCTGGCGGTCATCGCCTGGGTGATGGAGGAAGGGCGAAAGCTTCAAGAGGAACAAGATTTTACCGTTTAGCGGAATTCAGTATGCCCATTCGTATCAATTTGGACGTAATGCTCGCCCGCCGCAAGATGAAGTCCAACGAACTGGCGGACCTTATCGGGATAACGCCCCAGAACCTGTCGATACTCAAGACCGGCAAGGCCAGGGCTATCCGCCTGGAGACGCTGGACGCCATATGTCGCCACTTGAAGTGTCAGCCCGGAGATATTCTCGAGTACCACGAGGAATAGGCATCCGCGCCGGCGTGGCAGTGGAAACAGGCCGGTGGCCGAGTTCGAAAACCGGACGGCCGGATTCGCCCGTGAATCCGGAACCATTCACCGGGAACCGTAATTCAAAACATCCAAACGAGAGGAAGCCGAGGAGGAAAAGTTATGAAATCCGCGAGGTTTGACAAAATTCGGACCATGCCGACCCTGATTGCGATTATCGCCGTTGCCTGCTTGTCCTTCGGGTGTGCTCACCACCAGGTCGTAAAAGAGTTCAGCCCCGACCGGATACGCCCGCTGAGCGAGTTCAGGACGTTCACGGAACCGTCGGATTTGATCGACAATGTGGCATATCTGGCGCCGGGTGACGCCATTCCGGTAAAACTGAGGTTTGAAAGCGATTGGCTCGGCATCAGGCAGGACGAGGTGGAACTGGTTGCAAAACGGAAGATTTTCCTCCGGGTCGGTTTGCCGGAAGACATTTCGAGGGAAAGGGTCGAGAAGCTCCGAAATCTGGATGCTCAGAAGCTTCGGGAAATGAGCGAGCCGGAGAAGGCCGCCCTCTTCGAGGGAGTGATGCTCTACCTGAGTAAAGACGGCATTCGGTGGGCGCCGTTGAATGACAGGGGAGCGATCAAGGAAGTGTTCGACATAGAGAGTGGGGTGCTCACCGCCGGAATGGGAATGAACGCATCCGAAGGGTTATGGGCGGATTTGAGCATGGAAATGTTCAGAAAGTGAGGCGCATCACTCCCTTGCGAGAGATCTTATGGGTGGTGCATTGACCAATACGCAATACGGCGCGGATTTCATCCGGAAGCGCCTGCTTTGACTGAGACATACAGGTAATCCTTGACGGCTTATCCGACGTTATATATATAATTTTATATATCTATTGGATAGCAATAGCCGATCAAGGATGCCCGGCGCGACGCCCCGACCAAGAAGGGACGGCCTGGGTGTGAGCAGCGGATGAGCTTCGCAAAGGAGCGGGAACGAGATGATAACGATATGCTGATCGATCGATTCATGCCTCGATACGACGTACTGGCCCGGTACCGGATCGACATCCACGCGCCAATCGAGAGGGCGTATGCCGCGGCGCGCCGTATGGATATGTGCGATTCCTCCATGGTCCGTTGGCTCCTGCGCATGCGTGGATTTCCTCGATCCGCCCTCACCCTCGATGCAATGTTCAGATCGGGATTCGTGCTGTTGGCGGATAATCCCCCGGGGGAGGTGGTCTTCGGACTGGTCGGGCGCTTCTGGACTCCTCTCCCACAAATTCTGCGTTGCGACGCCGATGGGTTTGCCGGGTTCCACCGGCCGGGTTTTGCCAAGATGGCGGGGAATTTGGCCTTCATTCCGCAAGGCGACGGGAGAAGCGTTCGAGTCACGACGGAAACGCGGGTTCGCTGTTCGTGTGATTCGAGTCGACGCTCATTCCGCCTGTACTGGCTGCTCATCGGTCCGTTTAGCGGCCTGATCCGCAAGGAATGGCTCAGGTTGATCAAGGAACGGGCGGAAGGAGATTGAATATAATCAACGGAAGACTCACCCGGTTTGTGGCGTTGGCGGCCACAGTCAAAGGAGTCCGATGAAATGTTGGGCGCTTTCGAGCACTACGAGAACTTGCTGGCGGACCACTATACCTGGTTGTTCGGAGGACTGGAGCTAAATATCGAGAAAAACGCGAGGTTTTTCCAGGCGAATGGAATTGAGCCGTGTGGAAATCGCATAGCGGTCGATCTTGGATGTGGGTCCGGCTTCCAGTCGATACCTCTCGCCCGATCGGGCTTTCGAGTAATCGCCTTTGATCAGAGCCCGAAGCTGCTGGCGGAACTGACTCTTCGTAAGGACAATCTCGACATAACGACAATACGGGAGGACATCCTTCGGTTTGCCGGTCACCTGGACGAGAAGATGGAACTGTGTGTCTGCATGGGAGACACTCTGACGCACCTTGAATCGTTGGAAAAAATACGGAAACTTTTCGACGAAGTGGCACAATGTCTGGAGGACAACGGGAAATTCATCCTGGCATTCCGGGACCTTTTCCATGAACTGGAGGAACTCGACCGTTTTATCACCGTTCGCAGCGAAAAGGATAAAATATTCATATGCTTTCTCGAGTACGAACCAGGGCGCGTGAAGGTGAACGATCTGCTCTATGAGTATACCGGCAACAAGTGGACCGTTTATAAAAGCTCCTATCGGAAGAGCCGGGTCCCACTGGAATGGGCCGGGGAAGCGCTGATGAAAGCCGGCTTTCATATAAGCAGTTGGAACCTCGACCAGGGTGTCGTCAGTATTGTAGCCGTCAAAAGGCCGCTGTGAAATTGCCCGTGCGCTCCGTTTCTTTGATAGGATCACCCGGATTGGGATCTGACCAAGTGCTCGATTATCCTGTTAATCCTGCTAATCCTGTCAATCCTGTCGAAAAGGGGGCGACAACTTCCGCCTTGAGAAAGGATCTCTCAGGAAAGTGATTCCTCCGCATGCCCTGCCTTGACGGAAGATAAGAACACAAAGAGCGCGATTGGACAAAAAGCGCTTGACAATCTCTAGACGACCGGTCTACTATGTTCTCCGGAGAGTGATTCGACCATGAAAAAGGAAAATACACGCCAAAAAATCCTCGAAGCCGGCGCCGAACTGGTGCATCGCCAGGGATTCAACCACACCGGGCTCAAGGAAATCCTCGACGAAGCCGGAGTTCCCAAAGGTTCCTTCTACTTCTACTTCAAAAGCAAAATCGACTTCGGACTTGCCCTCGTGGACTACTACACCGAACAGATCGCAGCCGTCGCGAAGACCTGTTTCGAGGACCAATCCAGATCACCCATCCAACGGTTGCACGCGTTCTTTCAGAAGTTCTACGCGCAGTTCGAGACCCAGGGGTGCGACAAGGGCTGCCCCATCGGAAACCTGTGCGAGGAGATGAGCGATATTTCCCCGGTCTTCCGGGAGAAGCTGGAATCCGTAACGGAGCGCATGGCCGGCGGAGTGGCCGAAATCCTGCTCCGCGCGAAGGAGGCCGGTGAATTGCCGGGTCACCTGGACCCGGATGAAACCGCCAGGTTCATCACCAGTAGCTGGCAGGGAGCGCTCCTTACGATGAAGGTGGTCAAATCCGTGCAACCCCTCTACCGGTTCGACCGGTTCATCTTCGGTGAGATCCTGTCCGGACGCAAGACGGACGGGTCCGCATAGCGGCGCAGGCGCGGGAGCGCGCACCGAGCCTTGCCCCGATACATGGAAATGGAAACGAGGCACGAAAACGGAAAGGAAACGAAACCCGTAAAAGAAGGAGAAATTCCATGTTCCTGATTAACACCGTTGCAAGGGACCGCGCTCAAGGCAAGATCAAGGAAGCATACGATATGTTCCCCGGCCCGCCGCCGGCGCCGCTGCTTCTGCTCAGTGCGAGCCCGGATATTTTCGATATGACGATGGCGTACTTCAAGTACTACATGGGGCATAAAACGTTGAGCTTTCCCCTGCTGACGGCCATCCGCTTCATAAGCTCCGACGACTGCGGCCACGAGTTCTGCCTGGACTTCAACCGGCGGATGCTCATGAGCGCGGGCATGAGCGCCGAAGAGATCGACGCCATGAAGGCGGACCCGTCCACGGCGCCGCTGGAAGAGAATGAACAGGCGATGCTCAAATTCGTGGCAGGGGCGCTACGCGATCCCAAATCCGTCACGCAGGCGGACATTGACGGACTCCGCGCGCAAGGCTGGACGGATTCCGACATCTACGACGCCCTCGCGCACGGGGCGAACCTGCGGGCCAACGCCGCCGTCTT
>CAYOVG010000068.1:0-22835 GCA_964407285.1 uncultured Syntrophobacteraceae bacterium
AACGGCTTCCACCCGACCGTCGGGAAGATTTCGCACCCACCCCTTCACCCCTTCCCGTATCGCCGTGTCCCTCGTGAAAGCCCGGAAAAAAACCCCCTGGTCGCGTCCTTCTATCCTTACACGGATTCGCTTCTTCGCCATATTCTCTCCTCGACGGTTCCTCGACGACGCCTACACGTTTTGCTGGAGATGCTCCAGAAACTCCTTCTCGCTCAAAACCATGATGCCCAGTTTTCTGGCTTTGTCAAGTTTGGAACCGGCATTTTCTCCGGCAACGACGATATCGGTATTCCCGGCCACGCCCGAAGCGGTTCGAGCCCCGAGGGCGATCACGCGTTCGGAAGCCTCCTGCCGGGTCATGGAGGAAAGCGTTCCCGTGAAGACCACGCGTTTGTCCGTCCAGAATTCGTTTGGCAAGGATTGGGCCAAGTCCTCCTCCCCGGTGGATGCGGAAGAGGGAAGGGCGGAGCGGGGCGGTTTGACCGCTATGCCGGACGCCAGCAGGTCGTCTATGAGTTCCTTGTTCGCCGGATGGGAAAAGTACCGTGTGATGCTCACGGCCACTTTCTCGCCGATCCCGAATATTTTCTCCAGGGCTTCGCGAGAAGCGTTCCGAAGAGGCTCCAGCGCGCCGAAATGGTCGGCGAGGATTTGCGCGAGTTGGCTGCCGACATGCTGGATGCCGAGGGCGAACAGGAAGGAGGCGAGTCTGGGTTCTTTGCTCTTCTCGATGGCCGAGACCAGGTTTTGTGACGATTTCCTTGCGAAGCCGGGAAGGGTTTCCAGGTCCCCGGGCGTGAGCCTGTAGAGGTCGGCGACGGATTTCAGCAGCCCTTCGTCCACAAGGAGGGAAACCACCCTGGTCCCGAGTCCCTCTATGTCCATGGCGTCCCTGCCGGCATAGTGAGTGATGGCGGCTTTGATTTGAGCCGGGCAGTTGCGGTTGAGGCACCGGTGCACGCTTTCGTCCGGCAGTCGCACCACTTCGCCGCCGCACGACGGGCAGATGGAAACCATGTGAAACGGCTTTTCTGCCCCCGTTCGTTCGGATTCAACCACTTCCACCACTTCCGGAATCACTTCGCCCGCCCTGCGCACCATCACGGTGTCGCCCACACGGATGTCTTTGCGTTCTATTTCGTCCTGGTTGTGGAGCGTGGCCCGCTTGACGGTCACCCCACCTACGGCCACCGGTTCCAGGACCGCCACCGGAGTCAGAACACCCGTGCGTCCCACCTGGACGATAATATCGTCGACACGGGTGCGGGCCAGGTCGGGGGAAAATTTGTAGGCAATGGCCCACCGGGGACTGCGCGCCTTCTCTCCCAGGTACTTCTGCCAGTCCAATCGATTGACCTTGATGACCACTCCGTCCAGTTCGTAGGGGAACCGGTGTCTTTCCTCCGCCACCGAATCGAAATAGCGGATGGCCTCGGGGACCCCCCGGCAGAGAACCGAACGCGGGTTGACGGGAAGTCCCCACCGCTTCAAGTGCGCCAGCACTTCCCAGTGGGTCTGCGGCTCGAACCCGTTCGCCTGCCCGATGCCGTAGAAATAGACTTTCAGCGGACGTGAAGCGGTAATGGCCGAATTCAACTGGCGCAGCGACCCCGCGGCCGCATTGCGGGGATTGGCGAATAGGGGCTCATCCGCCTCCGACCTCGCCATATTGAGGGCCTCGAAATCCTTCTTGTCGATAAAAACCTCGCCTCTCGCGGTCAGGAGTGTCGGCGGGTCCTTACCATCCGGCCCGGTAATCAACCGCCATGGGATGGATCTGATGGTCTTCAGATTCGGAGTTATGTCTTCGCCGACATAGCCGTCGCCGCGGGTGCCCCCACCCGTAATCCCATGGTTTTCATAGACCACTTCCACCGCCAGCCCGTCCATTTTGGGTTCGGCCACATACTCGATATCGCCGTTGAATCCCAGCAGCTTCTTCACTCGCCGGTCGAACTCCTTGACTTCGGATTCGGCCATGGCGTTTTCGAGGCTCAACATGGGAACCACGTGTTGAAAGGGGGCGAACTTATCCAACGGAGGGGCCCCCACCCGTTGGGTAGGGGAGTCGGGGGCTATGAGTTCCGGATACGTTGTCTCCAGATGCGCCAGTTCCCGAAAGAGGGCGTCATAATCGGCATCGCTGACTTCCGGGTCGTCGAGAACGTAGTAGCGGTAGTTATGGTGATCTATCGCCTTGCGCAACTCCTCGATCCTGGGTCCTGCTTCCTCTCTGGTCATCATGGCGTCATCTTCTCTCGAGTGTTTTGGGGAAAGAAAAATCGTCATCGATCCCGGTGACGGCGTCGGCTCGTCGGTCGTCCGGTAAGGAAGAATTTAGCAGATCCCTTGCGGTTCGCACAGCACAAAATCGGTATGGATCGCGCATGCTCCATTCAACCCGCAGAGGCAAGAGGCAAACCGGACCAGGCTCTGCCGGAGTGAATCCCTCCGTCGCAATCTGCCGCGCCTTGACGGATCGCCAACCTGCTACTCTCGACTGCCCGTGCAATTTTCGAGCAACTCAACGCTATCCAGCCAGTAATCGCCGATTATCTTGTTGTCGAGCTTGCGGCTTTTCGTCCTGCAGACCTGTATCCGGATTATCCGACAGTCTCCGGGGACCTCGATCTCCAGCGTTTCCGCTTCCCAGGGGGTGCTGCCGGCAACGGGGCGGCCGGCAACCTGCCAGTCTCCGCCGCACGCATATCCGCTCACCCTTACGAAGACGCCCTGGTCGGTGGTGATGTTGCGGCTGCGGCGGGCAAACCCCAGGCAGTACCGTCCGCCGGGGAGTACCGGCGCCAGTTGCGAGACCTGATCGAATTTGACATTCTCGGCGCCGCGAAACCTGAGATGCAGAGCGTATCTGCCCTTATGGGCATTACGGGATGACCGCTCGACGGTCACCTCGGAATGCCTGCCCAGCCGCCATCCGAAGCCCCCGTTGACCGGTTCCGATTCGAACTCCCCGTCGTGGATCGGGAAATCGCCGCTGCCGGGCCACTCCTTCCACACCCTGACGGCGGGTTCGATCATGCTGCGAGAAAGGAAAAAGTCGCAGAGTCGGGAGATCAGCTTGTTATCCGGAAAGCAGGCGCGTTCGTCGCCCTCGCGGTTCTTATGGGGCGCTTTCATTGCATCCCACAGTGAGAGCGCTTCTTCGGGAGACCCGCTTTCGATGAAATCCTCCATCAGGGTACAATAGTTGTCCGGGGCCGTATGCCCGATAACATTTGCGCGGCCCCCCCAGAACCGGGCGGCAAGTTCGCAAGCGTCCGGCGCACGCCACGGCGTCCGTCCCAATATGAAGTTAAAGCAGCGTTCGAAATTCTCTTCCTCTCCCAGATCGAACGCCAGGAGCAATTCCTTCCACTTCCAATAACTCACTTGAGCCAGAGGTGCGGTTGCCAGGGATAGAATGCGGCGCGCTTCCTCACGCCTTCCCATGATCAGTTCTGCCTGAGCCAGGGCCATCCATGCGTCCATGAAAAGGGGTTGCCCTGCCAATGCTTTCCGGTAGTGGGAAATGGCGGCGTCCGCATCCATATCGGTATAGAAAAACTCATTGCCCCTCCAGACCAATGTTTCGGGGAACGCCGCGCCGCAGAGACGCCTGCCGGCGAACTCCCGGTCCCGCGCCGCGACCCGGTTGGTCCATGCGCCGTACCAGGCAAGCGATGCCGATGCCGTAAGGAGCATGAGGCAGGCGCATGTTCTGGCAAGTAGCGTTAACCTCGTTCCCGGTTTCATAAGCTGCTACTCCTTGCGGTCATCCCCCGGACGGCCATTGCCCGAACGATCTTTGCCAGAGCGGCCGTCATTCGAACGGACCATGCCCGAATGGTCCCTACCCGAAGAGGATTCGCCCGACATTTCCTCACCTTCCGCTCCCTCCTGCGGAGGGCATGTCCGGTAGTAGCTGTAGTTCTTGCGGTAGTAACTGCCGTAATGATCCGAGAGGTTGAATTTATTCACCACACAACCCAGCAGCCGTCCGTTTATTCCGGCAAGGCTCCTTTGGAAGATGCGAAGCGCGGTCCTGTCCGTTTCTCCGAGCGTGCTCACCAGGATCACACCATCGACGTGGCTTCCCAGCACGAGCACGTCGGCAAGACCCGCAGCAGGGGGACCGTCCATAATAATGCGGTCGAAGCTGCCGGAAAGCGTGTTCACCAGTTGTCTCATATTGTCGGACGCGAGGAGTTCGGAGGGATTTCGCGGAACGGGCCCGGCGGGCAGGAAGTGGAGATTCGGCGCGCCCGTTTCCCTTACGGCGTCATTCATCGCGCACATCCCGCTCAGAAGGAGGCTGAGGCCTTCGGACCTCCAGCCCGCATTGTTTGTACCGATCGTTCGGTGGAGGCGCGGCCTCCTGAGGTCGCAATCAACGAGCACCACCCTTTCGTTCGATGCGGCGAACGCCTGCGCCAGGTTGGATGCGATGGTGCTCTTTCCCTCTCCCGCGGTCGTGCTGGTGATAAGGATGAACGCGGCCGATTCGCCCGGGGAGCGGGAAAGCTGGATGGATGTCCTGGCCGTGCGGATTGCTTCGGAAAACGCGGACCTCGGTCTTCTGGTGACCATATGGTCGAGGTCCTCGACTTCGTCCCGACCCGCCAGGGGCAGTACGCCGATGACAGGTATCCGGAAACGTTCGGACAGTTCCTCCACCCGTTTGATGGAATTGTCGATGTACTCCAGGAAAAACGCCAGTCCGACCCCTCCCAGAAGTCCTCCGATGAGGGCCAGCACCATATTCAGGCGAATATTGGGCTTATAGGGGTGGAGGGGCAGCATGGCGTGGTCCACGATACTAATGTTGCTTATGTCGGTGCCCGTGTTTGCGTCGATCTCCCTCGCCCGCTCCATGAGACTTTGGTGGATCAGCTTACCCGCCTCCACCTCCCGTTCCATTATTCTGTATTGGGTAGCGCTGTCGTTGAGCGCCAGTGCGGTCAGTTTCATGCCCTCGGCCGCGTCGAGGAGCAGCTTCTCCTTCTTGAGACCGGCCAGGTATGCTTTCCGAAGCGAATCCTTTATACGTTCTTCCTCGCCTCTGATTCCGGCCTCGATATCCGACAACCTGGCCTTCAGGGTCTTGAGCCTGGGATACTCGTCCTTGAAGGTGACGGCAAGCTCCTCGTATTGGGAAAGCGTCTCGTAATACTTCAATTGGAGATTCCGGATGACTTCACTTTCCAACCCTTGGGGAGATAAACCGATATTGCCGTCTTCGGCCTGCCGGAAGAGCGCCTCTCTCGCTATGCGTTCGGCCTGCGCTTCGGCGCACGCCTTGTTTGTTTCCTCCAGTTGCCGGTAGATCAGGTTGAGCCGGGGTTCGAGCGATACAATGCCCGCCTGCCGGGCGAACTCATTGAGTTTTTCCTCGGACATCTCCAGTTGGGCGCGCGCCACTTCGATATGCTTCTCCAGTTGTTGCCTGGCGGTATCGGCGGCTTCCATCCGGGTGTCCATTCGCCACCGGATGAATTCCTGCATGAGTGTGTTGACGGTATCCCGCGCCAGTTGCGGGTCGGTATCACTGAAAGCTATGGAGAGGATCGTGGTTTCGCCTTCCGGTTGGACCTGGAGTTTCGATTTGAATGCGAGTTCGGCCTTACGGGTACGGTGCAATGCCGCTATCTCCGGGTTCGATGCGTCTTCGACGTCGTCTTCTCGACCGTGCCGCGCCGCCTCTCCGGAAAACGCCCGCCGCCACTTCTCCAGCCTTACTCTCCACCCCCCGCCCGATCCGGTGGTCCCGGCGGACCCTCCGGCGAGTCGTTCCTCCATCTGGAGTCTTTCTATGACCCTCGAGGCCAGAGAGGAACTCTGGAGGAGTTTCAGATAGGTTTGTATGAATTCCCTGGTCTGAAGCCGGGTGGATGTCACATCTTCGAACTTGGTTACTCGCGGTGGCTGCAGGCTGAGTTCGACGCGTCCCTCCGCTCTGTAGACGGGCTTCATGGCAACGGTCACAAAGGCGGCAACGATGAATGTGACGGACAGAACAGTCAGGACTGCCCATTTGCGTCGGATGACGACCTCCAGGCAGTCGCGAAGATTCATTCCCTCTTCAAATTCGGGAATGGAAGGAGGATCTCCGCCCGGTGGGCCCTGGGTGCTGGAATGGGAAGGACCGCCGTCTCCTCCGATGGAATTCGTTTCCCGTGGCCTGTCCATGAATGTTCCCTGCTGATGGATTTTCGGTGCGCCGTATGCCGCGCGTGAATACAGATCCACTGGTCACGGACCCCTTTCCAGATGGAGCGCGATGCTTAAAATGAATTCATCGGTGCGCATACCGGCCGTATCCTGTGTTCCGTTTCATTCGAAGACGGGAGGAATCGGCGGTTCCATTCGCAGTGCGCCGTTCGGGCGGGCATGGGAAGGGTTCCGATCGTATCGCATTGTACAGCAAATCCAATGCTTTTGCCAAAGACAAAAGATGTGCGGCGGAAGGCGGGGCAGGGCGGCGATCCTGATTTCCTTGTCAAAACGTGGAGTATGTTGTACTTGTTGTCGGGCGTATTGTGGTAGCGCCACTGAGTTCCGGTTTCCTCGTTTTTTTCGGTTGTGTCGTACTCTTCTTACAGGCGTTTTGCCGAGGGTGATCGCCAGGGCCGGCCGGCATCCATCCGTTTGCCGGTGTGGCGGGATCAGACTCGTTCGCGTGCGGAGTAGCCCGGTTATGACGGATAGTGGTGAGAGACATTCCATATTGTGCCCCAACTGCAGGAGACTCATCAGCATGGATGAGCCGTCCTGTCCCTATTGTGGACTGAGCAATCCCGGGTCCCGCTGGAAGGGTGTTTTCCGGCTCAAGGGAGGTCTGGATGAGGAATCGTTCATTAAGGGCGTTATCTATATATGTGGGGCCATGTTCGTACTATCGATTTTGGTGAACCCGGCTTCTACTCGGTTCTCCATGGACCCTTTCAGCTTTTTGTCTCCCGATAATCGAAGCCTCCTGCTCCTGGGGGCCACGGGGACGATTCCCATCGATAAGTTCCACCGCTGGTGGACGCTCGTTTCCGCCAATTTCCTGCATGGAGGCATACTCCATATCCTGTTCAACATGATGGCGTTCAGGCAGATTGCTCCGCTCATTTTGCAGGAGTACGGCGTGTACCGGACGGTCTCCATTTTCACCCTGGGCGGGATCGGGGGGTACGCAGCTTCCTACCTTGCGGGCACATCTTTCACTCTCGGCGCTTCCGGGGCCGTGTGCGGTCTGATCGGATCGGCCCTTTACTACGGAAAGAGCAGGGGAGGGTACTTCGGCCGGATGGTCTATCAGCAGTTGAGCGGCTGGGTTATAGGAATCGTTATCTTCGGCCTGCTGTTCCCCGGAATCGATAACTGGGCTCATGGGGGAGGACTTGCTTTCGGGGCTCTCACGGGTCTTCTGCTGGGTTATCAGGAAAGAACGACTGAAAACCTGTTCCATAAGACGGTCGGCGGGGTCTGCATTCTGGTTACGCTGCTGGTGCTCGCCTGGGCGCTGATTTCGGCGTTTTACATCCTTCTGTATCGTTGAATTAGAGTTGAATCGCCGAATCTCCTTGTCCTTGGGTCAATCACCTGGTTTTGGTTTGGGCTTACTCATGAATCCCGAGATGCGAGAGGGAGGGTATAAATGAAAAAAGGGTTATGAGGCAACCAATCCTCATAACCCTTGAGCTTCCTATGGAGCTGGACGGAATCGAACCGACGACCTCTTGAATGCCATTCAAGCGCTCTCCCAACTGAGCTACAGCCCCTCGCGGTAAGTTCGGACTATATAGCAAAAGGGACCGCCTGCTGTCAACACCTTTTTATCCCGTTTCGTCTTTGCCGGAATCAACGGCTTCCAGAAGACCGGTGGAGTGGGCCTTTATCCGGCAAATTGATTGAATGGAAGCGTCGTTCGTCCATGTTTCGGATGGATGCCGCGCCCCATCCATGCCGCGGTTTGCCCATGCGTCCACGGTTCTTCAGTTCACTGCCGCCACATCCTCCAGTCTGAACTGTTCCACCAGGTCCTTCAGCGCTTGCGACGACTTCATGAGATCGATCGTGTTCGAGTTGATCTCCCCTATGGAGTTGCTGGTCTGTATGG
The DNA here is from genome assembly GCA_964407285.1 of uncultured Syntrophobacteraceae bacterium. Classification (GTDB taxonomy): domain Bacteria; phylum Desulfobacterota; class Syntrophobacteria; order Syntrophobacterales; family Syntrophobacteraceae; genus CAYOVG01. The sequence continues at coordinate 8,105 of CAYOVG010000068.1, forward strand.
CGCCCTCGTTGATTTCCCTAAGCGCCGTCAGCACCTGTTCCCCTGCCGATTCCTGCTGGAGGGTGGCCATGGAGATCTGCCTGGCGGCGCTCAAGGTGGCGTCGGCGGCGTCCACGACGGCGCGAAGCCGTTGCGCGGTCTGGTCGGATTGCGCCAATCCTTCCATCACCTTCTGAGCGCTCTTTTCCGACACCATCACAAGGCGGTTGATGTCGCTCTGTATGCTTACGATCGTGTTGTCTATTTCCTCGGTCGATCCCATTACGGTATCCGCCAGTCTGCGGATCTCGCCCGCCACGACACCGAATCTTCTGCCCGCCTCCCCGGCGCTCGATGCTTCGATGGCCGCATTGAAGGCGATCAGTTTCGTCTGGTCGGCAATGCTGTTGATGATTTGCATGATCCTGGCGATGTCCTTGGACTTCTTTCCGAGCTTAATGATTTCCTCGATGTTGGCCTGATTGTCCTCTGCAATTTCCTTCATCTTCTCCGTGACGGTAACGACCGCATCGGCTCCGCTCCTCGTATTGTCCAACGCCTTTGTGGCGATCTTGACCACGGAACCGGAGTATTCCGATATCTGCCTGGACGAGGCCGAAAACTCCTCCATGGTGGAGGTGATCTCCGCCACGGAAGCAGACTGCTCGGCCAGTACTGCCGCCTGTTCCTCTATCGCCGCCGATATCCGGGCAATGGAGGAATTCACCCCGGTGGCGGCGATGTTCACTTTTCCGATGATGTGGCTCAACTCCTTCACCATCTGATTGAACGAATCCGACATCGTCCGAAGCTCCTCGCCGGAAGCGGCCCCCGTCCCGGATTCATCGATCCGGTCCTTCAGCCCCCTCAAACCATAGGCAATTCTATGTGTTTCGCCGGTGAGTCTCCGGAGAGGGCCGACTATGCTCCGTCCGATTGCGGAAACGAGCAGAACCGCTACCCCCAGGGCCAGCGCGGTTGCGCAGAGCGCAATAATCCTGTTGTGCCGGTAGTGGGCTATCCGCCTCTCCAGCAGAATGTCCAGTTCTTCTGCCGTCACGGACCAGAGTTTATAAGCATCTTCGCGGGCTTTGCCCCCCAATGCGGCGAACCGCTCCGGCTCCGGAGCTACGCCTCCGTTCCCGGACTCCCCGGCCCCGATTGCCTTCAAAGCTTCAATGAATTTCGAATTGCTCTTCCTGTACTCCTCCAGGGCAGGAGGAACCCTCTTCTGAAGCGATTCGCTGATCCCGTGGAAGTTCGCGTCCTCGTTCAGTGCGGTCTTCAGACTCGACGTGATTCTATCGAGGTCCGACTCGCCGAGTAAAGACGCCTGTACGAAAGCCTGCACGCGCTCTTCGGTACTGAACTCCCCCTTTCTCAAACGGTCCTCGAAGGAAGAGATCGCCTTGCCGAGCCTGTCCTGGGTTTGGGGCAGAGCCAGGAGCGTTGCATCCATGAGGTAGTAGCTGTCGAGGTCCGGGTCGAGAATGAGATTCGATGTGTCGCCGCTATGGGTTATGGTGTTGCGGATGTCCCCGATCAGCGTGTCGTGGTGCTCGGCGATCTCTCTCGGGCTCATCTCCCTCCACGATTTGGCGGCTTCCCATTTGCTCTTGAGCGCCGGCGCCCGTAGATGGCTTCTCCCTCTCTTCCCCAGTCCTTCCTCCGTGAATTGAAGATCTTCGCCGAGTCTCCCGTCCACGTCGCTCAAATCGCTGAAAGCCTTGTCGATCTTCTGCTCCATGGCGGTAATCTCATCCAGGGCGCCGCCGCCGGCTACAATGTGCAGGCGCGCCATTCTCTCATGCTCTGGAAGATAGTGGAGCAACACTTCCAGTGGACGCTGGTACTCGTTCCCGTAGGTCTCGAGGCGGGCGAACCGGATGCTGTAGTTGATTCCCGTAATGACGAAGTAGAGCAGCACGGAGATGGGGAGCGAGAACACGATGCTGCTGATCCATAGTTTCGTGGAAATCCTGAGCCTTCCGAAGGAATTGAACATACCGCCTCCTTATTTGCGTCTTCGGCATCCCGTTCCGGCCGTGCCGGAGCCGGACATCGCGGCGCCGGGCTTGTGCCGCGGGGAGAGGAACTATGCCGGGTATTGGCTGTAAAGCATATGAATACCAGAATGGAGCCGCTTCTCAAATAGACAAAATTGTAAGAAGGCTTATTATCGGAACCGGATGCTATGTCTTGGGATATGATAACCGGGAAGGCGGCGTCGGGTATCGAGGAAAGCCGGAGGGGAAGCGCGCTTCCCCTCCCTCCGGATGATGATCCCCTCTACTCCTCGCAGGCCGTAAAGCTGCCGACGGTGCTCTCATCGAGCGTTTCCAGGAGTTTGAGAACAAGATCGAGTGCGCTGAGGTAGTCTTGTATGTTTATGATGGTATTGTGTGTATGGATATAACGGGCCGGTGTTCCGATGACGATGGTAGGAACGCCGATTCCGTGCAAATGAATGGCATGCGCATCCGTACCGCCGCTTTTGCGAACGGCGACCTGGTGGCGGATGTTGTTTTCTTTGGCCAGCTTTACGGCGTGCCGGACCAGCTTCGGATTCATTATCGCGGAGGGGTCCATCACTCTGATCTGCGCCCCCTTTCCCAAAGCGCCCTGGCGTTCCTCCTCGGGTACGGAAGGCAGATCGTCGGCGGGCGAACCCTCCAGCACGATGGCCACGTCCGGGTTGACGCCGTACGCTGCCGTTCGCGCGCCCCGCATGCCCACTTCCTCCTGGACCGTTCCCACGCCGCACACAGTGTTGGGATGAGCAACATCCTCCAGTTTCCGCATGATGTGGGTCATCAACGCGAGGCCGCAACGGTCGTCAAAAGCTTTGCACAGCAAAAAATCGGGATTATGCAAGGGAGTGAAACCGCTGTCGGGAACGATGAAATCACCCGGCCGGATTCCGAACCGGTCTCGAACGTCGTCGGAATCGACCGCTCCCACGTCGATGAACATATCATCGATTTTCATGAGTTTGTCCCGTTCGGATTCGGTGAGGAAGTGGGGTGGCTTGGCTCCGATGACCCCGAGTACATCGCGGTTTTCCCCGGTTCGAATCCTCACCCGCTGGGCAAGGAGAGTGTGCGGCCACCAACCGCCCAGGGGGACGAACTTGATGAGGCCGCTCTTGGTGACGGCATGAACCATGAATCCGACTTCATCCATGTGGGCCGCCAGCATGACGCGAGGCTTATCCGCGCTTCCTCTTCTTACGCAGATGACGTTTCCCGATCTATCGGTCGTAACATCGCCGCCGGCTTCCCTGCGAACAATACGCCGCAATTCACCTTCGGAACCGGGAGCGCCGTGCGCCTCCCCCAATTCGGACAACAGTCTTATCGCCGTTTCTCTATTTCCGGCATCCATGTATCCCACCCTCGGTCTTCAATTCGGCCAAATCCGTTATCGGGCCATTCGCCCGTCAGTCCACGCTAACAGTACTTGCCATGGCGCCTTTGTCTCCAACACCCTCAACATAGCTCACCGTCGTTCCGACCTCAAGGTCTTCGAACTTGACGTTCAGAACACTGTTCCTGTGGAAATACACTTCCCGTCCCTCCGGCGTGGCGATAAACCCATACCCTTCTTCGTGGAATATTTTGCTTACGTGTCCCAACGGTTTTTCCACATGCACCTTCACATCGCCACGCTGTTTTGCGGCATACTCCTTGAGTTGCCGGATAGCCGTATCGAAGGCTTTCGTTATCGCAACATGAAGGTTTTCATGAGGCTCGCGGTTAACGATGAGTTCTCCTCCGGGCACGGTCATGTCGATGCGTATCTGGTAGGAGACGCCGCTTTGCCTGCTCCGGTGCGGAACTTCGGCCACTACCCTGCAACCTATGATCTGGTCGTAGAAAGTGTCAAGTTTTCTGGCCTTCTCACGAATAAGGTCTTCCATATCATCCGTAAGCTCGATATTACGCGTGCTGATTTCCAGAGGAACTCTCATTTTTCACCCTTCTCTCAATTGAATTCAGGTTTGGAATAAAGAGGAACCGTTTCCTCACCGCTTCGTCATGGTGAATCCTGCAGAACCTGGTGATTCTATCGGTGTGAACAGCATGCATATAACACCTATAAGATAATGCGTTATCGGATGTATTGGTATAAAAAAAGACGGAAAAATGGAAAAGACCGTGCAACAGCGCGGATCTGCTTATGAAAGTGCCGAGGCCGGAACTCCGTGAACTGATGGAAACGCGGGGCCTGCGTATGCGTGCTTGTCTATTTTCGTTGCATGTAGGCGTATGACATGGTAAAAGGATTTGTACATGTTTTTGCATGAGAGATGATCGGGTTATTTGCTGCTGTGGTGTCGTTTCCTTTTGAAATTTCCTACTCTTTCTTCCTTTGCTTTTGGACGATATTTGGGGTTCCCGAGGGATCGGGCCTCGGCGCCTGCCCTTAGGGTGAGTTGATCTTCTTGCGCCGGCTTTTCCAGATTTTCGGCGGCCCCGCTTTGATCGGCGGGGTGGAGAGTTCGTCCCCGCGCTATTTTTCGGCATGGTGCGGTGGACTCGGGTCCATGGCGTTCATCCCGTTATGAGGAGGTGTCCAGGTTGGCTTTGGCGCGTGTATGTCCGGGGAGTAGATCAATCAGTACAGTGTTGATCGTTTCAGCACAATGATGTGCAAAATGCTTTTTATGTTGGAGGGAGGGAAGGACTATGAAACAACGATTGTCATTCACCGTTTTCCTGGCGCTGGCGCTTGTTCTCGCTGCAGTTCCCGTAATGGCCCAGGGCAATACTCCTGCCGATGCCGAAGCGATGGTCAAGAAGGCGATAGAATTCTACAAGGCGAACGGCAAGGAGAAGACGATCGCAGCGATCAACGATCCGAACGGTGACTTTAAAAAGGGCGAGCTTTACGCCTTCATTTTCGATTTTGACATGAACTGCCTGGCCCATCCGGCAAATCCCAAACTCGTCGGCAAGAACCTGGCGGACCTTCAGGACCCGGAGGGAAAGCTCTTCATGAAGGAAATGACCGAAAAAGCGAAGTCCGGCGGCGGTTGGTCCGATTACAAGTGGAGCAATCCGGAAACGAAAAAAATACAGGACAAATCGAGTTACGTTCTACCCGTGGCGGGAGAGAATCTCTATATTGGTTGCGGGATATACAAATAGTTCTTTTGCCTGATAGTCTGAACCCGTGACGGATGAGCGGGCAGACGCTGTTTGCCCGCTTCAGTCGAGGAGTCGAGAATGCTCCGTATGAATGTTAAGATGAAAATCGCTTCTTTTCCCATTGTGCTCCTTCTCGTACTCTGCGTGGTGGGAGCGGTTTCTTTTTTTGAGCTCAACAGGCTCAATTCCTCGATAGACAGCATTTATCGCAATTCCAGGGGATGTCAGGACATCTTCACGGCAGTGGAGCAGTTGAAGACAATTCATGGGAACACATTCAAGCTGATTGCCTGGACGGTTTCCGATTACCCGACAGCAAAGCTGGACGTGCTGTCGAAGGAGATCCTGAAAGCTGTCCAGGAACTGCAGGGATTCATCGGCAACAAGGCGCAGACGTCGGACGACCCGGCTGAAAAGGAAGCCTATAAAGGGATCTCGACTGCGTTTGAGCAGTATAGAAAGAAGGTGGAAGGCGCGATAGACATGGTTGCCGTGGACTCCGGCGCGGCCAGTTCGTTCATGGGTTCCGTGGACGATCAGTTCAAATTCATCAGTACGGAGATGGTGAAGTGGAACGAAGGAGTCGTCAGGAGTAGCGCCGCTTCCTACGATGAAGCCAAGGCAGGATACAAGAAGGCGATAATGGAATTCGTTGTCGCCTTGCTGATTGCAGTTGTGGTGGCGGTCTTTCTGGCTGTCGCCGTTTCCGTCAGTATCATTCGGCCCGTAAATCGCGTCAGCGAGGGTATAGGCGATGGGACGGAGCAGGTGGTCACGGCGTCGAACCATATGGCCGATTCCAGCCGGCAATTGGCTGAAGGAGCATCCATGCAGGCTGCAAACCTCGAGGAAATATCGGCCGCCATAGCCCAAATCGCAACTTCGGCCCATGATAACCTCGGATATATTGAAACTCTCGACAAGCTCTCGAGGGATTCTCTCGACAGCATGGAGCACAGTTTCAAGTCTTTGAACCAGACAGTGGAGACGATGGCCCTCATTAAGGCATCCGGAGAGGAGATGGCGCGTATTAATAAGAGTATCAACGAGATAGCGTTTCAGACCAACCTGCTGGCGCTCAATGCCGCTGTGGAGGCCGCGCGTGCGGGGGAGGCCGGAGCGGGGTTCGCGGTGGTCGCCGACGAGGTGAGGAAACTCGCATTGCGCGCATCCGAGGCCGCACGGCACACGGAGCGGTTGATCGGCGAAAATGCTCAGAACCTGCGTGTCGGGTCGGAACTGATCGAGAGGACCCAGGAAAGCTTCAAGACTATGGGGGATGACGGCAGAAACGTCATGGAGTGCATCGAGCAGGTCAAGAGCGCGATACAACTTCAGACCCAGGAAATTGAACAGGTCAACACCGGCATCATGGAGATCGACAAAATGGTCCAGACGAACGCCACTCATGCGGAGGAGTCGGCATCGGCGGCAGAGGAAATGAATTCACAGGCGGAAAGAATGCGGGACTTCGTCGTCGATTTGCGCGTGCTTGTCGGTGGCGGTTGAGTCGGAAGCTGGAAATCAGAAGTCGGAGATCGGACGGCGGCAAGGAAGGCCGGAAGCCGAAACGTGGAACTGAAGCTCATATAGCCCGAGTAGGGCCATGGGGGTCGGCGAAATCAGGCATCCGGTCTCCTCTATGATCCTGCCGTACGTAAAGATTCTTCCTCTGTGGGACTTTCATCCGCCTGTCGTTCGGACGGCGCCGTTGCCGCCATGCCGGCGGTTGCCTCATGCCCCGCGGGAAGCAGTGGGCCGGGAGCTTCCTTCAGTTTTGCCGCCCGTTGGGCCGCCAGGAGCCGGCGCACGCGAAGATATGGTCTCAACATGAGGGCGATTCCTCCTATGAAGCCGACCAGGGCCGACATGAACAGGAGGTTGACGAGAGTCAGGTGGGACACGCCCTTTCCCAGTCCGTAGAGTTCCAGGGAAAAGGCTTGCGGGCTCTGAAATACGACGTAATTCTGTTGAATGAACAACCCGACAACCGTTAGGATTAAAATGATCGCCAATGCTTTGAAAGCTAAAAACACGATTGCCGGTTTAGACTTTCTCATGAGCCCCCTCCTCCTTGAAATGGGCCAGAAGCTTATCATATGTCTGCTTTATATGTTCCGGAACGCTCCTGACATCGGAAAACACCGTCATGAAGTTGGTATCTCCATTCCAACGCGGAACGATGTGAAAATGCATATGACTCTCGACCCCCGCTCCGGCCGCCGCTCCTATGTTCAAACCTACATTGAAGCCGTTGGGATGCATCACTTTCCTGAGGATTGACGTGGAAATCCTCAGCCACTGCATGAGATCGAGCATTTCCTCTTCGTAAAGGTTCTGCAAGTCCGGTACATGCCGCCAGGGAGCCACCAACAGATGCCCGTTATTGTACGGATACTTGTTCATCAAAACCACGGAAAGACGGCCCCGGTGCAAAATCAACCGCTCCTCGTCCGAAAGCCCGTCACCGTCGGGACAGAATATGCAATACGGTTCCCGTTGACCAAGAATGTACTCCATCCTCCACGGAGCCCACAGATTTTCCATTCAGCATCTCCTCCCTACAATTGGACGATCTCGCTTCGTATTGAGTCCTCGATATGCAAAATTCCCAGCGTCTGAGGGTGGCTTCCCCTTCCCAGGAATACCGATCCCGGATTGAACCAGAGACAACCGTCGTCTTCGATCTGCAGCGGTTGGTGCGTGTGGCCGAACAAAATGGCGTCGACTCCGGCGAACACCTGCCGAAGCTTTTCTCTCAGCTCGGAAACGCTCCCCCCCCACCCGTGGACAATCCCGACTCTGTAATCCTTGATTCGAATGATCTTGTTGGCAGGGAGACGGTGGCGGATGGAAAAGTCATCCATGTTTCCCGCAACGGCCTCGAGGGGATATTGCTCCAGGAAGTCGAGGATCGCGAATGACGCCATATCACCCAGATGTATGACCAGGTCGGCATCGGCGCAGTATTTGGCGCATATGGCGTCAAACGCTGCGGTAACTCTGGTCAGGTGCGTATCCGACATAACAACAATTTTCATGATTATAAAACCGTAACGGCGAATCTGATTCGCACTCGACACCTTTGTCTGGACATAATCCTAACTTGCACCCGCTAACCGTGGCATTCTACTATAGCATTACAGCGGCAAAGCACAAGTTCTTTTTCCGGAGCCGGAATGGGGCGGGTTGCGGGTTGCGGGTTGCGGGTTGCGGGTTGCGGGTTGCGGAAAATCGCACGGGCCGTAATTCCGTGTCAAGAACTTTTTGATCACATCCGTAGATTTTGTTCCGGGGCGGGACCCTTGAACCATGCAAATATGCCCATGACCTGCGGGAGTCCGAACTCGCAACGCGCAACGCGTCTTCCGCAACCCGCTACACCAGTTCCAGGTTTCCCCATACTCCCATCTTATCTTCGATGAGGATCAGGACTCCTTCCAGGGAGGGGATGCGGGCAGCGAGTTCCAGAGCGTCTCCAATGGATGAGGGAGTCCGCACGAGATTGCCCACTGCCGTGGCGGCGGCGTCGGCAAGAGCCGTATTTCGCGCCACCGCCACGACGGCATCGGCCTTTCCGAAACTAACGGAGTGGCCGATCGTCCCGGATGACGTACATATGCCCAAGGGAAAGCGCTCGGGCGTGAAGCGCAGACCAATCTTACCCCGAAACGGAGAGTCGGGTCCGGCGTAGACCCCCACCCGGATTTCCTCGTGCACATCCAGGTAGCAGTCCCCCCCGTTTTCCACGATAACGGAACCGGCCGCCGGCATGATCTCCCTTCCGACCCATTCGGCAATGGCGCCGGCCACCGTCGCCATGGGACCGACCCCCGCATCCAGTGCCGCCTGAAGCATACGGCGCACAATGGGGGGAGCCGTAGGGTCGTCCGGCAGAGGGGCCAGGGATGCCGAAAACTCACGGTGCTGCGAAATATAGGATTCCAGTTGATGACGGCAGTTCAAAACGGCGTCCATCGCAGGTTTTTCCAGTGGCTGTTCCGCTCGAATCCAGAGGTCGGTTTCCCTGTACTTCACTTCGTAATTGACCCACTTTCCGGTCCGGTGGCCGTCGCGGTAGAATCGATTGCTTCTTCGTGGAGTTGCATGATGAGTTCCGGTTTTCATTCCCACTCGATCGTGCTGGGCGGCTTGGATGAAATATCGTAGACCACCCGGTTGATTCCCTTCACTTCATTGATGATCCGGTTGGATATCCTGCTCAGAAGATCGTAGGGAAGCCTGGCCCAATCGGCTGTCATCGCATCGACGCTCTCCACGACTCTCAAAGCGATAGCCTGGTCGTAGGTGCGCTCATCCCCCATAACGCCCACGGAACGGACCGGCAGCAGCACGGCGAAAGCCTGCCATACGCGGTCGTACCATTCGGATGCTTCCATTTCTTCCAAAACGATGGCGTCGGCGTTCCTCAAAATCCTGAGTTTCTCCGGCGTAACGTCGCCCAGGATGCGGATCGCGAGCCCCGGCCCCGGGAAAGGATGCCGCATGATGATGCGCTCGGGGAGCCCGAGTTCCCTGCCCACCATCCGGACTTCGTCCTTGAACAACTCCCGTAACGGCTCGATCAGCTTGAGGTTCATCCGTTCCGGAAGACCGCCCACGTTATGGTGCGTCTTTATGGTGGCGGACGGTCCCTTGAAGGAAACGCTCTCGATCACGTCGGGGTAAAGAGTCCCCTGCGCAAGGTACTTGACGTTTTCGAGACGGCAGGCTTCCCGTTCGAACACCTCGATGAAGAGGTTTCCTATGATCTTGCGCTTCCTCTCGGGATCGTCCACGCCGTTGAGACGTTCGAGGAAAAGCTCCGAGGCGTCCACGTAAACGAGATTCATTTCGAAGTGGTCTCTGAAGACGCTCTGAACGCTTTCGGCTTCTCCTTTACGAAGGAGGCCATTGTTCACGAATATGCAGTGAAGCCTGGGGCCCAGGGCCTTATGCAACAGCACGGCGACCACGGATGAATCCACCCCTCCGCTCAGGGCGCAGATTACCTGGTCGGTTCCCACCTGTTCTCTGGTAGCGTGAGTCACGGATTCCACAAAAGATTTCATGGTCCAGGATGGACGGCAGCGGCAGATGCGAAACAGGAAGTTGTCCAGGAGAACTCTGCCGCAGGGCGTGTGGGCAACCTCGGGATGGAACTGGACTCCGTAGAAACGCCTCCCGGCATCGCCCATGGCGGCCACGGGGGAGTTCTGGCTTCGGGCCAGTATGGTGAATCCGGAAGGTGCTTCGAGTATGCGGTCCCCGTGGCTCATCCAGACCCGGACTTCCTCTCTATCGATATCCTGAAAAAGTTCGGCGGGGTTGTCCACGTCGATACTCGCCGGGCCGTATTCGCGTCGTTCGGCGCGCTGTACGTTTCCGCCCAGTTGGTAGGCCATGAGTTGCAGGCCGTAGCAAATGCCGAGGACGGGGACGTTCAACGTAAATATGCGTGGGTCGGGGAGGGGAGAGCCGGGGTCGTAAACACTGGATGGTCCTCCCGATAGGATGACGCCCTTCGGCTGGAAGGCCTCGATCGCCTCCATGGTCATGTTGTAGGGGTGAATCTCGCAATACACATGGCTCTCTCTCACCCGCCGCGCAATGAGTTGAGTGTACTGGGAACCGAAATCCAGGATCAAAACTCGCTCTTCGTGAAGGCGATCCCATTTCATCTGTTTTGTTCTCCGAAGTCTTCTTGATGTGGCCTCTTGCCTTTACGCCGTTCTACTCGGGTCAACCTGGTAGTTGGGCGCTTCCTTCGTGATGATGACGTCGTGGACGTGGCTCTCCCGCAACCCGGCGCTGGTAATACGCACCATGCGCGACTTGGTCCGGAGTTCCTCCAGGGTGGCGCATCCCACGTACCCCATTCCCGCTCGCAGTCCGCCGAGCAACTGGTGGACACTGGCCGCAAGGGGACCACGATACGGCACCATGCCCTCGATCCCTTCCGGGACCAGCTTGGAAGCTTCAGCCACGTTCTGCTGTCCGTAGCGGTCCCGGCTTCCCTCTTTCATTGCGCCGAGAGACCCCATGCCGCGGTAGACCTTGTAACTGCGCCCCTGGTACAGGACCGTCTCACCGGGGCTCTCGTCGGTCCCGGCGAAAAGGCTTCCGATCATGACGCTGTGCGCCCCCGCAGCCAGGGCTTTGACGATGTCTCCGCTGTACTTGATGCCTCCGTCCGCGATAATGGGAACGTCGTACTTCTTTCCCACCCCGGCGCATTCCATGATGGCCGTCACCTGCGGTACGCCGACTCCCGCCACGATGCGCGTGGTGCAGATCGAGCCCGGGCCGACCCCCACTTTCACCCCGTCCGCGCCGGCCTTGATGAGGGCTTCCGTTCCTTCCGCCGTCGCCACGTTGCCGGCAATGACCTGCAGGTCGGGATAGTTTCCCTTGATCCACTTGACCATCTCGATGATGTTGCGTGAATGTCCGTGCGCGCTGTCAATCGCCACGACGTCCACGCCCGCGCTCTTCAGTGCGGCGACCCGGTCGGGAGCGTCCTTCCCCACGCCGACGGCCGCGCCCACTCTCAGGCGGCCGATGGCGTCCTTGCATGAATTCGGGTACTTCTTGATTTTCATAATGTCCTTGATGGTGATGAGTCCCTTCAGTTTTCCTTCATCGTCCACCACCAGGAGTTTTTCTATTCGATTCTCATGGAGCAGCTTTTTCGAGTCCTCCAGGGAGATGCCCATGGGGGCTGTCACGAGGTTTCTGCTGGTCATGACCTGGGATGCCTCGAGTTCCATGTTCGTCTCGAAGCGCAGGTCCCTGTTGGTGATGATGCCGACGAGTTGTCCGTTGTCCACTACGGGAACGCCCGATATGCGGTACCGCGCCATTATGTCGAACACTTCGGCAATTTTCTGGTCGGGTCTCACCGTCACCGGGTCCACGATCATGCCGCTTTCCGATTTCTTGACTTGATTGACTTCCTGAGCCTGCCGTTCGATCGGCATGTTCCTGTGTATGATGCCTATTCCCCCTTCACGGGACATACTGATAGCAGTTTCGGTTTCCGTAACGGTGTCCATGGCGGCGCTTACTATGGGAACGCGCATGGATATTTCGCGGGTCAGCATCGTTTCCACGTTGGCCTGCTGCGGGAGTATCTGTGAGTAGGACGGGACCAGGAGGACGTCGTCAAACGTGAGTGCCACGGGAATATCTGAAGAATATTGGTGCTCCATAAGCATCGCTCCATGTTGTGTTTTATCCAAGGCGTAAGAAAAAAATCCGTCATCTTAGCACGAGAAATAACCGTTCCGGCCCGTTTGAGCAATAGCGGGAGACGATATTTCATCTTCAGCGGGAAAAACTCGATCCCGGGGACCACCCCGAGCGGATTCTCTGCTATATCGATTATCCGAGATGTGATGCAAGAGAAAAAGGGAAGAGCCGGCCTTCCGTGGTTCAGTCCATCGTATGATCGGGTTCTTGCGGGATGTGAGGCTTGATGGATCGAGCGCCTTATCGTAGATTTGGAAGGCTTCGTGCGGTACGGCTTTCAATCGCGACAGGGCTGTCGCAACGCGGTAGGTCCCGGCAGGGCTATTCCACTCTTATGCAGGGGCACGGCGTGTCGCCGTCGGAACGCAACGGAACGCGCCCCGGCTGAAAACCGTAACCGCACAAAACAAGATCGTCTCGTCGTCGCATTGATTGCGTAACTGCGGTTTCTCAATAAATCTCAATAAAAAGGATTCAATGCAAAGGACGCTATGCCCGAACCGGTCAACATCCCGCCTGCTCCAGCGAATCCTTGTCCACCCATTTTCCGTTCAGACAGAGCATGCACTTCCCGTCATCGTCTTCACAGACTTCGGTCCCATGTGGGTGACGCATTTGATCTTCGGTCAGACAGTCATTTTTCTCGATCGTTTCCATCGGTTACTCCTGATCCCTGGTTGTCGCCTCTTTGTTTTATGATTTAAATTTAATCATTCGAGTCGAAGGGATCATTTCCCCTTTAAAGCTTTTTCACACCCTATCATGGTTGGTGCTTTTCAGGACTTTGCGGAGTACTTTTCACGGGGATGGAGTCTTTCACGCAATCGCCGCACCGGGGGCGCCCATCAAAATGCACTCATGGCTTACGAGCCTCAAACCCGTAATCCGAAACCCGCGCCCCGCAACTCACCAATCAAGCCACCACTACCGGGACCTCGTCGGTATTGTTGATGCACAGGATTCTCGGGCCGTAATCCTCGACCGAGATGACGCTCACCGATGCGGGGTCGATCGTGAACCGTAGAATATAATCGAGCGGGATGCCGAGGTAGTGGGCAATGGCCGTCTTGATGGGGTCGCCATGGCTGAAAAGAGCTATGATCGAGTCGGGATGCCGGGCCCGCAGGTTTTCCATTTCCCTTGCCATGCGGGCCTGAACTTCCACCGTCAGTTCATGTCCTCCCGGAATTCGGGTCCCGCTGCGAAAGGAGTTGAATTGCCGCCACACGGGACTGTCCATCAGTTCCCGGTACCCGGCGCCTGTCCAGTCTCCAAGGTCCAGTTCGATAATGCCGTCGCAGATGTGAACGTCGAGGCCGAGCTTTGCAGCAGTCGGTTCAGCGGTTTCGCGGGTCCGTTCCATGGGGCTGCTGTAAATCACGTCTATCGGAACCCCGGCCAGCCTCTCGGCCAGCTTTTCCGCCTGGGCCCGTCCCGCGGCGTTCAGATGAACGCCCGGCTTCCTGCCCGCCAGCGCGTTGCCCAGCATATCGTTAGTTCCATGACGAATCAGAAGAAAAACACTCACAGGGGGTCGGCCCTTCCTATATTGTCTCCGCACGGGGGCTGTTGAGACCCACGCGTCGAGACGATTTGAATGTGCTCAGATAATACACGGCGCGAAGCCGGCGGCTCAAGGCCTGCCGGCAGTACAGTCCGAGATCGGATGCGCGGTGCGCCGCGGTATGCTGCGAAACTACGCGGGTTCTGGCCCTATCCGCCATCTTCATGCGCTCTTCTTCCGGCATGTTCCGCAGATAGTCGAGTGTATCCTCGTGGGACCTCGTGATGATGATCTCCCTGCCGGGTTCGAATATCGTTTCAAGTCCGTTCCAATAGTCGCTTATGATCGGAGTGCCGCAGGCTGCGGCCTCAAAAAGGCGCACGCTCGGCGAATATCCCGCGCGGACCATGTCCGCCCTGGTGATATTGAGCGTAAATCTTTGGGAGTTGTAGAACTCCCTGTGCCTGTCGGGCGGGATGTGCTCGATATGGCGTGTATTTCCCGGCCACGGTACGTTCTCGGGATAAAGAGCGCCCGCCACCACGAACCGTCCTTCACTCCATCCCCGGGCGGCATCGAGCATCAACCGTTCCAGCGGAGGCTGCCGATCATCGCTGTAGGTGCCCAGGTATCCCAAATCCCATTCCTTTTCGCGCTCTTCGGGATAGTATACGGAGGGATCTACCGAACAGTACAGCGGCCGCGCCATCCTCGCCCCGTATTCGCGCTCGAGATGCCGTATGGTCGGTCCTCCCGTAAATGACAGGTAAAGATGATACCGCGAAACGAGGTCCGGAGTCAAATACTCCCAGTCGCCCGCCTGGAGTTTCGAAAGCGTGATTGGGGT
>CAYOVG010000069.1:0-22781 GCA_964407285.1 uncultured Syntrophobacteraceae bacterium
TTCGATTTCGAGTATCGAATAGTCTTGCCGGACGGTTCGATAAAGCACGTTCAGAGCGTGGGGCGCGCCGTGAGGGACACGTCCGGCGCTGCCGTGAAGATATTCGGAACCATTCTGGACATCACGGATCGAAAGAAGGCGGAGCATGCTCTGCTGCAGGCTCGCGACGAACTCGAGAAACGCGTTCGGGAGCGTACCGCGGAACTGACGGACTCGAACAGGCGGCTGAGCAGGGAGGTTGAGGAGCGCATGCGGGTCGAAGTGGCGCTACGGGAATCGGAAGGGCGTCTTCGGAACCTCTCCTCCCAACTGCTGATAGCTCAGGAAGAGGAAAGAAAGAGGATAGCCGTTGAGCTTCACGACAGCATCGGAGCGTACCTGGGAGCCATTAAGTTCAGCGTGGAAAACACCCTGAACCGGACAAAAGAGGGAACAGCCGGGATCGAATCCCTGGAAGCCGTCGTCCCGATGGCGCAAACCGCGATTCAGGAAGTCAGGAGGATCATCACCGACCTTCGCCCGTCGATCCTGGACGACTTGGGAATCGTGGCCACTATCGGCTGGTTTTGCAGGCAGTTCGAGGCTGTCTACTCGAGCGTCCGCATTGAGAAAGAAATCGGCGTCGATGAGGATGATGTGCCGGAGGCGCTCAAAATCGTCATCTTCAGAGTCGTACAGGAGGCCCTCAATAATGCGGCGAAGTACAGTCGGGCGGAAACGGTGAATCTCTCCTTCGTCAGGAGAAATGGGACCTTGGAACTGGTAATCCGGGACAACGGCGTCGGGTTCGATTTGTATACTGCTCGGGAAGATCACAGAGGCGGCCTGGGGCTCACCAGCATGAAGGAACGTGTGGAACTCTCGGGCGGGAATTTTTCCATCCGTACCCGGCCGGGAGAGGGTACCACGATAGATGCGTCATGGTCTGCCGATTCGCTCGACCGGCTTGCCGAATGAATCCACGAAACGCGGCGCGACAGTGAGCGTGGAGAGGCGGCCGACAGAAGTGGAACCGCGCCGATAAGAGGATAACCTGTCAGCTTATTCCCGTGCCTGGGGAACGTCATGACCGTGAATGTCGAATCGGAGTTGAGAAAATACGTCGTCCCGGAGATCGTTTTCGGTGAAGGCGCCCTGAGGCTGGTGGGGCAGTATGCGGCCGGCTTCGGCGCCCATAAGGCGCTCCTGGTGACCGACCCCGGGGTGTGTGCGGTCGGCTGGACAGGCGCCGTGGGGAAAGTGTTGAAGGATACCTCGATCAACTATGTGATCTTTGATGGTGTGACATCCAATCCTAAAGATCATGAAATCATGGCCGGTGCAGCGGTCTATCAGTCCGAGAAGTGCGATATCATTGTAGCCGTCGGTGGCGGCAGCCCCATGGACTGCGCCAAGGCCATAGGGGTTGTCGCGACCAATGGCCGGCGCGTGCTGGAGTTCGAAGGAGTGGACGAAGTGGCCGTACCCGGTCCTCCGCTCATTTGCGTGCCCACTACGGCGGGCAGTTCCGCGGACGTCTCGCAGTATGCCATAATCACCGATGTGGCGCGGGAGGTGAAGATCGCTATCATCAGCAAAACCATGGTGCCGGATGTGTCGTTGATCGACCCGGCCACCACGGTCACCATGCCTCCGGAATTGAGCGCCGCCACGGGAATCGACGCACTGGCGCACGCCCTGGAGGCGTGGGTTTCCAACGCCGGTTCGCCGCTTACAGACTTGAATGCGCTCGAAGCGGTGCGTCTGGTGTCTTGCCACCTGCCTTCCACGGTCCGGGAGTCCCGGAATATGGAGCGCCGCAACGGCATGATGTTGGGCAGCATGATGGCGGGGCTGGCATTCTCGAATGCGGGCCTGGGACTTGTTCACAGCATGTCGCATGCGTTGGGAGGGCGACTGGATCTGCTCCACGGAGAGTGTAACGCTGTTTTGCTGGAACACGTGGTCCATTTCAATTTTGATGCAGTCGCGGACCGATACCGGACCGCGGGCCGGGCGATGGGAGTCGAGATGCGAGGATCGCACGACGATAAGGCAAGGCTTGCGGAAGCTCTTGTCCGGTTCCGCCGGGGGGTGGGTATCCACCAAACGCTCGGTCAACTGGGTGTGAAGCACGCCGATATCCCCGATATGGCTCGCAAGGCATTCCAGGACCCATGTCTCGCCACCAATCCCAGGCAGCCGACACTGCGAGAGATCGAGGAGATCTATGAACGAGCCCTCTGACGAACGAACGGACCGGAGCGCAATCCGGGCAAAGATCATGGGACTTGGGGAGCGAGCCATCCGCAAGAGCTATTATCCCCAGTTGCAGGCCCGTATCAGGGAATTGGAAGAGAAATCAACAACCCTCGTGAAAATGAGGGATGCGCTGCAGCATGCTCACGATACGCTCGAACGGCGGGTTGAAGAGCGTACCGCGGAACTGGCGGCGTCCAACAGGAAGCTGGAAAAGGAAATCGTGGAACGCAAGAGGGTGGAAGATGCCTTGAGGGAGTCCAGAAAGCAACTCAAATCCCTCTCTTCTCAATTGGTGAGGGATCAAGAACGCGAGAGGAAACGCATCGCCAATGAGATTCACGACCGTATCGGACAACCTTTGCATGCCGTCAAGATCGGAGTGGCCGGGCTCCGGCGCCGGGATGACGCGCTTGCGAAGGGGGAGAAGTCGCTCGATGGATTGCTTTCCATGATCGATTTCGTCATCGAAGAAGTCCGGAATATCTATACGGGCTTAAGGCCGTCCCTTCTCGACGATTTGGGCATCCTTGCCGCCGTCAACTGGTTTCTGCGGGAGTTCAAGAAGGCGTATCCGGATATCGGGGTTGAAGAGCAGATAAGCATCCAGGAAGAGAGAGTGCCTGAACCCATAAAAACTGTCATTTTCCGGGTGTTGCAGGCGACTCTGGACAACGTCGCGCGGCATGGCAGGGCAAAAACCGTGCACATCTCCCTGCAAGAAAAAGGTGACGGCATTTGGTTCATGATCCGGGACGATGGGGTGGGGTTCGACCTCGAGGATGCGTCCTTCGGGGTGGATGACCAGATGGGGTTGGGACTGGCCACCATGCAGGAGCAGGTCGAATCCTCGGGCGGCATTTTCACCGTAAAATCCGTCAAGGGGGTGGGAACTATCGTACGAGTCCACTGGCGGATCCGGGGAGGATGAGGATTTTTCCTTATTTTTCCGGCGAAATGTGTTTAACTGTTAATTATATATCTAACAAGGGCCTTGGGGGGAGTCCGAGACCGACCGTTGGTCTCCAAGGCCGGATCGGTCTGCTCCACGAGAGCCATGTTTGGGTGCATGACTCCTGTCGTGCTGTCGGGGTCATAAGCGTATCCGACACCATCAGGCCGGAAGCCGTGGAGACGGTCGGGCGCCTTTGTTCGATGGGAATGAAGCACGTGGGTCTTCTTTCGGGGGACCATGAAAAGTCCGCCTGCCTGGTCGCCGAAGCGGTGGGGCTCACCGACGCCTGGGCCGACATGAAACCGGAGGACAAGCTGAGGATAATCAACGAACTCCAGGCCGGAGGGCGCAAAGTCATCTTCGTGGGAGACGGCATCAACGATGCTCCCGCTCTTGCCGCCGCGAACGCGGGAATCGCCATGGGGGCGGCCGGAACGGACGTGGCGCTGGAGACGGCGGATATCGCTCTCATGAACGACGATGTGGCCGGTGTCCCCTTCCTGGTGAGACTCAGCCGGCGTATGATCGCCATCATCAGGATCAACCTGGTGTTCGGCCTCGTCTTCAATGCCCTTGCGGTTCTAGCGGGAGGCGGGAGATACTTGAGTCCCGTTATGGGCGCTTTGGTTCACAATATCGGATCCGTGCTGGTGGTGCTGGTGTCGGCGAGCCTTGCTTTCTTCGAGGGCCGCTCGGGAAGACCCGCGCCGGCATGACCGCATGACGTTGGGCAAGTGGAACCGCGCGCGCTGTCGGTTGAAGGAACCGGAGACTCCGCCTGCGCGCGCCGCTTCCCGGCCTGCATGACGGCATGAATGCGGGAGATGAAATCCGGGAATTGCCGCTCGACAAGGGGCCTTCGGAGTGAAGCATATCTTTGGACGTTTTGCGGGAAATCTCCAGCGTTTCGCGGGAAGACGGGAACTGGTCATCTTGCTGGCCGGATTGTTGGTGGTAGCCGGCGCATGGGGATTCATCGAACTTGCCGACGAGGTGATGGAAGGAGAGACCCGGCAGTTCGACGAATGGGCCGTACGGGTGTTGCGGCAGCCCGACAATCCCGCGCTTGCGCGCGGTCCCCTGTGGCTGCTTCAGGCGGCCAGGGACATTTCCGCCCTGGGTGGCTACACCGTCCTGACTTGCATAGTCGTCATTGTTGTGGGTTTTCTCGCAATACAGCGCAACTACAGGACGATGTGGCTGATCTTGCTCAGTACAACCAGCGGGGTGGTCCTGAGCAATGTTCTCAAGATTTTCTACGCCAGAGAACGCCCCGATATCCCTCATCTGACATACGCCGTTTCGGCAAGCCTGCCCAGCGGGCACGCCATGCTTTCGGCGATCGTCTACCTGACCCTGGGCACCCTGCTGTCGGGGATGGAACCGAAGCGCACGATGAGGATCTATCTGCTGGCAACGGCAATGTTGCTGACCTTTATGGTTGGGCTCAGCCGAGTTTACCTCGGCGTCCATTATCCGACCGACGTTCTGGCGGGTTGGACCGCCGGCCTGGTTTGGGCCCTATTTTGCTGGATGGTTTCCAGGTACATCTAGCGAGAGGCGATAAGGGAACTACGGCGGGGGGGCGGTTATATCCCGGCTTTGCGGGAGTTGAGTGAAAATCAGGTCCAGCCGGTCCGGATCGACCTCCATTGCAGGAAGCAGTTCCTCGGCAGTACCGGCTTCCCGCAGGGCGAGGCGCAGGTCGTCGGGAAAGACGTGGAGTTGCGAACCGAAGAACCAGAACGGGTAAATGCGGCAGAAAAGCGGCCTTGCGCCGGCGGGCAGCAGGCGCCCGTCGTTGCGAAGGAGGGCGCAACGGTCCGCGATCGTTAGGAGTTCGTAGTGCCGGCCGCCGGAGGGAAACGCGCGGTGGACGCCTTCCGGGCAGCCGGGGAAAAGATAGAGCACTTTTTCGATGAAATCCGCGGTATTGGATTTTATGACACTGAAATAGCGGCGTTCCATTCCGGAGAAGCCTGCAATGGCTTCCGCCTCGCATCCGGACAGGGGCGGCAATATGCCATCCCCCATGTCCGGATGTACTCTGCAGCATGAATCGCCCAGCATGTCACGGCGGGCGCGGACGCTTCGTTCGATTTCCACCCGTGTTCCCCGTCCCCGTATACGGGCTCCGCACGGCGCGTACAGCAGCAAAACCGCGCGATGCCGAACACAGCTAAAACAGCCGCAGTTGGTGTTCCGAGCGGTAGGGGACCCCCATGTGCTCGAATGCCCTCTTCGTGGCGACGCGCCCCCGCGGGGTCTTCTTCAGGAAGCCTTCCTGGATCATGTAGGGTTCGTAGACGTCCTCGATGGTGTCCTTTTCCTCCGAGACGGCTGCGGCGAGGGTATCGATCCCGATCGGGCCGCCATCGTATTTCTCTATGATCGTGCTCAAAATCCTCCGGTCCATGCGGTCGAAGCCCAAAGCGTCCACGTCGAGCATGTCGAGCGCCTGGTCCGCCACTTCGCAGGTGATCTTGCCGTCGGCGCGGACCTGCGCGTAATCGCGCACGCGGCGAAGGAGCCGGTTGGCGATGCGGGGAGTGCCCCTGGAGCGCCTGGCGATTTCCTGCGCTCCCAGGTCATCGACGGCGATCCCCAGGATGCGGGAGGAGCGGAGCACGATTTCCTTGAGTTCTTCCACTTTGTAGAATTCGAGTCTCAGGGAGACGCCGAAGCGGTCCCGAAGGGGAGGGGAGAGGAGTCCCGCGCGAGTTGTGGCCCCTACCAGGGTAAAATGGGGGATGTCCAGCTTGATGGTGCGAGCGGACGGTCCCTGTCCGATGATTATGTCCAGCTTGAAATCTTCCATGGCGGGATAGAGGATCTCCTCCACCACGTGGTTCAGCCGGTGTATTTCGTCGATAAAAAGGACCTCCCGCGGTTCCAGGTTGGTGAGTATCGCGGCCAGGTCTCCGGGGCGCTCTATGACGGGGCCGGAAGTGCTCCTGAGGTTCACTCCCAACTCGCAGCTTATGATATTGGCGAGCGAGGTCTTCCCGAGGCCCGGATAGCCGTGCAGGAGGACGTGGTCCAGGGATTCCCCGCGATGTACGGCGGCCTGGATGAAGATCTTCAAGTTTTCCTTGACGTTCGTTTGCCCGATGTAATCGTCCAGGCGCCTGGGGCGGAGATTGTTCTCCAGGGGGAGATCTTCCTCCTTGCGCTCCGGTTCGATCAGCCGTTCGGCCGTATCCATATCTGTTACCTTCCTGCTTTTCTTTTTCGACGGAATTGACGGGATGATCAGGATCAACAGGAATGGAAACAGGCCAAACGAAAAATATCCTGCCAATTCTGCAAATCCTGTCGATCCTGTCCAAGGGGAGCCGACGGGTTTCCGCCGTTTTGCACTCGTTAAGCCAGTCGCCGCAAAGCATCCTTGAGGAGCATGTCGAGCGGCGGTTCGTCGCCCAGGCCTGTCCTTGCCCCCTGCAATGCCTTTTCCGCTTCCGGCGCTTTGTATCCGAGGTTCAGCAACGCTGAAAAGGCGTCGGTATAGACGCCGGATTCCTCCTGAACGGAGACGGCCTGTTCTTCCTCGCCCTCCTGGAGCTTCAGTTTATCCTTCAGTTCCAGGATTATGCGTTCGGCGATCTTCTTTCCCACTCCGGGAATGCCCTGCATGCGGCGGCGGTCCTGCTGAATCACCACGCGGCGCAGTTCATCCGGGTTGATACCCGACAGTATATTCGCGGCCAGCCGGGGTCCCACTCCGTTTACGGTGATGAGATGGAGAAACATCTCCTTTTCCGCCATGGTACGGAAGCCGTACAGTTGCAGGGTATCTTCCCGGACATGGGTGTAGATGTTCAGAGAGGTCGTTTGTCCGGGGTCCGGAAGGTCGTAGAAAGTGCTGAGCGGCACCTGTACGCAGTATCCCACGCCATGAGCATCGATAACGACGTAATCGGGGGATTTGAAGTGAAGCTTTCCTTCCAGGCGGCAGATCATTTACTGTTTGCTCTCCCTCGGGTTCAAGCGGTTCCTGCCGATAGACGTATTCAGGTGGCAGATGGCCACCGCCAGCGCGTCCGACGCGTCCGGATCTACATTTTCCCGTAATTGTAACAGAAATCGGATCATTTGACCAACCTGATCCTTGCCTGCTTTCCCGTACCCCACGACGGCCTGTTTGATCTGGAGCGCGCTGTACTCGTAGACGGGTATCCCGGCGCTGACGCCCGCCACTATGGCGGCCCCCCGCGCCTGTCCCAGCCGCAGAGCGCTTTTCACATTGTAGGCGAAGAAAACGTCCTCCACGGCGAGACCGTCGGGGTTGAATTCGGCAATAATGGATGTGAGCTGCTTGTAGATGAGCCCCAGCCGTTCGGGGAACGGAATGCGGTCGGCCATCCGGATGGTGCCGTTGGCGATGTGTCTGAATCGGGACCCATCCCCTTCTACGACACCATACCCGGTGAGCCGCGATCCCGGATCGATTCCAATGATGCATGGCATGGCCTGTTTCCCGCCGCTCTGTCTGCGCTACGCCCCTTCAGCCGTCATCATCAGGCAATGGCGTTCAGGATTTCATCCGGAATGTCGAAGTTGGCGTACGCATTCTGAACGTCGTCCAGATCCTCGAGAGTGTCCATCAGTTTCAGAATCTGCGCCGCCTGCTTCTCGTCGTCGATCGGCACCGTGGTTTGAGGCACCATGCTGACTTCCGCCAGTTCGTACGTCATTTCCTTCTCATCGAAAGCCGCTTTGACGGTTTCGAGGTCGGCGACGGAAGTGACCACCTCGAACTGGTCGCCCTGGTCCTGTACGTCTTCCGCACCGGCTTCCAGGGCCGTCTCCATGATCTCCTCCTCCGAATACTTGTCCTTGCTGAAAACGATCGTGCCTCTCTTGTCGAACATCCATGCGACGCAACCCGCCTCGCCCATGCTCCCGCCGCTCCGGCTGAATGCGTGGCGCACTTCGCTCGCGGCCCGGTTCCTATTATCCGTCATTACTTCAACCAGAACAGCCACGCCGCCCGGACCGTAGCCTTCATAGTTGATTTCTTCGTAGTTGACCCCCTCGAGTTCCCCCGTGCCTTTCTTGATGGCTCGTTCGATGTTGTCCTTGGGCATGTTTTCCGCCTTGGCCGCCATCACTGCCGCACGAAGCCGGGGATTACCTTCGGGGTCCCCCCCACCCATCCGGGCGGCTACCGTTAACTCCTTGATCAACTTGGTGAATATCTTTCCGCGCTTGGCGTCAGCCGCGGATTTCTTGTGGCGAATAGTGCTCCACTTGGAATGACCGGACATGAATTCTACCTCCTCGGTTTCAATTGAAAACTCGCAAGCCGCTATGCCTTCTCACTATACCTTCTTGTACCGCATGCCCAGGATGTAAATCTCCTTGCTTTCCTTCCGGGATGCTTCCGGCTTCACCACCTTGGTCCACTCGAAAGCCTTCTTGATTTCGAGCAGTATCTTGTGAAATTCGGCGCCCTGGAATATCTTGGCCAGGAAGTGGCCTTGCGGCTTCAGGGTCGGCCGGGCCAGTTCGAACGCCCGTTCGAACAGGAGTTCGGACCGGGCGCTGTCGGCGAAGCGAAATCCCGACGTGGATGGGGCCATGTCGCTCAGCACCACATCGAAGGGGGCGTACTCCCGCAGCAGTTCATCGGCAAAAGCCTGATCGAAAATATCCCGCTGCAGGATCTTCACGTGGGCGGGGAACGGATGTTCGATGGGTTTGAGATCCACTCCCAGCAGGAACCCCTTCGATCCGATCGTCCGGCTCGTGAGCTGCATCCACGATCCCGGAGCGGCCCCGAGGTCCAGTACCCGGTCGCCGACTTTGAGGATGCGGTACTTCTTCTGTATTTCCTCGAGCTTGTAAATCGCCCGGGCGAGATAGTTCTCTTTTTTCGCCCGGTTGAAATAGAAATCCCGGTACGGATTCTTGTTGTTCATTGGGCCACCACCTTGAAAAGCTTTTACTTCTCCGGACCTTTTCATATATCATGAACTCTTAACGTTTTGTCAACAGTGTGACAAGCAAAAGGTAACCGCGCGGACGAATCGGCCGGTCGGGAATGGAAATGGGAGCGGGCGGACGTCCGCCTTCGGGCGCGGGTGCGCGCGGGCGGGGAGGGGATGAGGAATGATTTTTGCTCGTTAAAATGTGAGCGACGAACACGGACGAATACAAACACCGGACATAGTTTTCAGGAGGGGGTTTTCATGCAGATCACTTGCCTCGGCGCCGCCGGACAGGTCACGGGTTCATGTTTTTTGCTGGAGGACGGCGGTAAGTACCTGATTGACTGCGGGCTCTTCCAGGGCGGAAAGAGCACGGAGGCGATGAACCGCCAGGACTGGCCTTTCGACCCCGGAAGCATTTCCGCCATATTTCTCACCCACGCCCATATCGACCACAGCGGAAGGATTCCCAAACTGGTCAAGGACGGTTTCAGGGGCAGGATATTTTGCACTCAGCCGACGGCGGAACTGTGCAGGATACTGCTGCTCGATTCCGCCAGCATCCAGGAGATGGAAGCGGAGTGGCTCACCCGGAAGAACGAGCGCCGGGGAGAACCCGGAGTGCTTCCCCTCTACACGGTTGCGGATGCCCGCGCCTGCTTCCCCCTCTTCGAGCCGGTCGGCCTCGGGGAGATCATTTCCATAGACCCCCACCTGCAATTTCGCTTCCGGGAGGCGGGACATATCCTCGGCTCTTCGATCCTCGAAGTGTGGTGCGACGGGGCCGACTGCGCGCACAAGGCGGTCTTCTCCGGAGACCTGGGGCGCAGGAACCAGTTGATCGTAAGAGACCCGCACCACATTTTCGATGCCGATACGCTCTTCGTGGAATCCACCTACGGCAACCGGGAACACAAATCCTTCGAGGACAGCAAGAAAGAATTGCTCGAAGCGATCCTTTTCAGCGTCGGGCATCGGGAGAAGGTCGTCATACCCGCGTTTGCGGTGGAACGTACCCAGGAGATCCTGTACGTGCTGGGGGAGTTTTTTCGTCAGCGGCTCATTCCCTCGATCCCGGTTTACCTCGACAGTCCGCTCGCCATCGCGGCAACGGATGTATTCCGGAGAATGCGCGAATACTACGATGAAGACGCCGTCGCCATAGTGAACCAGGGGCACGATCCCTTCGACTTTCCGGAACTGATTCTGTCGAAGACCGTCGAGGATTCGATACGGATCAACCAGACGGAGGGGGCAGCCATAGTCATCGCCGGAAACGGCATGTGCACGGCAGGCCGCATCAAGCACCATCTCAAGCACAATCTCTGGCGTCCGGGGGCGTCGCTGGTCATTGCCGGGTTCCAGGCGGAAGGCTCTCCGGGGCGAAAGATCGTCGAAGGAGCCAAGACGGTCAGGATTTTCGGAGAAGAGATTGCCGCGCGGGCGCGTGTTTTCACCATCGGCGGCTTTTCCGCCCACGCCGGACAGGCGGACCTGCTCGGCTGGATCAGCCACTTCGCCAATCCCGATATGCGGGTCTACGTGGTGCATGGTGAGCGGAGCGTGAGCGAGGAGTTCGCCCGAGTGGTGCATGAGCGGTTCGGGTTCCGGACTTTCGTGCCGGTTATCGGCGACACGATTTCCCTGACGCCGGTGAGAGGCGAGGTCGCGCCCGGGGCAGGGGAAAAACCGGGGTGGCAGTTCCTGCTCTCCGAAACCATCCGGAAGGCGAGGGAAATCGAAAACCTTTGGGCGCACAACCCTCAGGCCGTATCCACGGAGCTTTTGCACGAAATGGGAGAGCGCCTCTCCGGCGTGCAGGATGTTCTCGATGCGGTTGTGCTGCGGAGTAGGGGGCAGAGTTCTTGAGACAAAAAGGAATGGTCGAATTCCACGGCGCGTCTGACAGCCGAGCTTCAAGCGTCCGCACTTCTGCTGTTATTGGTGGGCAGTCGGCGGCAAACGGACGATGAGCCGCTTCCATGCCTCTTGCGAGGTCGCGCCGGGTGGTGATCCCCTGGGGCCTCGATGCTTCGGATTGATGACCCTCCGGAGGCATGTCGGCCGGTAAGGAGAGTATATGCGTAGTAACGGAAAGGGAATCAAGCTCGGCTGTGAAGTGCTCGTGGACGGTCCACCCTCGTGGTTTCGTTCCGGGCGTCTCGGCCTGCTGGCCAATCAGGCCTCGTTCACCGGAGCTTTCGAGGACACGGCCGCGCTGATAAGGAAAGCCGGGGGGAAGCTCCACTGCCTTTTTTCGCCGCAGCACGGTTTTTTTGGAGACAAACAGGCCAACATGGTGGAATCGCCCCACGGAACCGATCCGTACTCCGGTATTCCCGTTTTCAGCCTGTATGGGGAGACGCGGCAACCGACGCCCGAGATGCTCGAACGGATCGATCTGCTCCTGATAGATCTCCCTGACGTGGGGACCCGCGTGTATACTTATGGGACCACGATGGGGCTGTGCCTGGAGGCGGCGGGCCGGGCCGGCGTGAAGGTCGTCGTGCTGGATCGTCCCAACCCCATAAACGGGAACGCGGTGGAGGGCAACATTGTGCTGGAAGGGTACCGCTCCTTCGTGGGACGCTACCCCATTCCGATGCGGCACGGCTTGACCATGGGGGAACTGGCCCGTTTCATCGTGCGGTGCTGTTCCGTGGATTGCGAACTGGAAGTGATTCCCATGAAAGGATGGAGGCGGGGCGATTTCCACCCTGACACGGGCCTGCAGTGGTTCTTTCCATCTCCGAATATGCCGGCCTGGGAGACCGCGCTCCTGTACCCGGGGATGGTGCTCCTGGAGGGCGCCGACTTAAGCGAGGGCAGGGGGACGACTCTTCCCTTCCATCTTTTCGGCGCTCCCTATCTCGATCAGCGGGAGTTTCTCGAGGCGGTGAAACGCTACGACCTGGAAGGGGTCGCATTCCGGCCCGTCTGCTTCGAGCCGGTCTTCGACAAATGGAAGGGGCGGATGTGCCGTGGTTTTCAGATTCACGTCACGGACCGGGAGCGCATCCGCCCGTACCGCCTGGGACTTGCTCTGCTCCAGACGATGCTGCGCATTCATCCGGATCATTTCAGGTGGCTGCCGCCACCCTATGAATATGAATGGGAGAAGCTGCCCATGGATATCCTGTTGGGGGACGGTGAACTTCGTCGCGGTTTGGAGCGGGGGGACGATCCGGGAGATCTGGAAGCGGCCTGGCAGCCGGGGCTCGAGGTTTATGAGGATCTTCGCGGGGACTGCCTGCTGTACGGCGCGTAAAGAGCGCGACGAACGCTCTGAGCGCCATACGGCGAAACCTTTTGTGTTGCCGGGGGAACCTGCGTAAGGGTGGGTAACGCTTCGCTCTTGCCCACCCTGCACGAGGTTCGCGGTCTGCGGAGGATGGGCGACGTCTTTCCATCGGTCTTTTTTTCAGGCTCCCGGTCCATCCGTTCTTCCTCCCGTCCTCCCTATCCCTCCATGGCCAGAAGGACTGCCTCGGCCACTTCACGCATGGATTTTCTGGTGTTCATGCTCCGCTTCTGGAGCCACCTGTAGGCATCCTCGCCGGTCAGGTTGAATCGCTTCATGATGAGGTCTTTGGCGCGCTCGATGATCTTACGGCGTTCGAGTTCTTCCTGGATGACCCTGGTCTTTACCATGAGTTCCGTGTTCTCGATAGCCACTGCCGCCTGGTTGGCCACGGCGGTGAGCACATTCATCTGGAGTTCGCTGAAGACGTGAGGATGCGAGGTATAGCAGTTGACCACCCCTATGACCCTGTCCTTGACGCGCATCGGGACGCTGAGCATGGAAACCAACCCCATTCCGCGGGCGAGGTCCTTCTCCTTGAAGAACGGGTCCTCGAGAACGTTCGGCACCGTAGACGGGCGGTTTTCGGCAGCCACTTTTCCGACTATTCCTTCTCCGACCTTGAGGGCGCGTTCCTTCAGGTACTCGCTGTTTATCGACTGAGTCGCCCTGAGTCGCAGGACGGCCTCTTTCTCATCGATAAGCCATAGGGAACAGACGCTCGACTTCATGACTTCCGCCGTGACCATCACGATAAGGCGGAGAATATCCTCCAGGTACTGGTCCGACGTAATGGCTTTGCTGATCAGCGTAAGGGCTTCGATGCTCTTGTCGTACGTTTCGTGATCTTCGGCCGGAGCCTTTTGGGCGGCATTGCGGATATCGCGGACCCCGTCGGCATCATGGGACATCGCGATGCTGTCCACCGGCAGTCTCTTGTGCAGGCTCTCTTCCTGCATCTGCCGTATCCGCGCCTGAACTTCGACCGGAACGGACAGGGCGCCCGCTCCTTCCGTCAGGTAGGAATCCAGATCGCTATAGCTGAAACCCAGTCGGGACTGATCCGTCCGGCCGTCGGAGAGGTGGCTGGAGCAGGGCTTTTCGATGACGCGGAGAGGAAAGTTGAAATGGGTGGCGAGTCCGTATACATCCTCTTTCAGGAGATGAAGCAGCGGGTAAAGATCGGCGGCCCCATCACCATGGCTCGTAAAAAAACCGATTTCCCATTCGCTCCGGTTGCAGGCGCCGAGCACCAGGTAGTTGTGCCGGGCGGCGTAGTGGTATAGGACCAGCATGCGGAGGCGCGCTTTCAAGCACGCGTTCGCCTCGTTGTCTCCCTTGGGAAGCAGGTGAACCAGACTGTCGTAGGCATAGCTGATATCCAGGGTCGTGGAGGGCAGATCGAGATGTTCCACCACCTGTTTTGCATCGTCGATTTCCTCGGGCGCGCTGTGGCAAGGGAGAATAAGGCAGAGAACGCGCTTGCCGAGCACCTTCCGCGCCAGAGCGGCGGTTACCGCCGAGTCCACCCCTCCGCTGATTCCGACGACTGCTCCCTGTGATCTGAGGTGTTGGAGCCGACGCGACAGCCAGTCACAGATTTCCAGTACCTGTTTTTCGGTTTTACCGACCATGTATCCCGATCTCGCATGCTTTTCAGTGTATTAGTTTTCCGATTCGATTCCAGCGCAGGAAATTGTCTTCCGAATCGATGGAGAAACCGCCGTCTCCGTTCCATGACCAGTAGATGATGAAAGCTCTTCCCCTTAACGCCGACATGTCGACAAACTTCCAGAAGCGGCTGTCGTAGCTCTCATCCCTGTTGTCGCCCATCACGAACAGGTTGTCGGGAGGCACGACGACAGGTCCGAAATTATCCCTGGGGCTTAGGCTTGCGGGCAAAATCCCGGGATCGGTATGCTGGATGTAAGGTTCATCGATTTCCTTGTTATTGACGTAAACCTTCTTGTTGCTGATTCTGATCGTATCGCCGGGTATCCCGATCACGCGCTTGATGAAGTCCTTGTCCGGGTCCAGCGGATAGCGAAAGACAATGACGTCGCCTCTGCGGGGTTCGCCGAAGCTCACGAGTTCTTTTTCTAGAATCGGAAGTTTGATTCCGTAGGCGAACTTCGTAACCAGAATATGATCTCCCACGAGCAGGGTTGATTTCATGGAACCTGACGGGATCTTGAAAGCCTGGACCACGAAGGCTCGAATGATCAGAGCGAGCAAAATGGCGATGATGATCGCCTCGAGGTACTCCCTCATCAGGCTCTTCGATTTAGGCTTGACAACTTCCCTTTCCGATGTGTAGTCCAATTTTATCTCCTTTTCATGTACCCAAAAACCCAAGATATAACTTGCACCTTTTCTGTCCGTTGGTATAGAATGGCCCGAATTGCCGATCGCCACATGGAATTTAACCCTTCTTTCATGAAAATGAAAGGAGTTGTGCGCTGATGCTGAAATCCTCTCTTGCAATTCGTCGGACGGCGATGGTAGACTATAACCGCTGAATTTTGTCAACAATAATTATGAAATGATGAGCAATTTTCGGGTTTGAAGAGTTTTGCGTATGTTCCAGAAGAAAAGGCAGCATTTGGTAGGGCTCGACCTCGGTTCGCATACTCTGAAGCTGATGCAGATCCAGGAGGGGAAGGCAGGCTACAGATTGCTGAGCTTTGGTCTGGCGGCCTTGCCCGAAGGGGCTTTCGTGGAAGGAAAGTTGAGAGAACCGGAACTGGTTGCGTCAACGATCCAGAAGCTCGGCAAACACCTAAAAATTAAGGAAAAATCCGTAGCGATATCTATCTCCGGCTATGAGGTGATGATCAAGAAGATCGACCTTCCCATCATGACGGAGGATGAGTTGGGGTCCAGGATGCAGGAGCAGCTTGGACAGTACATCCCCTACAGCATAGATGAAGTGAATGTGGACTACCAGATCCTGGACGTGCCCAAAGAGCGGCCCAAGATGATGGAGGTGCTGCTCGTGGCGGCGAAAAAGGATTCCATAAACGATTATGTGGATCTGGTGAGAATCGCGGGCTACGATCCGATGGTGATAGATGTGGATTGTTTCGCGTTGAGCAATGCGCATGAGGTGACGTACGGTACAGGCTCCGATGATTGCGTGGCGCTCGTCGATATCGGGGCCAACAAAGCGAGCATCTACGTGATCAACAAGGGGACCCCGGTTTTTACCCGCGATATCTCCATCGGCGGTTACCAGATTACCGAAGCGATTCGCAGCCGGTTCAGAGTGTCCTATGACGAGGCGGAACGCATAAAGGCGGGTGATCTCACGGACAAGGTTTCCGTGAAGGAACTGCAAAATATCTTCGTCACCACTACTCAGAGTTGGGTCAATGAGGTGAAGAGGGTAATCGACTTTTTCTATAACAACTACCCTGACGGAACGGTGAACAAGATCTACATGAGTGGAGGGTCCTGCAGGATACCCGGGCTCGATAAAGTGTTCCATCAGAAGCTGATGACGGAAGTGGAGATTTTCAATCCCATCGCCAAACTCGATTACGATCAGCAGGTATTCGATCCTGAATACATAAATTATATAGGATCGCAAATGGCCGTTTGCCTGGGACTCTCATTGAGAAAGGCGAGCTGAGATGATAGAGATAAATCTACTTCCGGTCCGCTCCAGAAAGAAGAGAAAAGCCGCCTCCGACGGCCGGCACTTCTTTGGCCTGTATGTTCTGGGCGTCTTTCTGCTCATTGCCGCGATAGGGTTCTTGTGGGTCACGAAGAGCAATGAAATCGGGATACTCCAGGCCAAAAGCAATAAGCTTAAGAATGAAATGAAGAAATACGAGCGCTTCGAGAAGGAGCTCGCCGACCTGAAGAAAGAACAGGACTCCATCGTGAAGAGGCGCAATGTTATCCAGGACCTGAAAAAGGACCGGGACAAGATAGTGCGACTGCTGGCCCTGCTCGGCGCGGAGGTCCCCGGGGACCGGTTATGGTTCGAGAGGTTCGCTTTGTCCGGAGCCATGCTGACGTTGAATGGAATTGCGCTCACCAACGAGACGGTGGCGGAATTCATGAAAGGGCTGGAAGACTCTCCGTATGTAGAGAAAGGGACCGTGAGTCTGACGCATTCGCGGCAAACGGTCATACGGGACACCAAGTTGCGCGAGTTTCAGATCTCGTTCCGGTTTCTTCCCTATTCGGCCGTTGAGAAGAAGCTGAAAAAAGATAGCGGCGCCCCGGCGGCTCCGGTTGCTCCGGCGGCCTCGTAGTTTCGTGTGACTGTACTCCACCGGCGGAAGGAACGTTGAATGGCTAAGGCGAAAATCGATTTTGAGGCATTGAAGCAGAAAATCCCGATCGGCGTTCTGCAAGAGAAGATTACGGCCCTGCCTCAGTCCAGGAAGATTCTGCTGGTATTGGCCACATTGATAGTGCTTGGGGGAGGCTTCTACTATTTCAAGTATCAGGGGATGATGAAAACCGCGTCCAGGTTGCAGGACGAGATTCGCAAGAATGAAGCCCGCCTTGCCGATCTGAAGAAAAAAGAGAAGGAAATCGAGAAAGTCAGAGAGGAAGTGGCGAAATCCAGGGAGGAGTTGAAGTACTATCTGACCTTCCTCCCGGACCAGAAAGAGATCCCGGTGCTGTTGGAAAACATATCGCTGGTGGGAAGCGAGGTTGGCCTGGAGAACATTCTTTTCCAGCCTCAAGCCGAGAAGCAGTACGAATTCTACGCATCGGTTCCGATTCGCCTCGACCTGGCGGGTACGTACCATCAGTTGGGAGTCTTTCTCGACAGGATCAGCAAGATGGACCGGATACTCAAGGTTGAAGATCTCAACCTCGTTCGTCAGGCGAACTCTCAAAATCTTCAGGTTAGTTGTACCTTGTATACATACAGGTTTTCGGAAGCTCCACCGCCGCCGCCGAAGAAGAAGTAGGTGCTGAGGGCGAGGAAGCGTGGGTAGGCGCGATTGCCGGCCTGGGGGGGTGGGGTGTGGCCGTTTTGAAGGTTTCAGGTTTGGGGCGCTGTAAGCCGCAGGCGCATTTTCATGGCTTAAGGCTGGTTAAGGTTTTTATAGAAAGCAGAGTTACGGGTTGCGAGTTCGGGTCCTCGCGGACTATGGCGCGTTCTCATGGTTTGAATGTGCCCCCCCCGGAAACGGCAATTTTGTGGACCGTTGGAGCCCAGGAGGCGGTATGGAACTGAGGGCAGTTGTAGTGCTGCTTATGGCGTTGGCTTGTTGCTGTAGTTGCTCTGTGCCGGGCAGGACGGGCAGTGCGGCGGATAGTGCAAATATGGTGCAGCCACCAGGAAAATCCGAAGTTGCTCCTCCTTTTGTAACCACACAACCACAGGCGACGTCTCCGGTGTCCGCCGACCGAATATTGGGCGTTCAGGCGCAGGATCAGTTGGACCAGGTTGTGATTACCTTTTCAGGTAACGCGGCAGTGAGGGATTACTCTTTCCAGCGTCTTGGCGACAGCCAGTTTGCGATGGAGTTCAGCGGGATTTCCAGGGATGCCGCGGCGCGGGCGCCCGTGTCGAATTCGTCGAAAACACTCAAGTACATCTATGTCGATGAGGCGAGGCCGGGTACCGTTCGATTCGTGGGAGGCCTCGGTGCTCCGTTGAAGGACCATCTCCTGACTTCCCTCGACAAC
The DNA here is from genome assembly GCA_964407285.1 of uncultured Syntrophobacteraceae bacterium. Classification (GTDB taxonomy): domain Bacteria; phylum Desulfobacterota; class Syntrophobacteria; order Syntrophobacterales; family Syntrophobacteraceae; genus CAYOVG01. The sequence goes on from CAYOVG010000069.1 coordinate 18,083, forward strand.
AGCGTGATGCTGACGCTGCAGACTGCGGCGCAGGGGAAAAAGCAGAAGAACGCGACTTCGGCCAAGTCCGCTCCATCGGGCGGAAATGCAGCGACTGCAGCGCCGAAGCAGCCCGCGTTCACCGGACCCGTTACCGCGGCGCCCGGAGCCGTCGCGCCTGCCGCCCCAGCGGGAAGAGAAGGGACCGTGTTGGGAACCGCGGATTTGTACACGGGAAAGCCTATCAGCCTGGATCTTCAGGATGCCGAATTGAAGAACGTATTGCGGCTGCTTGCCGACGTCAGCGGAATAAACATGGTGGTGGAGCCTGATGTGACCGGCAGGGTGACTCTCAAGGTCGACCGGGTGCCCTGGGATCAGGTCCTCGATCTGGTGCTCAAAATGAACGATCTGGGCAGACAGCAGGTTGGGGATGTGGTCCGCATAGCCCGGCGGGATAGGATCAATCAGGAAGTCAAGATCCAGGAAGACAGGATCAAGGCCGAGCAGCAGTTGTCGGAGGCCGCTTTGCATACCGGAGAAATCACCACGGTGTTTTTTACGTTGAACTATGCTCAGCCCGCCGCTTTCCAGGGGATTCTCTCGAAGATGATGAGTGAGAGGGGAAAAGTTTCCTATGATGACCGCACCAATTCGGTCATCTACTCCGATTACCCTTACTTCATCGATAACGCGAGACAGTTGCTGGCCCGATTGGACAGACCCAAGGCGCAGGTGTTGATCGAGGCGCGGATTGTGCGTGTGAGCGCAACGCGGACTTGGGCTCTCGGAGTGGAGTGGAATTGGGGTACTCTCAACCCCAATCCCAATACGTTTTTGAACAACTTCTCCGTGAATGCTCCCGTTTCGAGCGTTGCCACCATGGGCTTCATGCTGGGGAAAGTGGCCGGCAACAGCATTGACCTGACCCTCTCGGCACTGGAGACGACGGGCGACGGCAAGGTGATTTCCGCTCCCAGGGTAGTGACGGTGGACGGCACCGAGGCGGTCATATCACAAGGCACCGATGTGCCGTATCTCCAGTTGAGCCAGAATGGAACCGCCGCGACGGCCTTTCGAAAGGCGGTGCTGGAATTGAAAGTAAGGCCTCATATTACTCCGGATGGAAAGGTGAGGATGGAGTTGCATGCCAAAAAGGAAGAGCCCGACTTTTCCAGAACGGTGGGTATCGAGGCTCAGCCGCCCATCAACACGCGGGAGATAGTCACCGAACTCATCGTCGATGACGGCAATACGATCGTGATTGGGGGCGTTATCGAAGAAAGCGACTCCATCAGCAGGAACAGCACTCCCGGAATAAGCAATATTCCCATAATCGGCAATCTGTTCCGGTCGAACGCCAATTCAAAGGAAAAGACCGAATTGCTCATTTTTATCACCCCGCGCGTCGTAGGGGTTACCATCCCCGACGGAATCGGCAATTCCGCCGGCCTCGCCCCTGGTGGTTACCGCGTCGGCAATCTCGGGTGGTATTCGAGATTATTATAAATAGTGGTCGGTGTTGGTGGGAAGTACGGTTGGATTTGGATATGGACACGGCTATAAAAGGAGGATGCAGGGGAATAATGAAACGTGCCTTTGCGAACAGAAGGTTTGTTAATGTGGCGGCAACCGTATTTGTTTTGTCCCTCCTGACGCTTCATGGGTGCTCCATGCAGAAACCCGGCGCTTCCGGCATGGAGAATGTTCGGAACGAAGCCGGTCCCGGTGTCCCGGCAAAGGGTCAGGAGCAGGAATACACCAGTAGACGGGCCCCGCTGAAGGTGAACTATTTGACTCCTTTATGCGACATCAAGAATCCCGAGATTTTCGTGTACAAGGAGAAAAGGCGACTTTACATCGTGCAAGGCGATGTGCTGGTTCGTGATTACCCGGTCGGGTTGGGAGTCAATCCGAAAGGGGACAAGGAAAGAAAGGGCGATGGGAGGACTCCTGAAGGGGATTTCGTTGTAGCCGGGAAAAATCCCAGTAGTCAGTTCGACAAGACACTGGAGTTGAGCTATCCGGGTGGTCGACGCGTCGAAAGGGGCTATCCATCCGATCCTAATGGTCTGATGCATTTGCGGGACTCCTTGCTTTCGGTCGACAAGCGGGTCATTCCTTCTCAGAATACCAATCCAAGCGACGAAATATGCATCCACGGCGGCGGCGCTGTCGCCGACTGGACGGAGGGATGTATTGCTCTTTTCAATAGTGACATGAACGAGCTGTTTACGATATCCGATGTTGGAACACCCGTTACTGTTTTGCCCTGATTCGATTTTTCCAATGCATTTCATTCCGTAATAAGCACTCGCGAATTGCCTTTTGATGAAGGCGCGTGGCCACTTGAGTTACGCCCGGCGATTGCGGGATGCAATCGATTGGTGCTGCTTAAAGGCGACTTAATTTATCCTGTTCCACATGTATGTAGTGAGGCGCAATGAAGCTTACGATTTCCGTGGCGGAGAGTTCCCCCAGTATTTCCGAAATTATCATCGAAGAACGAGCGGCCGAACGGTTGTCCGCAGACCTGGAAGCGTGTCCCGAGGGGCGGCGCGCCTATTGGATTTGGGATGAACGTGTATGGGGCTTTTGGGGAGAGCGTGCGGGAGCATTCGGATGGCCGGGTCCGGAGAGTGGCCGGGTTATCCTGTTTCCCGCTTCGGAGCCGAAGAAGAGACTTGCCGCCATCGAGGATCTTGCACGGCAACTGGTAAGACTGGGCGCCGACCGTCAGAGCAGCCTGGTTGCGGTCGGCGGTGGCGTGACCGGAGACGTGGTCGGAATGCTGGCGTCGGTGTACATGCGGGGAATCCCCTTCTTTCAGGTTCCTACAACGCTTCTGGCCCAGGTTGACAGCAGTGTCGGGGGTAAAACCGGAGTCGACCTTCCCGAAGGGAAGAACCTTCTGGGTACTTTTCACCAACCTCGAATCGTGTGGATCGACCCGGGTCTGCTGGAGACCCTTCCGCCGCCGCAGTTCCGGCAGGGTATGGCGGAGGTCGTCAAAACGGCTATCCTGGGAGACGGAGACCTTTGGAGTTACCTGGAAGAGCATGTCGATGCGCTGAAGCGGCGGGAAGGGCCGGCGCTCACGCGTGTGATTTCCGCCTGCTGTAAAGTCAAAGCTGCGGTGGTGGAATCCGATGAGAAGGAAGCCGGGCGCAGGCGAATTCTCAACCTGGGGCATACGGTCGGACATGCCCTGGAGCGGTTGAGTGAATACGGGCTCTACCACGGGGACGCCGTCGCCATGGGGATGATGGCGGCCATGTGGATGGCTGTGCGGTCGGGGATGATGTCCGGAGACGGGCTGGAACGCCTGGAGAGGCTTTGCAGCGCGTGGGACCTGCCCGTGAGGATTCCGGCGGAGTATGATCCGGAAGCGATAATCGGCGCGCTCGGGAGCGACAAGAAGCGCCTTGGATCGAATCTCCACTTCATCCTGCCGGTACGATTCGGTGAGGTGGCCGATGTCGTGAATCCGGACATGGGACTGCTCAAGGATGCGCTTACGGAATTGAGAGGCGCTTAGGCGGCGGGGGGTACGAGTGTGAGTATGGAGCTGGATGTGTGTGCCTGGACCACTTCACGGGTGGTGCGCCACCACTCGTGAAGTGGTCCGATCTCTGCTCTGCAGTGAACTCACCACTGCCCGCGAATGGTTACAGCGTCGATTCGGATGATGACTGTATCGATATGCCGGTTTTCTTCGCCACCGTGATGAAGCCCGTGTGAGACACCATGCGGTCGACGGGTCTCGCGCGCAGTTCGTCCACCATCCAGTCCCGTTTGAGAAGCTCGAATGTCGTCATATTGGTGAAGCCGTTCCACCTCAGTTCCCTGTAGGTCATCTGCACCTGCCCCACGTTGGGGCTCAGGGTCAACAGCAAGCCCCCTCGCCTCAACATCTGCGACACATTACCGATGGCCAGCCACGGTTCCGGGAGATCGAGAAAAGCGCGATCCACTTTCACGTTTAATTTCAACTCGTTGATATCTCCGATGATAATCTGGTGAGTTTCCGGGCTGGAACCGTGGAAGCGCCGGATGTTCTTGCGCGCCACCATGGCGAAGTCCCACTTTCTCTCCACGGAAATCACCTTGCCCCGTCCACCGATGGCCCGCAAAAGCGCAAGAGTAAGCGCTCCGGAACCGATGCCGGATTCAAGAATCATGTCGCCCGGCTGGATATCTCCATAGAAAATGATGGCGCCCAGGTCCTTGGGATATATTATCTGTGTCTGGCGATTCATCTTGAAGATATAATCCTCAAGGGTGGGACGCAGGAGAAGCAGCTTAGATCCGGTGTTCGTATCTATGGAGTCCCCTTCTTCCCTGCCGACGACATCGCTCAGTTGAATTGATCCGAGGTGGCACGAGAAAAGCGAGTCCTCGATTCTCAGGAGCCATCTCTTTCCTCTGGGCGACGCCAGCAAAACCCATTCGCCGTGGCTGAAAACAGGCATATCGGTGTAGATCTCCTTCAGGTGGTTGGACCGTCATTCAGGCTGACGGGAGCTGAAGGGACGGGACCCTGAATGCAACGAAGCGCGGATTCGGCCCTTCAGCTATCTCTATTCGTATTCGTAAGCACGATCCTGCACCATAAAGAATGCCGGAGGTGAAAGTCAAGAAGGAATGCTTGATCGATTCCTCCCCTCCACCGGAGAAGACTGTTGCCACCTATCCACCCCCTAAAGGGTTGTATTCGGGG
>CAYOVG010000070.1:0-22589 GCA_964407285.1 uncultured Syntrophobacteraceae bacterium
CAACCCGCAACCCGCAACCCGCAACCCGCAACCCGCAACCCGCAACCCGCCACCCTACCCCAAACGCTCCACCGCGCTGATCAGGTTTTCCAGCGACGCCACGCCGAAAACCATCACCAGGTACCCACCCACGGTGCTGTCCCGGAGACGGAAGCTGGTGGTGACGACGAGCGCGTACTGAAGCTCCTCTGTGTCGATGGTGAGCGAATGGAGCAGAGCGCTCAGCGCATCGATGTGAATACGAGGGACGGAGAAGGAAATATGCACCTGCAGTATATTGCCGAATGTACCCAGGCAGGCATTCAGCAAAATGTTGCCGACCTCGGTCAGGACCTCCCGGTCGGAAGTCCCGAGACGCTCCGACGGGACCCGTTCGGACGACAGCAGATTGACGAGCGCGACCGCGCCTTCATAGTCCAGAAGGAGAAGCGCGTTCCCGGCGATGGTTCCACTGAAGATCTGGTGCACGGTGGCGACCTCGCCGGTTGTGATGCTGCCGAATATCCGGTTCAGTTCCTGGATCGGCCGGACGTCTATCTTGGGTGCGCTGATGATGACACGCCGGCCGGTGAGGTCGGAGAGCGAAGCGGTGGCGCGGCCGAAGGCGATGTTGATCAGTTCGATGATGGCGTCTTTCTGCAGTTCAGTCAACTCCATCCTTTTCTCCTGCTTACGGGTAACCTGGTTCAATATATAAGCCCCGGACTCACCCGGCCCGCTCCCAGGTGTTTGGGGTTTGTTCGCGATTGATTGTTTGATTGTTTGATTGATTGTTTATCCGGCCATCGCTGATTCAACGGCTTTCAGCACCGTTTCGGGGTTAAACGGCTTATTGATGAAGCCGCACGCTCCCCCTTCCATGGTCAATTGCTTCGTTATGTTCTGCACGTCGGCAGATGCTATCACCACGCAAGCTTGCGGGTCTATCTGCCGTAATTTCCTCAGCACTTCCATGCCGTCCATGTCTTCCATGATCAGATCGAGGAACACCATATCGGGCCGTTCGAGAAAGTAGCGCTCCAGGGCGACGATGCCGTCTTCGGCTTCCGTCACCTGATGCCCGGCGGATTCGAGTATCCGGCGAAGGGTGCGCCGAGACAGGCCGGAATCGTCCACGATGAGTATTTTCGCCATTACACCACCTCCAAAATTGCCTGAGCCATCCGGTCGAGCGGGACTATCCTGTCGCTCAGACCGGCCTCGACCACACTTCTCGGCATGCCGTACACGACGCAAGTCTCCTCCGATTCGGCAAACACGATGCCGCCCTGCGACTTGATCCATGCGGCCCCCTGTTTGCCGTCCGACCCCATTCCCGTCATGACCACCCCTAAAACCCGCTCCCCGTATACCTGGGCCGCCGACTGGAACAGCACGTCGGCGGACGGCCTGTGGGGAGTGTCGAAGGGCCGGGCGTCGAGGTGAGTGAGGACTGTCCCGTTCACATCACGGCGCAAGCTGAGGTGCCGCCCCGCCGGCGCAATCAGCACGGTCCCCGGAACCGGAACATCTTTCTCGCGGGCTTCCACGACCTCAAGATTGGAAATGTCGTCGAGTCTCCTTGCGTACAGTTCCGTATAACCCACCGGCATATGTAATACAATGGCCACGGGAACAGGAAAATCCGCCGGAAACTGGGGAATGAGGAAACGCAGGGCCTGCGGACCTCCGGTGGATATCCCGATCACGACGATATCGACCTGTCCGGAGCGCTCCGGAAGCGGTGATAGCGGTTGGGGCGCGCCGGCGCCGGATTCCGGCTCGTGTATGGTTCTCAGCCGCAAAAGAGGCGCCCGGGCCGCATTCTTGACCTTTGAAATCAGTTCGTCGCTGATCTCGAATATCTTCTCCGTGGCCAGCGCCGTGGGCTTTTGCACGAAGTCCACGGCACCCGCATCCAGGGCGGCAAGGGCCATCTCCCCGCCCTCGTAGGCGATGCTGACCACCACCACGGGAACCGGCCGGATGGCGTTCTGCTTCCGCAGGAATTCGATCCCGCTCATCTCGGGCATGATCAGGTCGAGGGTTACGACGTCGGGCTTGAGCTGATCCACGAGTTCGAGAGCTTCCTTGCCGTCGTGCGCGGTCCCCACGACCTCTATTAACGGACTGCGGGAAAGGATCTGTTTTATGACTTTGCGTACGTATGCGGAATCATCCACAACCAGTACCCGCACAAGCCTATCCATAATTCACTTCCTCTCGTTCCTAACTAACCAACGCTCTCGCGCGCCATATTCGCTCGAATATTGTAACCGTTTCGCGGGGAAAGCTCCCTCCACCGCAACGGCCGAAGATCAGAAATGCGGGGCGGCGGCCGGCTTCTTCTGCTTGATGTAGACGAATGCCCCACCGATATCGTTGAGTTCGAAATCGCTCGTGATCTTGAACAGCGATTCCGATGCTCCGACGAAGAGATAGCCCTTCGGAGGCATCCTGCCGGAGAAAGTATTCACGGCTCTTCGCATGGAGTCATCCGAAAAATAGATGAAGACGTTCCGGCAAAAAATCACGGGAGAGGTGGCCGGATACGCCACTTCATCTTCCATCACCAGGTTCGCGACGCCCCACGTCACCCTGGAATGGATCTCCGGTGAAATAGCCCATTCGCCTTCCCGCTTTTCAACGAAATATTTGAGACGCAGGTACGCAGGCAGACTCCGGAAGGAGCGCTCGCGGTACAACCCGGCGCGCGCCCGTTCGATGGCCGAAGTGCTCGCATCGCTGGCGAAAATCTCTATCTGCGCCTTCTCGAACCAGGATGCCTCTTCCAACGCCATCGCGATGGTGAGGGGCTCCTCTCCCGTCGCGCAGGCTGCGGACCATATCCTGATCCGTTCTCCGGGATGTTCGGCCGCATACTCCGGAAGAATAACGTCCACGAAGGAGCGTATCTGGTCCACTTCCCTCCAGAAGTACGTCTCCTGCACGGAAAGCCTGTCCATGACCCGCTTCCATTCCTCGGCTGCGCCCTCATCATACTTCAAGAGATAATAGTAGTCCATAAACGAAGTGAATCCACGCTCCATCACCAGCGGCGAAAGCTTGTCGGCAAGGATGTCCCGTTTGTCGTTGTCGAAAAACAGGCCGGTACGGTCGTGGATCAAATCGCGCAGGAGGAGGAACACCTTCTCCTGTAAGTTAAGCGTTTCCGAATAAAAAAGCATTACGCGTGTTCCGATCGTTTTTTTGGAAGACGGGGGTGTTTTCGTTCCTTCATTGCATCTCCTATTCTCCTCTTTTCATATAAATACTCCTGCAATAACCTCAATGCGCCCCGCTCCGCCCCGCACAAACCTTCGGAAATTCGAAAAACCGTATGATGCTCGAAGATTCATCTCGGGCGGAACTGATCTGCTGAAGTCTTTTCCTCATGGCTGCCTCGGCTTGCAGCGGGATATCATTCATATCGTCACCGAAGAAATACTCGGGCCGGTTCGAAATATTGCCGCAGCCACCAATCTCGAACGACTCCAAGCGAGCGGGAATTCCACAGGCTTTGGCAAAATAGGCGGCTACTGAACCGGCATCGATGCGCTCTTCAGCGATTCGCCCTAATCTTCGAAGCATCACGGTCCTCTATTTTCGTTTATCTTGCACTCAGCTCCATGTGACTGGTCGGTCGGAAAGAGTCCATCAGCACTGCCCGGCCGGTTCACGTAGTTTTCGACGGAAATAGCAGAAACTCGGAGATCGATTGTTCTCCACATCCATGTGAGGTGAAATCCTTTCCGCCCACGTCGATTTCGCCTCGCCTACATGATGCCGGCCCAGAGTGCGCAGCTTCTCGGAGCCGCCGGGATAGACCGCATCTGCAAGCAATTCCCATGTTCCGCAAATGGAATCAACGACATAGGCATCCAAAACCGCATCTTTTGCTTTGGGATAGGCTTTCTTGATGGAGGGAATGTCGCCCAAATACCAGGCTTCCCCCTCTTCGATGGCGATGCAAAAACGGGTTTCCGGCCGTGGATTGCAGGCATGCAGAACTTTGAGAAGCTCTTGCCGGAAAGATCCAAGGCACCTATCATCGAGGTCGCAGACTAGAATCACGGCAACAGAACCATCGGGACATCCGGCGAAAGCTTTTCCGTAACCCGCGAGGAGTCTGGGAAGTTGAGCCAGGAGAATACGTTTGGCAGGGTCAGCCTCATCTCTCAGATCTCTGGGAATATGTCCGATGCCCTTGTACGAGAACACTCTAAAGGTGTGTTCTCCTCCCAAAATCCTTGGAACCAGAATATCGAGAGCCCTTTTGCCGGACTGATCTTCAACGAGTATCTCAAAATGCATCGTTCTACCTCGCATCCAGGTAGTCGTTGTACCACAGTCCACCAAGCGGTAGCCCCTGCTCAACCATGTTTTTCACTATAAAATCGTCCGCGGCTCGCCGGATGGCGGCAAAGCCATCTTCTCCCTTTTCCAAAACCCACACTTCTTCCGGTTCCAGAGCGTCAACGAAATAAGGTTGATGCGTCGTGACGAACACCTGAGAGCCTCCCTTGCGTCCGGTCGCATGTTCCCTGAACTCTCCGGCCAGAGATTCCAACAGCTTATGGTAAAGGCCGTTCTCCGGTTCCTCAATGCACAGGAAGGGCGGCGGCGTGGGGTCTTCAAGCATAAAAAGATAAGCGAACACCTTCAAAGTACCGTCGGACATCTGCCGTGCATAGAACGGGTCCTGAAAACCTTTATCATTGAAACGGAGCAGCAGTCTTCCATCAGGCGTCTTCTCCGTGTCTATTCTATCGACACCTGGAATTCTTTCAGCAATACGACCGAGGATGGATTTGAAACGCCTGGGATGCTCACGTTCCATGAACTGCACGACATTTCCAAGGTTGTCGCCATGGACATTCAGATGTTTTTGAGGACCGGCCAAAGGCAGACCTCGAGCGGCATCGGGTGTGAAGTAACTCAGATACCATCCTTCAACAAACCTTCGGAATGCTGAAATCCTGGGATGCTGTTTGAGCGCACCGAGAGTGGCGATACCCAGCTTTCTTTTGTCCTCCAACTCAACTACTTCGGTCTCCCTGCTTTCTTCTTCGAGGATAGATTCAATGAGCCGATCAAGGTCCAGATCTTCTTCGACTTCATTAATCTGGCGGCCCTCCCTCTCTCCTTTCCAGGCGATTCCTTTACCGTTATTCAGCAGCAGAAAGGAGAAAGGCCAGCCATATCTTTGATTTTGGCGTCGCTGCCTGAGACGTTCCCTTTGAACATATGGCCGACCACCATAATCAAGATCTATGGCAAGTTCGTAAGTGATAGGACGGCTGTTTCGATCCTCCTTATAGTATACTTCGAACTCGATCGGCCCCTTCTCGCCCTGGGAGCGAATTCTTTCGAATCCCGCCCGACCGCGGGAATCACAAGCTTCTTCAACTCCGCTTTTCAGACAGTCCGATAGAAACCCGAATGCATCGAATAAGGTGCTCTTGCCGACGCCATTTTTTCCAATGACTGCCGTCATGGGTGTCAATGGTTCCGAATCCTGTAGGTTCCATAATCTGCCAAGGGTGACATCTTTAAGGACTCGAAAGTTTCTTACTCGGAATCCTTCTATTTTCGCCATAAACTGTCCCCATTGTCGTTAACCGTTGTATTTGTCACCAATTACAGATCTTCTCCAAGATTATTCCGGGGATCTTATTACCGACTCTCGAGCAAAACACAACCAAGGAAAAAGTAGCGCAGCGCCCGCCCTCGCCTACAACAACCTCAATGCCTCCCGCGCCGCATGCCGCACATCGATGTCGGGGTCGGAGCGCAAAATCTCCACCAATCCGGGCTCGACGCGCCTGCTCCCGAAATGGCCCAGCGCAATTACCGCGGACAGCCGCACCGACGCATCCTCATCCCCGAGGGCCTGCATCATCTTCGCGGTTGCAGCCGGATGCTTCATGCGGGCAAGAGCCTTCGCGGTCGCGCTCCGGACTTCCGGGGCCTGATGATTCAAACCTCGCGCAACGTCTTCCACGTACGCATCCCCAAGGCGCGAAAGGGCCTCGATGCACGACTCACGGCGGGACGCATCCGCCGTCAGTTCGATCAGCGCCGCAACGGCTTCGGGAGCACTCAGGCTCCCGAGCGCCGCAACGGCCGCGCTCATGATATGCGCATTCCCATCCTGCGCCGCGACCGTGCGCAAAGCTTCTATGGACTCCTTGCTGCCCCGGTCCCTCAAAGCCTCGATGGCGTCCAGGCGCTTCACGCCGTCGGGGGACAGCAGCGCATCCAGGATATAGGGAAGAGCATCCGCATCCGGGATACGCCCCAACGCCGCCAACGCGGTCCTTACCAGGTCGTGGTCGGACTCCCCGATAAACGAAGAAAGAATACCGACAGCTTCCCCCCCGCCGATTCGCCCGAGCGTCTCCACCGCCGCAATGCGCACCTGGCCTGCCGGGTCCCTCCGGGCAATCCGCGCCAGCGCATCGAAGGTCGAACCTTCGCCGAATGCTCCCGCCTCCATGATCCTGGACCTGCATGCATCCGAATAGACCAACATACCAATGGACCGGATGACAAAATAGCGCACCCAGGCTTCGCCGTCATCCAGGGCGCCATGGAGCAGAGGCAGGGCGTCGGCGCACTCCGCCTGAGACAGGGCGCGAGCGGCGGCGGACCGCACTCCCGGCTCATCACCGCCCAGGGCTTGTGCAAGAGCGGGCAACACCCTCTCGTCATCCAGGTATGCGATATGCTCCACGGCAATGCTTCGTATCTTTTCATCAGCATCCCGGCAGCACTCGAACAACAGGTCCTTGCAGTTGGAGTAGCCGAAGTACCCCGCAATCTTTACGGCCGATTCGCGCACTCTCGGGTCCGGGTCCAGCAGCGACGCCTCCATGCGACGGCCCATTTCGGGATTTCCCAAGGAATTGAGCGCCGCGACGGCCGAGTGGCGTACCGCCATGTTGGAATGCGACAGCAGATCGATAAGCGGCTCGAAAGCCCGCTGGTCGCCTATCATCGCCAATGCTCCCGATGCCGCCGCCGTCAGTTCATCGTCCACGCCGAGCACCCCGATCAGGGATGGAACGGCGCGGGCGTCTCCGATGCGCCCCAGTGCGAAAACGGCGGCCTTGCGCGTCTCGATGTCCTCCGCCTCCAGGTGCTCCATCAACAACTCCGTGATCCGGCTCCCATAACGCACCAGGGCTTCCGTCGCTTCCTTCCGCACGGAGGGTTGCCCCAGGAGCCGAACGAGCGCCCGCTCCACGGCGGAGCCCTCGAGCCTTCCCAAGATCAGCGCCAGGGGACGCAGGTTCTCACTGGCGACACCGTTCATTGCGTCGATCAGGTTCAGGCTGCCGGCGGGCTTGATGGCGCGGTGAGCGATGTCGATTACGTGCGCGCCTTCCCCGTAGAGCCTTTCATAGCGGTCATGAATAGCCGCAATTGCCTGCAGGATGATTTCCACCGGCGCGTCCGGCCTGTTCAACTGCTCGGCGACCGGCGTCACGGCGCACTGATCGCCCAGGCTGCCCAGGGCTTCGACGGCGGCCTCCCGCAGCATAGCGTCCTCGAGAAGGGGCGCTATCCTCGGGCATGCCCGCGGATTCCCGATTCTCGCCAGCGCATCGAGCGCGGGAAAGGCCACGAAGAAATCCCGCGATCCGGCGATGGAGCAAAGGGCATCCAGCGCCTCTTCCGCGCGCATCTTCCCCAACGCCTCGATGGCATGGTAGCGGACGTTCGGGTCGGGGTCCGCGGTCGCCCGGATCAAATCGGGGACCGCGCGCTCATCCCGCATCTCCCCCAACGCAAGGGCGGCATACGTCCGGAGCTCCGCATCGGGGTCCCGGAGGAATCCGGTGAGCGGCGTCAGGGTATCCAGGTCCATCATCGACAGCACCTGCAAAGCGCTGTTCAAGACACTGGGGTTCCGGTGCTCCTTCTGGAGCGCCCGCAGAAGCACGGTGATGGAATCGGGGCCTCTGCGAGCCGCCAGCCCGCTGACGGCCGCGCGCCGGACACGCCAACTCGAATCGTGCCTGAGCAAATGCATGAGAGGCTGAACGGGTTCCCGCATCTCACCGGCCACCAGGGCCTCGGCTGCCTGAAGCCGGATTTCCTCATCGGAGCTTTCCAGTTGCTCCTTGAGTTCCCGTTCCCGCTCCAGCCGCCCGGTGACATCCTCGATGGTCACCAGGGTTCCGATGATACGCGTCCCCTCGTGCAGCGGCGCGATGGTCGTGTGTTGCCGCATCTTCGAAAAATACTTCGACGGACCCCGTGTCGGACACGGTATCAGGTACTGGTGGAAGGCGGACGCAAGAACCGCAAAGCTCCCGTCCTCGATTACGGTTTTGAACCGTGATATCAGCGTTTGCTTTCCCAACTCCGGGAAGAGCTCATCCAGTCTCCGCCCGCACGCCTCGCCGGCCGAAATGCCGGTGACCCGCTCCAGCCAGTCGTCCCAGGAGCGTATGACGAGTTCCCTGTCGGTGGTGAAAATGCCGATACGCGAGTCGGAATCATCAATGGACATTTCTACCTCTATTCGTTCGCTCTATTTCTTGCTCTAAACGCCGCGCATCCGGTCGAGAGCTTCCCCAATGCCCCTGGCGTTTTCCGCGATGGCCTCCGTGGAACGTTGCGTGGCCTTGACTCCCTGGAGATTCCGGTCGGTGATCTTGCGGATATCCATAAGCGCCTTGAGGGTCGCTTCCGAAGCGCCGGCATGCTCCCGGTTCGCTCGAGTGATCATCGCAATCCGCGTCGTTATGTTCTGCCAGGACGTCGCCATCTGCTTGACCGCCCGATTCTGCTCCCTTATGGCTTTCGCCACCTGTTCGGATTGGTTTCGTATGGAATCGACCGCCGACGAAATCTGGCCTGCGGCGCCCGCCTGCTCGCCCATGGCCCTGGACACGCTTGCAGTCAGCTTGGAAAGCCGTTCGGCCTCCCTGGAAATCTGATCGCCGGCCGAAGCCTGTTCCGCCAGCGCCCGCGTGGTGGATGCGGCCCCTCGCCGCATGGAATCCACCGCCTGCGAGATCTGCCCCACCGCCTTTGCCTGTTCCGCCGCGCCCTTGCGCATCTGTTCCGCAAGCGACGCGGCCTTCCGCGCAGCCTTGATGATATTTCGGGCGGCCCGCCCCTGTTCGTTCGTGGCCTGAGTCACCTGCTGCGCGATTTTGCGCATGCCGGCCGTTCCCTGCATGATGGTCTGGGCCGCTTTGGCCTGCTCCCCCGTCGCCGCAGCCACCTGCTTCGCCTGCATGGCGGTGCTGTTGATGGCGTCCACCACGTCCCGGCTCGCCGTCAACTGCTCGTCGGCGGCCCCGGTGATCCGGCTCACCAGTTGAGCCACTTCCCGAACGCCGCCCAGGATCTTTTCGAGTCCCCCGGCGCCGCCTTCGGCCATTCGGCTGCTCTCATCGGCCACATGCAGCCCTTCGTTGGATGCGTTCACGGCATCCTGGGCCGCTTCCTGCAAGGCCTTGATGATACCTGCTATATCGGCCGTGGCCCTTGCGGAGCGGTCGGCCAGGTTTCGGATCTCCTCGGCGACCACGGCGAAGCCGCGCCCCGCCTCGCCCGCCCTCGCCGCCTCGATCGACGCGTTCAGCGAAAGCAGATTGGTGCGCTCGGCGATCAGGTTGATGGTGTCCACAATCGTTCCGATCTCGTTGGCTCGCCTGCCCATCTCTCGAATGACGCTCGACGACTGCACCATGGAATCGCGCATGCGGCCGATACCCTCGATGGACTTCTGTATGGCCTTGCCCCCCTCCTCGGCGTCGCGGCCCACCCGCTTCGTAATCTCGTCGGTCTGTTTGGCCAGAGCAGCGACGGAGTGGATGGATCTATCCATCTGGGTGGCGCTCGTTGCGGCCGAATTTGCAATACCCGTGATTCGTTCCGCGCTCCCGGCGACCTCCTGTACGCTCCGGACCACCTCCTCGATGGACGTGGAAACCTGCTCCACGGTGGACCCCAGGTTCTCCGAAACGGCGGCGATTTCCTCGATGGACGCCGCCATCTCGTTGATGGAAGAAGACGTCTCCTCCGCCGCGGAAGCGGCGGAATCGGCGTTTGCCGCCACTCCCTGTATGGAGCGGGTCACTTCCTCGACGGATGCCGCGGTCTCGGTGATGGAAGCCGCCAGCGATTCGGTATCGCCGCCGACGCTCTTTATCGAAGCGGCCATCTCGTTCATGGAGGCGGTCACCTGTGTGACGGAGGTGGCCAGTTCCTGGGTGGTATCGGAAACGCTTTGGATGGAAGCCGTGGTCTCCTGGACGGATGAAGACGTCTCGGAGACCGACGCGGCGAGAGACTCGCTGTTCTTGCCCACCTGCTCGATGGACGCCGCCATCTCATTGATCGAGGAGATGAGGTCCTCCGCGGAAGAGGAGACGGATGAGGCCTGTTCGGCCGTTTCGTTGAGCGATGCGCTCATCTCGTTGACCGCATTGACGGCGTCGTCCAGGGACCGGATTTGCGCTTCCGCGTCGGAGGCGACATCGGCGGAACCGCGGGACACATCGGTCGCGGAGCGGACGATCCGGTCTACCTGCTCGCGAATACCGTCTACCTGTTCTCTTGCATTGTTGCGCGCATTGCGGGTGAACAACCACATGGGGCTTTTCCTCCTGTTATTTTGCACAAATGGGTATCAGGCGTCTTGGGGGAGAGGGGCATCCCCGGCCTCTTCTTCCCGCTCCCGGACGGCTTCTTCATCCACCAGGCGCGCGCCGTCCTCCGGAAGCTGTTCGCTCTCCCCGCCGCTCAGGACTTCCGTGATATTGAGAATAAGCACCAGCCGCTCTCCAAGCCTTGCTATCCCTTCAAGGTATCTGCCGCTCAGGCCGGAAATCTCCTCCGGGGGGTCGATGATGGCGTCGGTCGCTATGGTGACGAATTCCCGCGCGGTGTCCACAATAAATCCCACGATGCGGTTATGGGTCTGAGTGATGACGAGCCTGGAGCGCAGGTCGTGGGGCACCCTCTCAAATCCGAACCGGGTCCGGAGATTGATGGCCGGAATCACCCGGCCTCGACTGTAAACCACCCCCTCCACAAAAGCCGGCGCGTTGGGCACGGGAGTAATCTGTTCAACCATCTCCATCTGCCGCACATCGCGGCTGGGGATTCCATACGTGGCGCCGGCCAGTTCGAAAAGAACATACGATTCGAGGCTGCTTCCGTCTTCGGCCATTTCCGGACTCCTGACTTTTTTCACCACGAAAAGCACGAAAAGACACAAAAATGGGAGAGATCCTTTTTCGCGTCTTTTCGCGCTTTTCGTGGTCAATGCTCTTCATCCCTCTCGTGGTCCGTTCTTCGCGATCTGTTTGCGGTCTGCTCGCGGTGGAACCGGATCAAGTCCGCCGCATCCAGTATCAGGACCACTCCCCTGTCCCCTATTTCGGTCGCGCCGCTCACCCCCGGGGTCCGCACCAGCGGATCTTCGAGAGCGCGCACAACGATCTCCCTCTGTCCGAGTATCCTGTCCACCACGATGCCCACGGGATTGGAGCCGCTCCCGGCGACGAGAGCATAGGAGGCGCTCCCGGAATTTTCCTCGATGCCGAAAAGCTTCGACAGGCGCGCGAGCGTCAAAACCCCGTCCCGGTAGGAAACGAGTTCGTTTCGCTCGAGTGTGGCGACGGCCTCCTTGCGCACCTGGACGGCCTCGCGAACGGCGGACGCCGGAACGGCGAAAACCTGGTCGCCGACCCCCACGATCAGGGCATCGACGATGGCCAGGGTGAGCGGCAGGCTGATGGTGAAATGCGTTCCCCGCCCCGGCAGGCTATCCAGCGCGAGGGAGCCTCCGAGTTCATTCACGGTCTTCTTGACGATGGCCATGCCGACGCCGCGTCCGCTGGTCATGTCCGCCTCGTCGCGGGTGGAAAAGCCCGCCGTGCACAGCAGGTCCAGCATCACCGCCGGGTCCGGCGCAGCATCCGGCCCTACCATGCCGGACGCCCGCGCGCGGCTGATGACCCGCTCCGCATCCACACCCCTGCCGTCCTCGATGATCTCGATCGCTACGGTATCGCCCACCGTCGAGGCGCGCAACTCCAGCCGCCCGGTCGCCGGTTTGCCCGCGGCCGCGCGTTCTTCCGGGGTCTCCAGCCCGTGGCCGACGGCGTTTCGCACAAGATGCAGGAGAGGGTCCATCATCCTTTCGATCACGTACTTGTCGATTTCCGTCTCCCGCCCCGCGATCGCCACGGAAACTTCTTTCCGATGTTCGCGGGCAAGCTCGTGCGCCACGAATTCCATGCGTTCGAACACGTAGCCGATGGGCACCATGCGAACGCGCATAATACCCTCCCGCAGGTCCCGAAGCCGGCGATCCATGACAAGGCTGGTCTCCTGCAGGGCGCGCCACTCGTGAGGCGGCATCAGAGGTTCCACCCGCTTCAGGCCGTCCTCGAGGCGAATCCGGCCGACCACCAGTTCGCCCACCATCTGCATCAGCTCGTCCAGCCTGGCAAGGTCGACGCGAACGATGCCGGGCGAGGACAGTGTCGCCGGTCCTTCGGCGCCCACGGCGGATTCACGGCCATCCCGGACTCCCGGCCGGGAGGCGGCGGGAGGTTCGAGGCCGCGCTCGTAAGGGACGAAGGACACCCCGTCTCCCTCCCATTCGGAAAAGACTTCCGGGCCTTCCCCGGTCGCCACGATGAACTGGAAGCTGATCCGGCCGTCCTCCCCGACATTCGGCATGGCCCGGATCAGCTCACCTGTTTTCTGAAGACGCGACCGGATCTCATTCACGTTTATACCGCGCCCGGCAAGAGACTCCGTGGGGGTGAAAACGACCTCCCACGCCCGCGCGCCCTCCCGGAGCGCTTCATCGAGCCGCCGTGCGTCTTCGGGAGACAGGTCGTCCGTCGCCCGCTTCGCGCCGGGCCTGCCGCGCTCCTTTCCTGCGGACGCAACCGCCGCGGACGCGCCCGAATCCGCTACGAGCCCATCGATGCGGGAAATGACGGGATAGATATCGGGCATGGGTGTTTTCAGGCGATGGGCGGTGATGACGTTTTCGAGCGCCCTGGCGGTGGCGACGAGCACATCCATGGCTTCGGAATCAAAAGCGCCCTGCCCCTTGAGAAGCGCGCGCAGATAACTCTCGATGCCGTGCGACAGTTGCGCCGCATCCGTCAACCCCACCATGCCGGACAGGCCCTTGATCGTATGGAAACTGCGGAAAAGATCGTTGAGCGGGCCGCGTGCGCTTCCACTCGCCGCGGGCTGGTTGACGAAACGCTCCATGGCCAGCAGGGAACGGCGAACGACGGCGAGGTGCTCGTCACACTCCGCGTAGTAGTCATCGATCAGATCGTCGAAAATCAGCTTACCTGGTCCCGTCATTGCCGTTATCCAACAGCTCGCGCGCATGCCGCGCCAACACATGAGGGTCGAACGGCTTGGTGAGATAGACCGACGCGCCGCCCCCCAGGGCGCGCGAACGGCTCTCTTCGTCCCCCCTCGTCGTCAGCACGATTACGGGGATAGCATGAAACGACTCGTGTTTGCGGAGGAACTGGATCACTTCGAACCCGTGAATGTCCGGCATGTTCAAATCCAGTATCATGAGGTCCACGGGTCCCAGCGCCAGGCGCTCGATCGCCTCCAGTCCGCTGGACGCCTCCAGCATCTTCACGTTCTCAAGTTCCCGCAGGGACGCCATGACCATCCGGCGCATCGTCGCTGAATCGTCTGTTATCAAAATACTTTTCATATTCTACGCTTTGCGGGTTACGGGTTGCGGATTGCGAGTCTTCGGTCCCCACGGACGACCGGCGCGCGTTCGCCTCTCATGGACGCCGGCGCGGAACGACGACCGCGCGCCCGCAACAGCCTATGCCGTAGAGACTCGAAAGGGCAAACAAAAACAGCACATCTGCGTTCGTTCATCACTATAACCCGGCATGAGGGCATGCGTAAAGCCCGGCCTGACGCCGCTTTCCGGCCACGGGCGGAGCTAAGGACATCGCTCACAAGTTAAGGAGCGGGTCCGCCAGTCAAGCGAACAGTGGGTAGTGGCACGGTTTGGTGGACCATATCGATGGAGATCCCGGCAAACGGCTGGTCGAGAGCTTCGGCAACACAGTCGGTCATGTCCACAAGGATTGCTCAACCGATCCATGTGGCCCAAAGGTCAGAACTCTTGGTCTCTGGGAAATTATACTGTGAACGGGTAGAACCTGGACTTTTCCTATGCGGTTAGGGCTGCCAACCGCAGTCTGTTGCGTTTCGACAGCCCGATCGCGGCTGGAAAGTAGTAAGCGCACAACAAAGTTTGGATTCCAACCGTTCACAGTATATCCAGTTTTTCCTGGACAGCGGACTATACAATCCATTACAATACATTACGTTGTATTTGGGGGACTGCTTATTAACTGAACTGTAAGTGAAACCGATCAGCCGGATCAGGGTGTCAGTGGCAGAGTACGATAACTTAGCAGAGATATATGATGAATGGAGCTCCGCTGATCCTGCATATCTACCCACACAGTGTTTTTATGTGGAAATCTGCCAAAAGTTTGGCGGCAAGATAGTAGAGTTGTGTGTCGGCACAGGCAGGATCGCGATAAATCTGGCGAAACAGGGGCGGTCGGTAACAGGCGTTGACATATCCCAATCAATGCTCGATCTCTGCAAGCGAAGGGCAGAACAGGAAGGAGTTCTCGATCTTATCCGACTGTATAATTCAGATATCATTTCTTTTGAGATGCAAAACAGAGCCGATTTAATCATTCTGCCATTCCGCTCCATAGGGCATGTCATCAGTTTGGAAGATAAAAGACGGCTATTTACAAAAATCCATGAGAACCTGGTCTTAGGTGGAAGGTTTATTTTCGATCATTATGTATTTAATGAAAAGTGGGCTCGTGATCATGATGGTATAGCCCGTCTTATGCGTGTGATTCATATGCCTGATAATCGATCCAAGCTAGTTTGGGACACCTACAAGTATGATTTCCAATCACAATTCCTGGAATGCTATATTGTGATTGAAACTATAGATATAGATGGGCAACTACTGAATAAAAGATATAACAAACTTACCTTTAGCTGGATTGATCCAAATCAGGTAATGTCTTTGGCTCATGATAGTGGCTTCGACATAGAGGCAATCCATGGTGACTTCGCATATGGACCTTTCACAGGGACATCAGATAACCAAATCTGGATACTCCGCAGGCAGCAGTAACGAAGGCTGATCTTATAATGAGATCATTGATCGTTTATCACTGAGCTTTCGCATAATTATGGATAGAATTTGGAAGAAGCACAAAATGAAGCATCACCGCTCAATGAGCCGTTTAAAAACGCCCGCTGAGAGTAGCCCTTGGGACGGTCTAGGAGAAGGATCATTGGCATATTTTGATGGTCATCAAGCAGTGCTGTTCCGTATAATAATACGGTCGCTTTCCCTGATTAGCGCAGATGGTCGGCCATTTTTTACCAGTAATGACCACAATCTACGAGATGGCATATTGTAACTCCGTCCTTGATGGAGGTAAATTTGCATAAGTTCAGTTACCACTTTGCTTATCGGAACATGAAACAGACATGGTTAATTCTTTTCTGAGTGGGATCAAAAAGGCGATTGTACCCGTGGTAAGGACCAGGAGCGACAAAATATGCGGTTACTACACACAGCCGATATCTTATCGTGGTTCACCCTACAACCTCCCATTTATATACTTCATTTCCGGGCAGTGCACGTATGACAAAGCTGGATCTTGCGTCATGTGCAATTTCGGTCGCAGTGTACCAATAGACAGTAATGCTGTCATACAAAGTGTTAGCGAAATCATTAAATCCTTCAAAGGAAGCCCCGCTATATTTATTACACCATCTGGGTCTCTATTCGATAATGCTGAGGTTCCTAGAAATGTCAGGCTTCAAATATTTGAATTGATCAAACAATCAGGGTTTGAAGCAGTTAAAACGGAAAGCCGACCCGAGTTTCTGACTCCTGGCAAGCTTCATGAAATAAGAGATGTTTTAGGATATAATATCGATCTTGAAATAGGCTTAGGATTGGAAAGTTCCAATCCATGGATATTAAAAAACTGTATCAACAAGATGCTTACCCTTAGTTCCATAGAAAGAGCTATACAGATTTGCCATGAGTATTCAGCAACAGCCTATACGCATATTTTCACTAAGCCACCATTTCTCAATGAGGTTGAGGCAGTACACGATGCAATATCAACAGCAAAATGGGCTTTTAAGGCTGGCGCAGATCTTATAGGTATGGCCTTGGCGAACATAAAGCCCCAAACTGTTACAGAGAGAATGCTCCAATACGGGATTTATGAGCTACCAAGTCTGTGGACATTGATTTCAATAGTAGCGCAACTTCCAAGTGAAATACGAAATAGAACCAATATTTTCGGGTTTGATAGCGCCGTTCCAATAGTTCATGCTATGTCAAGTTGCCCTTCCTGTGAAAGGAATCTGAGGGAAATGCTTGCAGGATGGTGTTACACGGGTGACTTCCGATTCATTCAAGAGGCAAATGAATATCCGTGTACATGCAAACAGACATGGAAGGCCAATATGGACCAATCAACTAAAGATCTTCCTATTACAGAAAGAGTTCGAGGTTACTACGAGATTTTAGCGCTGGAAGTGTATGGAGAAAATTGGTGGCAGGAAAACTCTATCCAGGTTATGAGACAATTGAATGAAGATTCTTTGGTTTACTAATACTTGATGTTCAACTTTTTCGGTGGGTCGCGGATGGAGATACAGGCTGTATGCCGGTTTTGTATGAAATAGCTATTTTAGACTAAGCCTGACAAATTCACACAGATCTATATTAGTAAAGACCTTGTTTCTGATTAGTTTGGATATCTAGAACCCGCTTTAGCCTGATCTACAGGCATTGGTAGTGCAATGGAAAGCATTATAGGAATGTTCGCGATAGGCCCCAACTCTGCCTGTAGCCTCCTTCAGGATGGCTGTCTTGTTGCCATCGCTGAAGAGGAACGCTTTCTTCGCTATAAAGGCAACGAACTGGAATTTCCCTTTCGTGCTTTGCACTACTGTCTAAAAGAAGGAGGAATTGGGGGCAAAGATATAAATACTATTGCGTATGCTTGGGACTGTTCTCTCTATAGATTGAGGATTCAAGCATCAAAGTTAAGGAATCTGGTTCATTACAATCTCTTGTCAGCCATCGCCAATGCACACAAGGATGAGGTGTTTGGCAAGTCTCTTTGCACTTTAATGGAACTTGCATTTCACCACCCATCATTTGTAAGGCAGGTGCTGCGGGAGTACTTTCACCGATTTCATCCTGGAGCAGGGATACCTAAGGTTCGTTTTGTGCCACACCATTTGGCACATGCAGCATCGGCATTCTACACTTCTGGTTTCGATCAAGCAACAATTCTAACCATGGATCGCAATGGCGAAAACATATGTTCAGCTATCTTTAGAGGCGTCGGAACAAAAATAGATTTAGTTGAAAAATATGAGATCCCTAACTCCCTAGGGTGGTTTTATGCCGGCTTTACCGAATTCTTGGGATTTCGACCGGAGTACGAAGAGGGAAAGCTAATGGGACTCTCAGCTTACGGCTCACCTAATGAATCTATTAGAAAGAAAATTGACCAAGTTCTAATTTGTCAACCAGATGGTTCATACAAGATTAATCCTGACTTCTTCATACATGGATCCGGCAATGCTCACGCGTATAGGGAAAAGTTGATCACCCTTTTCGGGCCTCCTGCCAGCCCGCAAACTACCAACGAAATATCTCAATATCACATGGACCTCGCATACGCTGTACAAAAGAAGATCGAGACGACAGTGGTAAACCTTGCAAGCCGGGCAATACGACTCACCCAAATCGATAACTTATGCCTTGCCGGCGGAGTTGCGCTGAACTGCGTGGCAAACGGGCGGATTGCTGCGAGCAGAATTGGCAAGCGAATCTACATACCACCTCACAGCAGCGATGCCGGCGCCGCCTTGGGCGCTGCATTATGGCAAGGAAAGCAGCTGGGAAAAGATCCACGATTTATTATGTACCATGCCAATTGGGGACCTGGCTACAATGATGAAGAGATATGCAAAACATTGGACCGCTTGAGAGTTAAGCACGAAATCATGGAAAACATTGAGAAAATCGTTGCTAAAGATATTTCTCTCGGCTTGTCTGTCGGATGGT
Organism: uncultured Syntrophobacteraceae bacterium; assembly: GCA_964407285.1. GTDB lineage: Bacteria > Desulfobacterota > Syntrophobacteria > Syntrophobacterales > Syntrophobacteraceae > CAYOVG01. The sequence continues at coordinate 18,167 of CAYOVG010000070.1, forward strand.
TCCAGGGGCGCATGGAAATCGGCCCAAGAGCATTGGGCGCACGTTCTATTTTAGGTGACCCCCGCTCTGAGCAAATGCGGGAGCGGTTAAACCAGATAAAGGGGAGGGAACCCTGGAGACCACTGGCGCCTGCAATTCTTGAAGCGTATGCGTCTGATTACCTGTACAATCCTTGTCATTCGCCTTTTATGACGATGGCTTTCGACGTTCGACAAGGAAGAAGGGCCAGTATCCCCGCTGTGACTCATGTCGATGGCACTACCCGTCCTCAAATTATAGCAAAAGGAAATTGCCCGAATCGATTTTATGGGTTAATAGCAGAATTTTATAGAATAACAGGGATTCCAATGATAATTAATACATCTTTTAATGTCCATGGAGAACCGATTGTATGCACGGTAGAAGACGCTGTGCGAACCTTTTACGGGAGTGAACTCGATGTGCTGGCCATAGGACCTGCTAGAGTATTAAAGTAGTCCCCACATATCTCTCTGGAAAATGAGACATGGAAATAAGATTAGCGGAAAGCCGCGATACAAATCGTATCATATCCTTTTTCGAAGAACATCTAGATCCAGCTAATGATGCGATCTATTCTCCTGAGTTCTTATGTCCATCAGGCATAAAAGCTGCTATAAGAAGGCGGATGATGGTTGTGACGGTAGATAACGGCAAGATCATAGGAGCACTACGCTTCTATAAGAGAAAAAAGAAAGGCTTCTCTCTCTACCAGTTCGCAATAGATCATGCATCCAGAGGTTCCGGACTGCTTCTTAGCATGCTAGCCTCCCTAAGTAAGGAGACTGTCTATGTCAAGTGTCCGAAAGGATCTGTATTTAACGAGTACTATGCCAAAACTGGATGGAATAACTACTATGAAGACGGTACCTTCACTTATTGGATGTTGGCTCCTTGCATAGCACAGGAAGTTGAAAGAACAGAATCATTCTTGATAAAGAAGGAAGAACCATTGTAAATAATGGAGATCTGTTTTATGTGTAGTGAGGAGGATGGGTAAATTGAAATAATTCTAGCAAAGAGGAGGACAAAATGAAGTTTCTAGTAATGGATACAGGGTTACCACCTGACCGTGGCGCTGATCCCGAGGACATTGTGGAAACGTTAAAGCAAACCAAAGAGTTCTTTTCCAAGCTCTCTGAATCAGGAAAGATGGAGAGCTGGTATCATTTTGCTGACCGCCCTGGGGCGATTTGCGTTCTCAATGTTGAATCTTTGGAGGAACTTAATCAAATCCTTTTTAGTCATCCGGCCAGTTCAATAACCAAATCGGAAGTCTTTCCTCTTATTGATGCTGTTAGAGGATTGAATATCCACATAGAAAGAAAAAAACAACGAATGGACAAGTGAAATTCACCGCAATACACATTGTGTTTGCCTGATAGGAACAATTCGATGGAGCCATAGGAGGTAATGGGGCCTGAATACCCGCTGTCGTAACAAGAGCCTATGGGGCTAAATGTGTAAGAAGCAAGTCGGCTGGTGTTAGCGGTTGCCGGATCCGCTGCAGACTTCCATTGCGCAGCATTACCTCTCCGGGAAACCCATGACTCAAAAACAGCCCTGGACTTGCTGTAAGTCCGTATGCCCCAGCCTGGTAGATAGCAATGAGATCATCAGGGTAAATACGAGGCAGTAGTATGTCTACGGCCATCTGATCCGCAGTTGTGCAAAGCGGGCCACACAGCGTGACAGGCTCCTCTTCTCCTTTTCTAGAAGTCAGAACCCTCATCGGAAATGCCCGATGCCCCCTGTACTGGGCATCAACATTGAAAACATTCGTACCTCCATCAAGCACTACAAAGGTCTTCCCTCCGTTCCTTTTTATATCGATTACTCGTGCTATAAAAACACCAGCCGGTCCTATGAGAAACCTTCCGGACTCGAATCCAAAGACTTCCGTATATGGATACCTACATAAATACATCGTCACAAGCCGGGATAGTGGTTCCTTAAGCATATTCCATTCTGGATCAACGTCCCTCTCGAAATAGGGTATGCCAAATCCTCCTCCTACATCGCAAAAGCTAAACTTCATTCCGGTTTTCCGTTGGATTTCAACAAATATATCAAGAATCATTTCTGTATTTCTTAAGATGTCCTCCAGCTTCAGAATACCTGTGCCAGCATATGCATGCAAACCAGCAAATGTTAGATTTGGATAATCGTCTTTTCTCATAGCGCATTGTGCTATTGACTCAGGTGTCATACCAAACTGGGTACTACCCCCCATAGTAATCATACCCCGGCCCCGGCCAGGATTAACACGAAATGCAACCATCGTTTGCTGGTCTTTCAGCGCTGATAGACTCTGTATCCGGTCAATCTCACGGCTTGACTCCGCTACAATGAAACTCAAACGAGACTCTAATGCTCTCTTAAGCTCATTTGACTTCTTTCCTGGACCTACAAATATAACATGTTTTCCTTCTGTACCGGCTATAAATGAAATACTTAACTCGCCCTCAGAGGCTATTTCTAATGAAGCTCCAAGTTCTAAATACTTTTTAACTATAAACGGGTTTGGATTAGCTTTAACTGAATAGAAAATTGAAGCATTCTTAGGAAGAATAGATAAAAGTAACGAATATCGAGACTCAATCATCAAGTCGTCATAAACGTAGAGCGGCGTTCCAAATAATAGCGCTGCCTCCATCAGTATAGAGTCTGTGAGCGCTAATGCTGTCGGGATATGGTGATTAGGAGGTCGTCTATTCATTTTCAGCCAACGTAAATTCTTCGATAACTAAACGAGATCCAAATTTAGATAAAGCGTATTCACAGGCGTCATTTAAGCACTCTCTTATTTGTCGGATATCTTGCAGTATACTGATGAACATATCATGGTTCCTTTTTCTCAGAAATGTCAAGGCATATGCTATCTCTATTACCTGCCTACATAATAAGTTTTCCATTTCGAAGATATGCATTTTCATCCCAGACTCATCAGAAAAAGTTGTCGTACTTAAATCGGAGAGAAGATTCAATACATTGTTTGCTGCCAGTCCATACGCAGGTAAAGCAAAGGACAAAGACGCCTCATGTCGTGACTTAAGTCCATCTTTAGAAATGATATTAAGCAAAATTGAAATAGCATCTACATCGCTCTGATTGCACCGGACTGCATCAGCGACCAATTGTATTCCATTGATAAATGCTCTAACTACTAACTCCTCACCTGGACGCACCTCAGCTGGACTCTCAACTTGGAAGATGCCAAACTGGTATGGTATTGATGATAATGCATTCATAAGTTCTATCGATGAAATGCTTAAAAAAGGACATCCTTCAGGGTCATGTACTACATAGTTCAAGTCACCTTTTTTCGCAATAAGCAATAAAAAATACGCAGATCCAAGATAGTACTTCTCTTCAATCCTGTTCCACAACTTGCTCTTATCCAAGGGTCCAACAATAACAGGCCCCTTCCTAAGCCAAGTCTCAATCATCGACAGTATCGTGTCTGAAGAAGTACTATCTGTAAAGGTTTTTTTTCGTCCCTTAATTCTGAGCATATTAAGCGCAAGGAGCAAACCGTCTACAGGATCCACAAAGGGTACAAACCATAACCTTGAATCCAGAGGATTACACTTCCAAACAAAACTTCTGCCTGTAAAGCACTCAAGGTGAAGCTGTTCCTTTATTCTGCTATCGATTGTCATCGATAGGACAGATGATAGGGAATCAAAGCTCTTGCCTCTGTATCGAGCTTCAATATGCTTCAACATAGAACCTTAATCTGCCAGTCGTTCATACTCTGAGCACATGGAAGACGTGAAAGACTCTCCATGCTTCCCCCACCAATCATCATCCATGAAATTCGTCGAAATTATCTTGTAACTCTCGGCCACCCGCGCTGGAAGGGGAAGTGATGGTGTCCTGTCCAATGATTCACGCCAAGATTTCCTGCAAACACAATCGACTCTAAGCAGTTCCTTCAAGGATTTGAGACGTCTATCTGGAAACGAGGCATACTCATCCAATAGGTACTCGACATACCTGCAGCACCGTTCACAAGTTGTTGGCGCAAGGCTCGTTAGATTATAGCCAGGAGGATAAACATCCCTACTCTTATGCCAGGACAAATGCACGTGAGCAAGCAAGTCCGGAGGCAGTCTCCGCAGCACTTCTACCAATGTCCAGAGTGACGGAGAGGCGTATAATCCATACTCCAACATCAAATAAAGATGAGTCCAAGGCTTCACATGCACTGGAAATACAATGCAGTCATCAATTCCAGACCCAAAAGCCCACAGAATGGATGAGATACTATCAGCAACAATCTCAGAAGGCTCCAAGAATGGGGCCCCTATCAGAATATTGGCCGAACAAGTGAAACCGTATTTCTTTATTTGACAATTCTGGGTAGGCGTAAGCTCGCAATTTAGCTTGGGAAATGGTAGAA